>JAJQAY010000042.1 GCA_021203515.1 Bacteroides sp. | reverse complement strand
CGCATTTGTTAACTATAAGTATGACTTCTACACTTTATACTTATTTTCAACTAAATCTAAGAGATACTACATCGTGGAAAAGAAAAATTATTCCTATGATGAAGCCTACAAAGAATCCTTACGATACTTTCAAGGTGACGAACTGGCTGCAAGAGTTTGGGTAAACAAATACGCAGTCAAAGATTCTTTCGGAAACATTTATGAAAAGTCTCCGGAAGACATGCATTGGAGAATAGCCAATGAAGTAGCCCGCATCGAGGTTAAGTACCCTAATCCTTTAAGTTCGGAGGAACTTTTCGGATTGCTCGACCATTTCAAGTACATCGTTCCGCAAGGAAGTCCGATGACCGGAATTGGTAACAACTATCAGGTAGCTTCTCTCTCCAATTGCTTTGTAATCGGAGTAGACGGTGAGGCGGACTCATACGGTGCTATCTTTAAAATAGACGAAGAGCAAGTACAACTCATGAAACGCCGTGGTGGCGTAGGGCATGATTTGTCGCATATCCGCCCCAAAGGTTCACCCGTAAAGAATTCGGCATTGACTTCAACCGGTCTGGTTCCGTTTATGGAACGCTATTCCAACTCCACGCGCGAAGTTGCACAAGACGGACGCCGGGGAGCACTGATGCTGAGCGTATCCATCAAACACCCTGACTCGGAAGCCTTTATCGATGCCAAAATGACAGAAGGCAAAGTTACGGGAGCCAATGTTTCCGTAAAACTGGACGATGCTTTCATGCAAGCAGCCGTTGAAGGAAAGCCATATGTACAGCAATATCCCATTGATGCCACCAAACCTACTTTCCAAAAAGAAATAAGCGCTACGGATTTATGGAAGAAAATCGTGCACAACGCATGGAAATCCGCCGAACCCGGTGTGCTCTTCTGGGATACGATCTTAAAAGAATCCGTGCCCGATTGTTATGCTGATTTAGGTTATCGCACGGTATCTACCAATCCTTGCGGCGAAATCCCCTTGTGTCCTTACGACTCTTGTCGTTTGCTGGCCATCAACCTTTATTCTTATGTCGTAAACCCGTTCAAGCCGGATGCTTATTTCGATTTTGACTTGTTCAGGAAACACGCTGCATTGGCTCAACGCATCATGGACGACATCATCGACCTCGAACTGGAGAAAATCGAATGCATCATGGCTAAGATTGACGCAGACCCGGAAGGGGGCGACGTGAAACAGACGGAAAGCGCCTTGTGGCAGAAAATATACAAGAAGAGTGCTCAGGGACGTCGTACCGGTGTAGGTATTACAGCCGAAGGCGACATGCTTGCAGCGTTGGGATTACGCTACGGCACTGAAGAAGCTACCGAATTTTCAGAAAATATACATAAGACAATCGCTTTGGCAGCCTACCGTTCATCGGTAGAAATGGCTAAGGAACGCGGTGCATTCGAGATTTACGATACGGAACGCGAAAAGAACAATCCGTTCATCAATCGCCTGCGCGAAGCCGACCCCGAACTGTATGAGGGAATGAAGAAGTACGGACGCCGTAACATCGCCTGCCTCACGATTGCCCCGACCGGAACCACCAGTCTGATGACACAGACCACTTCGGGAATCGAACCTGTGTTCCTGCCCGTGTATAAGCGGCGCCGCAAGGTCAACCCGAATGACACGAACGTACATATCGACTTTATCGACGAAACGGGCGATGCATTTGAGGAATACATTGTTTTCCATCCCAAGTTTGTCACATGGATGGAAGCGCAAGGGCATAACCCCGCCAGACGTTATACGCAGGAAGAAGTGGATGCACTGGTCGAGAAGTCTCCTTATTATAAAGCAACCTCCAACGACGTGGACTGGCTGATGAAAGTCAAGATGCAGGGACGCATCCAGAAGTGGGTGGACCACTCCATCAGTGTGACCATCAATTTGCCGAATGATGTGGATGAAGACCTAGTGAACCGCTTGTACGTTGAAGCATGGAAGTCCGGATGTAAAGGCTGTACGGTCTACCGCGACGGTTCACGTTCGGGTGTACTGATTTCCACCAAGAGCGACAAGAAAGAAGACCTTCCACCGTGCAAACCGCCTACGGTGGTCGAAACCCGTCCGACAATACTCGATGCAGACGTTGTCCGCTTCCAGAATAACAAGGAGAAATGGGTGGCTTTCGTCGGCTTGCTGGACGGACATCCCTACGAAATCTTCACCGGTTTGCAGGACGATGACGAAGGTATTATTCTTCCGAAAAACGTTTCATCCGGCCACATCATCAAAAACGTCGATGAGAACGGTAACAAGCGCTATGACTTCCAGTTCGAGAACAAACGCGGATACAAAGTTACCATCGAGGGCTTGTCCGAGAAGTTCAACAAGGAATATTGGAACTATGCCAAACTGATTTCCGGTGTATTGCGCTACCGCATGCCTATCGAACAAGTTATCAAGCTGGTAGGCTCCTTGCAACTGGACAGCGAAAGCATCAATACCTGGAAGAACGGTGTGGAACGCGCCTTGAAGAAATACATCCAGGACGGTACCGAAGCCAAAGGCAAGAAATGTCCGAATTGCGGAAACGAAACACTTGTATATCAGGAAGGTTGCCTCATTTGTAAAACTTGCGGAGCCTCCCGTTGCGGATAGAAAACCGGCAAACACAAACGTTTGCATAGGATTTTAAATGACTTAGATAATAATAGCTGCATGATTATAAGGGAATTTTCCTATACTTGCATAATCATTGCAGCTATTGTTGTTTCTAAATCTAATATATATGAAATTATTATTTAATATCGAGTATCGCACTAACTGGGGTGAAGAAGTGAGGGTCTTAGGCTCCATCCCCGAACTCGGCAGCCAACAACACGACCATGCCTTCCCCCTACGTACGGTGGACGGCATTCATTGGACAGCAGAAGTGGACATTGCAACACCCGAAAACGGAACCGTCCAATACAGTTATCAAATCTATTATGACGGGAAAACGATACGTACCGAGTGGGATAACCTCCCTCGTACTCTCTATGTATCCGGAACAGCAAAGAAAGTATACCAATTACAAGACTGCTGGAAGAACCTGCCGGAACAACAATACTTTTATACATCCGCCTTTACAGAGTCTCTGCTGGCACACCGCGAACGCAGCAGTGCCCCCAAAGGCTACAAGAAGGGCTTGCTGATAAAGGCCTATGCCCCGTGCATTGACAGCGAACACTGTCTAGGTATCTGCGGCAACCAGTCGATATTCGGAGACTGGGACCCGGACAAAGCCGTGCTGATGAGCGACGCCAACTTCCCCGAATGGCAAGTAGAGGTAGATGCCGGTAAAATCCAATTCCCGCTGGAATATAAATTTATCCTATATAATAAGAAGGAACGCCGCAGCGTATGTTGGGAAAACAATCCCAACCGCTATATGGCTGCCCCGCAAATCGGTGCCAACGAAGCATTGGCTATCGGTGACCGCTATGTCTACTTCAACCTCCCCGACTGGAAAGGTGCCGGCGTAGCAGTGCCCGTTTTCTCCCTCCGTTCCGAAAAGAGCTTCGGAGTAGGCGATTTTGGTGACCTGAAACGCATGATAGACTGGGCCGTAAGTACCCGCCAGAAAGTGGTGCAAATCCTGCCCATCAACGATACGACCATGACGCATACGTGGACCGACTCTTATCCTTATAACAGTATCTCCATTTATGCGTTCCATCCGATGTATGCCGACCTGAAACAGTTGGGAATATTGAAAGATAAAGCCGCAATGGCCGACTTCAATAAGCGACAAAAAGAACTGAATGCCCTGCCTGCCGTAGATTACGAAGCCGTCAATAAAACCAAATGGGAATATTTCCGCCTCATCTTCAAGCAAGAAGGCGAAAAGGTGCTGGCTACAGAAGCATTCCGCCTTTTCTTCGAGTCCAACAAGGAATGGTTGCAACCGTATGCCGTCTTCAGCTATCTGCGTGATGCCTACAAGACGCCTAACTTCCGCGAATGGCCGAAGTTCAACACATATGATGCCCAAGAAATCGAAAAGCTCTGCCAACCCGACTCGGCCGATTATCCGCATATTGCCATCTATTACTATATCCAATTCAACATGCACCTGCAACTGCTTGCCGCCACAGAATACGCCCGTGCCAACGGTGTTGTGCTGAAAGGCGACATTCCTATCGGCATCAGCCGCAACAGCGTGGATACATGGACGGAGCCTCATTACTTCAACCTGAACGGCCAGGCGGGTGCTCCCCCCGATGATTTCTCGGTGAACGGGCAGAACTGGGGCTTCCCCACCTACAACTGGGACGTGATGGAGAAAGACGGATATGCTTGGTGGATGAAGCGTTTCCGCAAGATGGCGGAATATTTCGACGCATACCGCATCGACCATATTCTCGGCTTCTTCCGCATTTGGAAGATACCGATGCATGCCGTGCACGGCTTGCTGGGACAGTTTGTACCTGCCCTGCCCATGACGCGTGAGGAGATAGAAGGCTACGGATTGACCTTCCGCGAAGACTTCTTCCTGAAACCGTACATACATGAATATTTCCTGCCGCAAATGTTCGGCCCGCACACGGACTATGTGAAGCAGACCTTTATCGAGCCTACCGATACGTGGGAAGTCTACCGCATGCGTCCCGAGTTCGACACGCAGCGCAAAGTAGAAGCCTTCTTTGCCGGAAAGATGGACGAAGACAGTATCTGGGTACGCGACGGACTTTATGCACTCATCAGCAACGTGCTGTTTGTGCCCGACAGCAACAACCCGAATGAATATCATCCGCGCATCGGTGTGCAGCACGATTATATCTATCGTGCACTGAACGATTGGGAAAAAGCCGCTTTCAACCGTCTGTACGACCAATATTACTACCATCGCCACAATGAGTTCTGGCGCGAACAAGCCATGAACAGACTGCCCCAACTGACACAATCTACCCGTATGCTGGTGTGTGGCGAAGACCTGGGAATGATACCCGACTGCGTGGCATGGGTGATGAACGACCTGCGCATCCTTTCTTTGGAAATACAGCGCATGCCCAAAGACCCGACGCAAGAGTTCGGGCATCCGGATTGGTATCCGTACCGTTCTGTCTGCACCATCTCCACGCACGACATGTCTACACTGCGCGGTTGGTGGGAAGAGGATTTCCAACAGACGCAACGATACTACAACATGCTGCTCGGACACTACGGTGCCGTACCGGCAGTAGCTACTCCCGAACTCTGCGAGGAAGTAGTACGTAGCCATCTTTCCGGCAAATCCATTCTCTGCATCCTTTCGCTGCAAGACTGGATGTCAATGGACGGCAAGTGGCGCAATCCCAATGCACAGGAAGAGCGTATCAACGTTCCGGCTAATCCGCGCCACTGCTGGCGCTGGCGTATGCACCTGACACTGGAGCAGTTGATGAAAGCGGAAAGTCTGAATGAAAAGATTAAAGAACTGATTGAGCAGACTGGAAGATAACGAGAAGCAATTATCAAGTTATTAAGAATGACCGGCTATATATTTTTAGACCAGATACGTTTCTTTGCCTATCATGGAGTAGGCAGACAAGAGACAACGGTAGGCAATGAATTTACAGTCAGCTTGCGGCTGAAAGTCGACCTCACTGCTGCTGTCAAGACGGATGACGTGGCGGACACCGTAAGCTATGCGGATGTATATGAAGCGGTGAAGAAGGAAATGGAAATACCTTCCAAACTGTTGGAACACGTCAGCGGACGTATCGTGAAGCGGTTATTCCAGGATTTTCCCCCAATAGAAAGCATTGAATTGAAACTATCAAAGCGCAATCCGCCTATGGGGGCGGAGATAGAAGCAGCGGGAGTGGAAATCAACATCCAAAGAAGTGAATTATAACAATAGCCCTACCGTCAGCCTGCGATAGCTCTATCGTTAACCAACACTAGCCCTATCGCAAGCTGACGATAGGGCTAGTGTAAACTGATGGTGCAACTACTTGTAGACCTTGCTCCCTTACCCCTACTATCTTCCATGCACAAGATGGCATCTTGAGCAGCACAAGATGCGGACTTGTGTTGCACAAGATGCCATCTTATGCACAGGAGGCAGGCGGGAACAAACCTTTCGGTTTACTTCTTCCGCTTCCGCTTGCTTGCCGATTCCATAGCTTCGGCTACTACCGGCTTGTTTGCAAATCGTTTGGTGTAATTTGTATAGTCCGGAACAGAACGCTCGTAATTAGGGTCGAGGAAGAGCGGACTTGAGATGATATGGTCGGCAGTGCTGCGGTTGCAGCAGAACACGATATTCTCCACACCGGCAAGGCGCGTCAGCGCTTTCACGTCCGTATCATGCGGCTGCAAAGTCATCGGGTCGGTAAAGAAGAAAAGGTAATCAATCTCTCCGTCCACAATGCGCGAACCCATTTGTTGGTCACCGCCCAAAGGACCGGATTTAAGAATAGTGAAGTCCCACTCCACATCGGGATGCTTTTCTTTCAATGCTTCGAGGATGAGAGTACCGGTAGTGCCCGTACAATAAAACTTGTGTCCCATGAGCGACTCTGAGTTCCAAAGTACCCACTCAATGAGGTCTTTCTTCATGGCATCATGTGCCACTAATCCAATCTTTCTAACTAATTTTTCCATAAGCCAATACCTTTAAGTTTCACCACAGAGAACACAGAGTCTCACTGAGAGAAAGAATAAAACGCAGATTAACGCATATTCACACAGATTATTTATTCTTTTTCTCTTTGCAAAAATCTGTGTTAATCTGCGTTTTTATAAAAGACTCAGTGAGACTCTGCGTCCTCTGTGGCGAAAACGTTATAATTGTGAAAAGAGTTTCTTTCCATGCAAATAAAACTGCGCCAAGATACTGTTTTTTGTCCGTTCGGGAATAATGGGAAGGCAAGTTTTTTTCAAATTTTCTTCACGAGCTGCTGCAAAAGAGGTGCGAAGTGAACGAAAGGCACGACGCGCTCGAATGACAGCCCAAGCATTGGGAAACTGCCCTTTCAAGCAAAAGCTAAGAGCTGCCACATAATCGAGCATCGCCCGCACACGCATGACGGACACCAGTTCCTCCTGCGGCAAGTTCTTGTACAGCATTACAAGATTATTGCGAAAATTAAGAAAAGTCTTCTGTGGATTTTCTTTCTTCAGCGTTGCTCCGCCCACGTGATAGACCACGCTTTGGGGCACACATACCAACATCCGCCCACGGGAACGAAGACGCCAGCACAAGTCAATCTCTTCCATGTGGGCAAAGAACCGTCCGTCCAGTCCACCGGCCTCCTGATAGTCTTTTAGGCGAATGAACAGCGCAGCACCCGTAGCCCAGAATACCGGAATGCTGATATCATACTGTCCTCGGTCTTCCTCGACCACTCCCATTATCCGCCCACGGCAGAACGGATAGCCGTAGCGGTCTATAAACCCACCGGCAGCACCGGCATACTCAAACTGCTCTTTCCGATGCCAGCTACGTATCTTGGGCTGGCAGGCGGCTACCTTCGGGTGGGCGTCCATATATGCGGTAAGCGGTTGTAGCCAATGCTCCGTTACCTCCACGTCGGAATTCAACAGTACGACGTATTCTGCCGACACTTGTTGCAAGGCTAGATTATAGCCGTCGGCAAAACCATGATTATCTTCTAATAGAATAAGGCGCACGGAGGGAAATTCCCGGCGAAGCGTTTCAACGGAGTTATCCGTCGAACCGTTATCTGCCACATAAACCACCGCGTCGTCTGTTGCAGAACAACGTATCACGGAAGGCAGGAATGAACGAAGCATCTCACAACCGTTCCAATTCAGTATGACAACAGCTATCTTATCCATGCTGCACCACATCTTCACGTTTCAGTTTCCAGCGCTTGTGCGACCAGAACCAATAGGGCGGTTGCCGACGGATGGTCTGCTCCAGGCGACGGGCAAAGTGTCCGGTAATCTCTCCGTCGGCAGTTTCCTTCGGGGTTTCGGTAATCAGGTCGAAACGAACCTCGCAATATCCCCTACCCTGCTTTTCGAGTTCGCAATAGAAGACGGGGAGGTTCAAGAGTTTGGCGACATGCTCGGCACCGTCCATAAATCCGGTATCTTGATTAAGGAAGGTAGTCCAATAGTGGGCTTCGTTGAGATTGGGGGATTGGTCTGTAATCAGCCCTACGACTATGCGCTTGCCGTCGCGATGCAACCGGATAATTTCGCGTGCCATAGAATGTTTCGGCACATTGTATCCTCCGAAGCGGGCACGGATGCGCTTGAACATCGCATCCAGATATTTATTGTGCAGGGGTTTGTAGACCTGCACCGGCAAATCTCCCTCGCGCATGACGGAGCCAATACCTATAATCCACTCGAAGTTAGCATAATGAGGTATCAGCAGTACAATGCCGCCATGTTTCTCTACCATAGCCAGAAATTCCTCCTTATTATTATACTCCATGCGGCGGCGCAGCTCTTTGAGAGGCATACGCAACAACTTGACTTCTTCAAGCATATAGTCGCAAATGTAGTGGTAGAACTGGCGTTCTATATCCCTGAGTTCGGCCGCCGACTTCTCGGGGAAAGCATTGCGCAGGTTCATGCGAACCACCCTCCGGCGATAGTGCGCGACGTGGTGCATCAAAAAGTAGAGCCCGTCGGAAAGCACATAAAATGCCCCGAGAGGCAGCAAGGCAAGCAGCCACATGCCCGCATAGGTCAGCCAATAGATTAATCTCGATTTCACCTTATTTAATTACGAATTACTAATTACAAATTACTATGGGGCTACACTTTACCCGAGCATAATCTCGCCTTTCAGTGCAGTGCCGTCTTCATTAAAATCACCCAATCGCACGGATACTACTTGGTTGTCCAGCGCATCATCATGGGGAACTTCCACACGGATATAGTTTGCCGTAAAGCCGTGCATGGGTGTTCCCGGTTTGGAGCGTTCCAGCAGGGCAGGCATGGTCTGTCCGATGTGGCGGGCGTAGAACGCATGCGTCTTTTCCTCGGACAACTCCAGCAGACGCTGGCTGCGACGGTGCTTCTCTTCGGGCGACACGGCGTGTTCTATCTTCAACGCCTGGGTTCCCGGACGTTCGGAATAGCTGAACACATGAAGCTGGGTCACGTCCAGACTCTTGATAAACTCATATACCTGATTGAAAAGGTCTTCCGTCTCACCGCGTGTGCCCACTATGACATCTACTCCGATAAAAGCATCAGGCATCACTTCGTGCACTTTCTTCACTTTCGATGCAAACAGAGCGGTGTCGTAGCGTCGGCGCATCAGCTTCAGCACTTCGTCGCTACCTGATTGCAAAGGAATATGGAAATGGGGCATAAATCGCTTGGAGCGGGACACATATTCTATGATCTCATCCGTCAGCAGGTTCGGTTCGATGGAAGAGATGCGGTAGCGCTCGATGCCTTCCACCTCGTCCAACGCATTCACCAGGTCGAAGAAGCTTTCGTCCGTCGTCTTACCGAAATCACCGATATTGACACCGGTCAGCACAATTTCTTTTCCACCTTCCGCTGCCGCCTGGCGAGCTTGTTCCACGATGGAAGCAATGCTTCCGTTGCGGCTACGTCCGCGGGCAAAAGGGATGGTACAATAGGAGCAGTAGTAATCGCAACCGTCCTGCACTTTCAGGAAGAAACGGGTACGGTCGCCACGCGAGCACGACGGAGCGAACGAACGAATATCTTTCAGCGTGGACGTGTGAGCCTCACCGCTCTCATGTTTTTGCAAATCGCCCAGGTATTGAAGCAAGTCTTTCTTTTGTTCGGCGCCGAGCACCACATCCACTCCCTCTATCTTTGCCACCGTGTCGGGTTTCAACTGGGCATAGCAACCGGTCACCACTACAAATGCCCCCGGATGCTGCTTCACCAGCCGATGAATGGCCTGACGACATTTCTTGTCGGCAACTTCGGTCACCGAACAGGTATTCACCACACATATATCCGCCTTCTCTCCCTTCCGTGCCGTACGCACGCCTGCTTCCCGCAAAACCTTGCCGATGGTCGACATTTCCGAGAAGTTCAGTTTGCAACCCAGCGTATAGTAAACCGCTGTCTTATCTTGAAATATGTTGGTATCTATCATGAGCTTAAAACGCTTTTCCGTCGCAAATGTACACATTATTATCATATTTTTCCTACTTTTGCACAATTCATTAAAAAGCGTGCAATGATACAACAAAACTTTATCAAGCTATACGAACATAGTTTTCGCGAGAATTGGGAGCTTCCCTGCTACACCGATTACGGAGAAAATGAGAGTTATACATATGGACAAGTGGCGCAGGAAATAGCCAAACTCCATCTGCTGTTCAAACATTGCAGCCTCCGACGGGGCGATAAAATCGCAGTTATCGGCAAAAACAACGCCCGTTGGTGCATCGCTTATATGGCAGCCATCACGTATGGCGGCATCGTTGTCCCCATCTTGCAGGATTTCCACCCTAACGATGTGCATCACATCGTCAACCACTCCGAGTCCATATTCCTTTTCACCAGCGACGCCATCTGGGAACATCTGGAAGAAGAACGCCTCACGGGTCTGCGCGGTGTGTTCTCCCTCACCGATTTCCGTTGCCTGTATCAGCGCGACGGAGAAACTATACAACGTTTCCTCAAGCACCTGGGCGAAGAGATGGATGCAAACTATCCGGAGGGTTTCCGAAAAGAAGACATCGTTTATACCGACCTCTCCAACGACAAGGTGATGCTGCTGAACTATACTTCCGGCACCACCGGTTTCAGCAAAGGCGTCATGCTGACAGGAAACAACCTGGCGGGTAATGTAACTTTCGGCATTCGCACCGAGTTATTAAAGAAAGGCGACAAGGTGCTTTCTTTCCTGCCACTGGCGCATGCCTATGGTTGCGCTTTCGACTTTCTGACTGCTACCGCCGTCGGCACGCACGTCACATTATTAGGCAAAGTACCTTCTCCTAAAATTCTGATGAAGGCATTCGATGAGGTGAAGCCTAATTTAATCATCACCGTTCCCCTCGTCATCGAAAAGATATATAAGAATGTAATTCAGCCGATTATCAATAAAAAGTCCATGAAGTGGGCGCTCAGCATCCCTTTGCTGGACGGACAGATATACGGGCAAATCCGCAAGAAGTTGATAGATGCACTGGGCGGTCGCTTCAAGGAAGTCATCATTGGCGGCGCGGCTATGAACCCCGAAGTGGAAGAATTCTTTTATCGCATCAAATTCCCCTTCACCATCGGTTATGGCATGACGGAATGTGCCCCGCTCATCAGCTACGCCCCGTGGGATGAATTTGTCCCGACTTCTTCCGGACGGGTATTGGACATTATGGAAGCACGCATTTACAAAGAAAACCCGGACGATAAGCTTGGCGAGATACAAGTGCGCGGTGAAAATGTAATGACCGGTTACTATAAAAATCCCGAAGCAACCAAAGAAGCATTTACCGAAGACGGCTGGTTGCGCACCGGTGACTTGGGCACGCTGGACGAACATGGCAATCTGTTTATTCGTGGGCGCAGCAAGACGATGATCCTCAGTTCCAGCGGACAGAACATCTTCCCCGAAGAAATAGAAGCACGCCTCAGCAACATGCCGTTTGTGATGGAAAGTCTTGTCATTGAGCGTAATAAGAAGTTGGTAGCACTGGTATATGCCGACTACGAGACACTAGACTCTTTAGGCTTGAACAA
Source organism: Bacteroides sp. (assembly GCA_021203515.1). Taxonomy (GTDB): domain Bacteria; phylum Bacteroidota; class Bacteroidia; order Bacteroidales; family Bacteroidaceae; genus Bacteroides. The sequence goes on along the minus strand of JAJQAY010000042.1, from coordinate 78,810 downwards.
TCCGGAGAACCTGAAGACTATCATGGATGAAAATCTCAAGAATTTGAATAATAGCGTAGCTTCCTATGAAAAGGTAGCCAAATACAACTTTATCCGACAGAATTCGAAAAAACACCTAAAAGGAGCATTAAAAGGTACTTATACAATACTATTGCCGTGGATTAATATGTTGCAAAACATACATATAGAAGAGAAAACGCTCTGTCCTCCAAAAAAATATAAAAAAAAGTTGGCTTTTGGAGAACAACATATTTAAAAAGTGCATACATTTGCAACGTTTTAATAAAGCAGTTGATTGTATTACGTTTTAAAAAGTAAAGAAAATGAAAAAATTAGTTTTGGTAGTCGTAGCTATCGTAGCAGTATCTTTCGCATCTTGTGGTAACAAAGCAGCTAACGCTGAACAAGCAACTGCAGATTCAATCCGTATCGCTGACTCAATCGCAGCTGTAGAAGCAGCAGCAGCTGAAGCAGCAGCCGCAGCAGTTGATACTGTGGCAGTAGATAGCGCAGCAGTTGTAGCTGAATAATTTCAGTACAACACTAGAGAGAATTGAAAGTCTGACGTGCAGAAGCACGGACAGACTTTTTTTATGCCTTCCGGTCAGCTCATAGACATAGCCAATTGTTAAGTATTGACCTTATTCCACAAAAAAAGATATAATAGAGAAGAATATAACTACCTAATAGTGTATTATCCGATTAAAAGTCGTTACTTTACACCAGTTAAACAATAAGAGGTTATTACGATTTGCTTTTCATTATGTTCTACTCGATTAACCATATTGAGAATTTCATTACTGACTACCATCTCTCAAGACTCCCTTTATTGAATTATTAATTTTTTATTTTGTATTTTTATGAACATGTATGTTGGAGACCTTAAATATAAGGTAAATGAATCAGATTTGAGAGAAGTAATGGAAGCGTATGGAACCGTAGATTCAGTAAGATTGATTACCGACCGCGACACAAGACGCTCTAAAGGTTTTGCATTTATCGAAATGCCGGAGTCAGCAGAAGCACAGCGTGCCATCACTGAGCTGAACGGAGCAGAATATGCAGGCCGCCAGATGGTAGTTAAAGAAGCAATGCCGAAGAACTAAAAAACATATTGGCTGATTAAAAGCGAGGGACATATCCTAATTTAGGATGTGTCCCTTCTTATTTACATAAACTTTCTCTATATTTGACGCAGGAACATTCACACATTGACAGAATATGGGAACAAAACAAATGGAAAAGATAAAACGGATAAGTGCTGAATATAAACTCGGTGATTTCTTCCGTAACTTCATTGCCGTAGTGCTGGGTATCATTATCACTTTTGCCGGAAGCGACTGGATTGCGGAACGCAGCACACAAATGGAAGTAGAAAAATCCCTGCAACTGGTGAAAAGCGAGCTCGCCCTGAACAGAGAAGAAATGAAGAGCATGGGAGACAGAGTAGCACTAGAACAACACGCTGCAAATTATCTTTTTGAGCATAAAGATAATGCAAAAGAAATGCCCGCAGACTCTATTCGCAAATATTTCCCCCTACCTTTTCAATGGAGTAAGTTCACGTTTACCAGCGATGCTATAGAAATGCTCAAAACATCCGGGCTCATTCAGAAAATTCAAAGTAAAGAACTTGCCTTACAGATAATCAAGGCTTATGGCGCAATCAAAGCCGCCGAAAGTTCTTTCACCATATATAGCAATATAAAAGACCAGGTACAAAACGACTTCAATAACAACCCCGAAGTGAAAGCTCACACATACAAGCTAACAAAACAAAGGGAAAAAACCCGCGATCTCGAAAGCGACCTTAAGAAGCAGCTCCATCTCCTGTTTACCGAACCGGAAGGTTTACAACTCCTCCAGGCAATCCCCAACATTCAAAGTCCGCGAATCTACTTCGCCAGCCTGAAAGAGATTGATAAGACAATCGCAGCCATCGAGAAGGAATACAAATAATCCATAAGAGCAAATGAAAAAGAAAATGAAAGAATTTCTCACATCTCCCACTCTGGCAAGACGATTAGGAGACTTTATTTGCAACTTTACAGCTGTAGTGCTGGGCATCATCATCACATTTTGGGGTAGCGACTGGATTGCAGAACGCAAAAAGCAGAATGAAGTGAAAGACGCATTATCGCTGGTGAAAAATGAAATGCTGATGAACCGGGACTGTATAGAGGAAATTATGAAACAAGAGATATTTGAGAAACAAGGAGCCCAGTGTTTACTCCAACACAAGGACTGTATAGAAAAAGCGTCACTTGATTCCCTAGATAAATATGATAACTTCGCCTTTCAAATAAAAGGATACATCTATGTAAACGATGCTATGGAAATGCTCAAGTCGTCGGCTCTCCTACAAAATATCAAGAACAAAGAAATAGCTACTCAACTTATAAAAACTTATACTGCCATAGAGAAAGCCTATAAAATAGCGACATTTTATGAAAACGAGAAGAAGAACAAGCTTTATAAACTAGTTGATAAGAATGAAGTACAAATTTTCTTGAACAGAGATGCAGGAGGAAATAGCTGGATAGAAATATGGAAGTACTTACTTAAATATCCGGAAGGAATTAGTCTGATAAAAAGTATCCATGACAACAATTCCGCTCCTACTCTGATATATGACCAGTATCTGCAAACCATTGACGATGCAATAGCTGCCATTGAACATAAATACAAATAAAATAAAAGCCCGACTTCTTCATCGGAAGCCGGGCTTTTAGTATATGAAGTATTGATTTATGCCTCTTCAGCAACTACTTCGAAAGGAATTTCTACAGAAACTTCCTTGTGCAGTTTAACAATAGCTTTGTAGCTACCAACTTCTTTTACTGCGTCTTTCACAACGATAATCTTACGATCGATGTTATGACCCAACTTAGCCAATTCTTCAGCAATCTGAATGTTACCTACAGAACCATAAATAGCACCAGCAGTGCTTACCTTGGTAGCAATCTTCAAAGATACACCTTCCAGCTTAGCAGCCAGAGCTTCTGCATCTTTTCTGATTTTCTCCAATTTGTGAGCGCGTTGCTTCAAATCTTCAGCCAACATTTTCTTTGCAGCAGGCGAAGCGATGATAGCTTTACCTGTCGGGATGAGGTAGTTACGACCATAACCAGACTTAACGGTTACGATATCGTTCTTATAACCCAAGTTTACGATGTCTTCTTTTAATATAATTTCCATACTTTCCTCCTCCTATTATTTCATCATGTCAGTTACATAGGGCAGCAGCGCCAAGTGGCGTGCTCTCTTCACAGCTTGAGCTACACGACGTTGGAACTTCAAAGAAGTACCGGTAATACGACGCGGAAGGATTTTACCTTGCTCATTCAAGAATTTCTTCAAGAATTCAGGATCTTTGTAGTCAATGTACTTAATACCACTCTTTTTGAAACGGCAGTATTTTTTCTTCTTAACGTCTACTGAAGGCGGAGTTAAATATCTGATTTCTGATTGAACTTGTTGTGCCATAATTAATCCTCCTTTTTAGTTGATTTAACACTTCTTCTTTTTGCAGCATATTCTGCAGCATACTTATCCTGCTTGAAAGTCAAGAAGCGGATAACACGTTCGTCACGACGGAAGTTAACTTCCAACTTGTCAATTACAGTAGGTTCTGCATTGAACTCAATCAGCTGATAGAAACCGGTTGACTTCTTCTGGATTGGATAAGCCAGCTTTTTCAGTCCCCAGTTTTCTTCATTTACAATCTCAGCACCTTCAGCAGTAAGGATGCCTTTGAATTTTTCTACCGCTTCCTTTATCTGAACATCAGACAAAACGGGAGTTAAAATGAAAACGGTTTCGTATTGATTCATACTCGTTTAATTAAATAAATAAATTATTCGTTTAAAAAATGCGGTGCAAAGGTAGGCATTTTATTTTGAACTACAAACATTTAATGTTTTTTGTACCCCGATATAGGATTTATCATAGAAGTGAAGTATCTTTGCAAAGTTGTTTAAACAATAATTTCATGATAGAGCAATTCAACTTTGATATCCGGCTGATATTTGCCATCCTTAATGGCAAAGTATCTGCTGCAATTAATCGAAAACTGTCCCGCAATTTCCGACAGAACGGTTTGGAAATCACGCCCGAACAGTGGACTGTCCTCATCTTTTTGTGGGAAAAAGACGGAGTGACGCAACAAGAGTTGTGTAATGCAACCTTCAAAGACAAGCCCAGCATGACGCGCCTCATAGACAACATGGAACGCCAGCACCTTGTAGTCCGTATTTCCGACAAGAAAGACCGCCGCACCAATCTTATCCATCTCACCAAGGACGGCAAAGAATTGGAAGAAAAGGCACGCGTCATTGCAAATCAAACTTTGAAGGAAGCTTTGCATGGCATCACCATCGAAGAGTTGAGTATCAGCCAGGAAGTATTAAGAAAGATATTCTTTAATACGAAAGATTAGCCCCACAAAACCGTTTTTTCCTCCTCCACCCCTCATTCTTCATTAAAATATAGATTTTTTGCAAAAATAATTTCGCTTGTTAAAGAATTATGCTTTTCTTTGTGACAAGAATAAATAAGAAAGTAATAATCTATTAAAATATATACACATGAAAGGCTTATTAAAAAATCTGGGATTGATATTAATCTTGGTAGGAGCTGTAATCTTGGTTGCATGTTCTTTTACCGGCAATGTCAACAACAACATAATCTTAGGAACTTCCGCTGTTTTAGTTGTAGTAGGATTGATTTCTTACATCGCTATCAACAAGAAGATTGCTGATTGATATCAAAAGAGAAAATGAAATAAAAAAGGCGGTTGTATTGCAACCGCCTTTTTTTTATTTTGCTTCCGGGAAAACCAAGTCCATTAGGACTCAGTTTCCGGAGTAATCAGTTTATAGCCTTTTCCGTGGATATTAATGATTTCGATAGAGTCATCTTCTTTCAGATGCTTACGTAACTTGGTGATATACACGTCCATGCTACGTGCATTGAAGTAATTATCATCAATCCAGATTGTCTTCAGCGCAAAATCGCGTTGCAGAATTTCATTGGCATGTGCACACAGCAAGCCTAGCAGCTCAGACTCTTTCGTAGTCAGCTTCATCTGCTTTTCGGGAGTAGCCAAAATCTGCTTCTGAGTATCGAAAGTAAACTTACCAATCTTGTAAATGTTGCTCTCCTTGTTCTTCTTGCCGCGAACGCGTCTCAAGATAGCTTCAATTCTGAAAGCCAACTCTTCCATACTGAACGGTTTGGTGATATAATCGTCCGCACCGATTTTGAAACCTTCCAGAATATCTTCTTTCAGCGTTTTAGCCGTCAGGAAGATAATAGGAATTTCAGCATTTGCCGCACGCACTTCCTGTGCCAGCGTGAAGCCGTCTTTCTTCGGCATCATCACATCAAACACGCACAAGTCATATTTATTCTTCAGGAAAGCCTTGTATCCGGTTTCTCCATCATGGTATAACTCAGCAGCATAACCTTTCGCCTGTAGATATTCTCTTAAAAGCATGCCAAGATTTTCATCATCTTCGCACAATAAAATTCGCAGTTTCTCATCCATATCAATCAATTTTTTAATAGAGGTAATGCAATTATAAATTTAGTTCCCACATTCAGTTCGCTCTCTGCCCGGATGGTTCCCTTATGTTCCACGATAATCTTTCTTACATAGGCCAACCCAAGTCCGAAACCTTTTACATCGTGCAGATTACCTGTATGCACGCGGTAGAACTTATCAAATATCTTCTTTACATTCTCTTTCTTAATGCCGATACCGTTGTCTTGCACGGAAATCATCAGTTTGCCCGATTCGTTCCAGGTCTTCACCGTCAGCAGCAAGTCCGCATCCGGTCGTTTATACTTCACCGCGTTATCCATGAGGTTGAAAATCACATTCGTGATATGCATCTCATCCGCAAAGATAATCGGGTCGGTGGCTTTCAAATCCGACTCAATCTTGCCATTATACCGTTTCACCTTCAAGGCAAACGTATTGACAACACCGTTTATCAGTTCGTTGGCATCCAGTTCCTTCATCTTCAGCGCCACCTTTTGCCGGTCGAACATTGACATCTGAAGTACTTTCTCCACTTGGAGCCTCAATCGCTTCGTCTCATCATTGATGACACCCGATATATGCTGGAACATTGCCGGCGACTTACCTACTGCCGGGTCTTTCAACATCTGCGCCGCCAACGAAATGGTCGAAATCGGCGTCTTGAACTCGTGCGTCATATTATTGATAAAGTCATTCTTCATCTCCGTCAGTTTCTTTTGGCGGAACACGATATAAATCGTGAATATGAACGTTACCAACAGAACGAAAGTGAATATCATCGACGGTATCATAAAGCTGACCGAATCGAATATATAATCCCTTTTGCCCGGAAAGTGTATCTTAACGATACTCATGCGGGCGGGCGGGTCGTTCAGGAACAGCGGTTGTGTATAGGAACTTTTGCTCCCTTCATCCACATAATCCGAGCAACGGTACACCTCCCTGCCGTTCCGGTCTATTACTTTAAAGTGATATTTCAAGTCAATCCCGTTATCAACCAGTCCCGAGTTGAGATACTGGTCCAGGTTCTTGAAATTCACCCGTTCTTCTACCGGTTTATCACTCGCGTAGTAAACCATCTGCCATGCCACCTCGTCAAGCAAAGCCCGCTGATAGAGATAACGATTTTTAATGGCATCCACCAGCGAACGCGATGTCTGCGGTATGGTTTTCGTTCCATGCTTGTGCGAAATCATTGCCCGGGGTAACTCCGACGGTTCGTTGGTGAATGTCTTCAACTCGATGGACGAATAACCCGAGCCATCCGGCGACGCCACCGTAAACCGCTGTGTTTGCACCACTCCCATACCTTGCGAGCTCTGCTCCCACGCTTTTTTCTCTGCCTCAGAAATATCCTCCCGCAACCAACGGTCAACTTCTGCGGACTCCACATCTTTTGAAGCAGCCATTAGGGCACGCTTCACCGATTCATCAAATTGTTCGTTACGCATCTTCACCATTTCCTCGATGTAGCTGATTTGCAGATACAGCAAACTGAGGAAGGAAAGTCCTATAACAACACCCAATATCCATATTGTCGACTTTTTCATAGTCACAAAATTAACACTCCCTAATTAACACTCCTAACAAATTAACCTGATTTAACCGGATGTTCTCGTAAATTAACCGTAGGACGTTTTTTTAAGTTGTATTACGAGCATTATAACAAAAAGGAACACCTTTGGTTTGCAAATTTAATAAAAATTAAATATTAACATTCACATTTGGATATATTCTTAATCAGTGTTAATAAAAAAGTAGTCAAGCGGATAACCACTTGACTACTTAACAACTACCAGCGTCTAAGCCTCAGTTACTCTTCAGCTTGTTTAGCTTCAAATTCCTTTATCAACTTATCCTGCACATCGCTCGGCACGAGTTCGTAGCTGGCAAACTTCATGATGAACGAAGCACGTCCACCGGTCAGCGAACTCAAAGCAGTAGAATAAGAAGACATTTCTTTCAGAGGCACCTTGGCCGCCAGCTTCTCATAGCCAGCTTCGCTGTTCATACCCATAATCATGGCGCGGCGTCCTTGCAAATCGCCCATTACATCACCCATCTTATCGGACGGAACAAACACCTCTACGTCATAAATCGGTTCCAGAATCTTCGGCCCGGCATTCTTGAACGCCTCGCTGAAGGCATTGCGTCCGGCCAGCATAAAGGAGATTTCATTGGAATCTACCGGGTGCATCTTGCCGTCGTAAACGATGACACGTACATCGCGGGCATACGAACCGGTCAACGGGCCTTGCTCCATACGAGACATGATACCTTTCAGGATAGCAGGCATGAAACGGGCATCGATAGAACCACCTACAATACTGTTAACAAACACTAACTTTCCGCCCCACTCCAATGGAACTTCCTCCGTACCCTTCACGTTCATCTTGAACTCCTGTCCATTGAACTTATAAGTATCGGGCATCGGCATACCTTCGTAATAAGGTTCAACAATCAGGTGAACTTCACCGAACTGACCGGCACCACCCGACTGTTTCTTATGGCGATAGTCGGCACGTGCAGCCTTCGTAATTGTTTCGCGATAGGGTATGCGGGGCTCTTCAAACTTAATCATCAGCTTCTCGTTATTCTCCAGACGCCATTTCAGCGTGCGCAAGTGGAACTCACCCTGACCATGCACAATCGTCTGACGCAATTCTTTGGACTGGTCGATAACCCATGTCGGGTCTTCCTCGCGCATGCGGTTCAGAATAACCATCATTTTCTCCGTATCCACTTCATTCACCGGCTTGATGGCACGTGAATACTTGGAGTTGGGATATTTAATGAAGTTGAAACGGTTCTCTGTTCCTTTGCCATTCAGCGTATTGCCGGTATGCACGTCTTTCAGTTTCACCGTACAGCCGATGTCGCCTACTACCATTTCTTCCACCTTCACGCGATTGGAACCGGCACAGGCATAAATCTGCGCGATACGTTCTTTAGAACCACGGTCGGCATTGGTAAAGTCGTCACCTTCGTGCACCTTGCCGCTCATTACCTTAAAGTATTGCACATCGCCGATATGCGGTTCGACCGCAGTCTTGAAGAAATAGAGAGAAGTCGGGCCATTCGGATCGGGCTCCACCACTTCACCACGTGTATTGTGCACCGGCGGCATTTCGTCTACGAACGGAACTACATTGCCCAAGAACTCCATCAGACGGCGCACGCCCATGTCCTTGCCTGCACAAACGCAGAACACCGGGAACATGCCGCGGGCAGCCAATCCCTTGCGGATACCTTCGCGCATTTCATCCTCACTCAGAGAGTCTTGCTCAAAGAATTTCTCCATCAGGCTTTCGTCATGTTCGGCAGCAGCCTCTACCAACGCCTTGTGCATGGCGGTTGCCTTCTCCATTTCTTCAGCCGGAACATCTTCGATAGTGGGCGCACCGCCCTCCGGGCCCCACGAATATTTCTTCATCAGAAGTACATCAATCAATGAATTGAAGTTCGGTCCGGTGGCCAACGGATATTGCACGGGCACCACCTTCGACCCGTAAATCGTCTGCAACTGTTCCAGTACCATGTCATAGTCGCACTTCTCGTTATCAAGCTGATTAACGAGGAAGATAACCGGCTTGCCCAGTTTCTCCGTATAGCGGAAATGATTTTGAGTGCCTACCTCCGGACCATATTGTCCATTCAGCAGCAGAATAGCCGTATCAGTAACATTGAGCGCCGTCATGGCAGCCCCCACAAAGTCATCACTACCCGGACAGTCGATAATATTTAGTTTCTTACCGTTCCACTCCACATGATAAACGGTGGAAAACACAGAATAGCCATATTCTTGCTCCACCGGGAAGTAATCGCTGACTGTATTCTTGGCAGTAATCCTGCCGCGACGTTTTATAATACCACTCTCAAAGAGCAGCGCTTCCGTGAGAGTGGTTTTACCCGAGCCGTCATTGCCAAGGAGGGCAATGTTCTTAATTTCATTTGTCTGATATACTTTCATGATATATAAGATTTATTTATTGGTGAATACTCAGCATGCTTCCGTATGCCATTAACTTTAGCGAGCCGCAAATTAGAAATTTATCAAAAGAAAAGCAATAAAACCACTGTGTTACTAAACTATGTTATGTAACACAGTCGTACTGTGAGCAGAGTAGCTGCTTGTAAATCCGAAAGCTACAAATTTGTTCAAAAACTTGCATTTGACACATTATCAACCCATTTTGAAGTATTATCCTACCTATGCTTACTTATTTTCTCGCTACCTTTGTAGCAATTACCAGTAATAGCATATATAATATAGAATAGAATTAAGCCATGAAAAAGTTTTTTTTTGGAGTTTGACGTGCATTGCCGGACTTTCTTGTCTGCTTTCCACAAAAACACAGGCAGCAACCAGCGTAGCAAATAGAACAGACGTGCCGAGTGAAGTATGGAGCCCGAAACAAAGTAATTTTTCCACCGGAAACGGCACCTTCCTACTGAACGGAAAACCTTTCGTCGTCAAAGCAGCCGAGTTGCACTATCCCCGCATCCTGAAACCCTATTGGGACCAACGCATCAAATTATGCAAAGCATTGGGCATGAACACCATCTGTCTTTATGTCTTTTGGAATGCCCACGAACCTCATCCGAGAGAATTTGATTTCACCGGACAGAACGACTTAGCTGAATTTTGCCGCCTATGCCAACAGAACGATATGTATGTCATCCTGTGCCCCGGTCCGTATGTCTGTGCCGAATGGGAAATGGGCGGACTCCCGTGGTGGCTGCTCAAGAAGAAAGATATCCGCCTGCGCGAATCAGACCCTTACTTCATCGAACGTGTCAGTATATTCCAAAAGGCCGTAGCCGAGCAGGTAGCCGGAATGACTATCGGCAATGGCGGCCCTATCATCATGGTGCAAGTAGAAAACGAATATGGTACTTATGGAGGAGACAAAGGCTATATATCCCAAATCAGAGACATCGTTTGTGCCAACTTCGGAGACGTGACGCTGTTCCAGTGTGACTGGGCTTCCAACTTCACCAGGAACGGACTCGACGACTTAATCTGGACGATGAACTTCGGCACGGGAGCCAACATCGACCAGCAATTTGCCAAACTGAAAGAACTCCGCCCGGACAGTCCGCTAATGTGTTCCGAGTTTTGGAGTGGATGGTTCGACAAGTGGGGAGCCAACCACGAAACCCGCCCTGCCACAGATATGATAGCCGGCATCGACGAAATGCTATCCAAAAACATCTCCTTCAGCCTCTATATGACTCACGGAGGAACCAACTGGGGACATTGGGCAGGTGCCAACTCGCCCGGTTTCGCTCCCGACGTAACGTCCTACGATTATGACGCGCCTATCAGCGAGTCCGGCCAGACCACTCCCAAATACTGGGAATTGCGGAAAGCCCTCGCCAAGTATATGAACGGTGAAAAGCAGGCAAAAGTACCTGCCCTCATCAAGCCTATCCGCGTCCCTGCATTCGAGTTTGCGGAAATGGCACCTTTGTTCGACAATCTGCCCACAGCCAAGCACGACAAGGACATCCGCACCATGGAAGAGTACGACCAAGGCTTCGGCAGCATACTCTACCGCACCACTTTGCCGGAACTGAAAGCGCCCGCCACCCTCACGGTGAACGACGCGCACGACTACGCACAGATATTCGTGGACGGCAAGTACATAGGCAAGCTCGACCGGAGAAACGGCGAAAAGTAACTACGATTGCCCGCCTGCCCCAAAGGCGCCCGTCTCGACATCCTCGTGGAAGCAATGGGACGCATCAACTTCGGACGTGCAATCAAAGACTTCAAAGGCATCACGAAGAACGTCGAGCTATCCACGGACATCGATGGATATCTCTTCGTCTGCAACCTGAAGAATTGGGAAGTCTACAACATCGAAGATACTTACGAGTTTTATCAAGGGATGAAATTCCAGCCTACACAGTCGCTCACGGACGAGCGCGGACAACGTATTCCGGGTTGTTACCGGATCACCTTCCAAGTGAAGAAACCGAGTGATACGTTCCTGAACTTCGAAACTTGGGGCAAGGGTCTGGTCTACGTAAACGGCTATGCCTTAGGCCGGATTTGGGAGATAGGGCCTCAACAGACGCTCTACGTTCCGGGATGCTGGTTGAAGAAAGGTGAGAATGAAGTAGTGGTATTCGATATTGTCGGCCCGAAAGAAGCCAAATCTGAGGGATTGAGCGAACCGCTTCTCGACCAACTGCTCGTGCAAAAGCCCCTGACGCACCGGGAAGAGGGGCAGAACTTGGATTTATCCGCAGAGAAGCCCGTATTCACAGGAAGCTTCAAGCCGGGAAACGGCTGGCAGGAGGTTACATTTGCCCAACCCGTCAGCGGACACTATGTCTGTGTGGAGGCAACCAGTTCCCAGAACGGAAAAGAGCTTGCCTGCATTGCCGAGATGTATCTTCTGGACAAGAACGGCGAACGGCTTTCCCGTGAGCCGTGGGTGGTGGAGTATGCCGATAGCGAGGACGTATCGCACGTGAACTGTTCGGCCGATAAGGCTTTCGACTTACAGGAGTCCACTTTATTGGAGCACTGCGGAAGGCAGTCCCTACCCTCATGCTCTTGTCATTGATTTGGGCGCTACCCATACGTTGACAGGCTTCCAATGCCTGCCCCGAATGAAGAGCGAGGTACCCGGAGGTATCAAGGACTTCAAGGTATACGTGAAGCCGCAGGACTTCAAGTATTAACCGGAACACCTCTTCATATATTTAAATAAGAAGGTGTGCCAGAATGTTGAAGTAACTATCAATATGAGATTTTAGAAACGCAGATTAACGCAGATTTCAATTTAATCTTTGCGTAAATTTGCGTTAATCTGCATTCTTTTGATAGACAATTTTACTTCTGGCATCCACTTAATTATTATTATCATTTTGACATTTTGCATTTTCAACACGCCGAGAATGCGCTATTTCCGTCCTCCTATCAACAAAGCGGTAAATACGCAAGTGAAAACGTGCAAACTACAGATTATTAGCCGACTATCGAAATGCTTACATTTATTCTAGAGTAGAATATCACTTAAAAAGGACAGTTATCAGATAAAAAGTAAGTTCGTCACAAAGATTTAGTAAACACTTCTTCGATGTTTAGTAAATATTCGGTGGATAATTAGTAAACATTCCGTCTACAATTAGTAAACTTTCTGCATAAACAGCCTGCGAACCTGCAAGTATATGTAAATATTGCGCATTATTATCCCTCGTTTATGCAGAAAACATTCCAGAATACAAATCTGCAAAAACAGCGTGTCACAGAAACCGCAAGCAACCCATCATTATAACAACAAAAACAATTTTCTGCAAACAGAAAGGAACTCACCTCTCGCAGGCAAGTTCCTTTTTACAAATAATACCTATTGAAAACTTCTACATAATGCACTAACTACCCTGAGTTTTACTTAATAAACAAATCTAATTCTCTCAAACTAAAAAACTATCTTTTTATTCCTTATTATACTACAATCATCAAGTTATCCACTTTTCTCTTTTGTCACTACAAAGGTACGGAAAAAGAATATCTTCCTGCGCGACAAATGTTTCATAATGGGAGACAAATCAATCATAATGCCGGTTTCCAGCTATTTCTCCAGTCAATAACCGGTTTCCCGGCTTTATCAAAACCGACAGGCAAGAAAATATAACCCGAATACATCAAACTATCCGGCTTCCAAATATCGGCCATAAAAATAAATTTATCCTCCGACAAGGAAAGGACAAACGTACTTTGTCCACCGAAAGGCTTCTCCGCTCCCTTGCCCACAAACGGATGCGGATGTTGCTTCCACGGCCCCAAATGGAAGGAGCAGAAAACATACGTGCTTTATTAGGCTCCCAACCGGTACAACCGGAAGTAATCATCCAGTAAACGCCTTCATGCTTAAAGATTGCCGGCGCCTCGTTGTGCCCGCCCGGAAAGATACGGATATACTTCCCCGAATGACTTTGATAATCATCAGTCAACTCAGCTACCTGCAACGTCAGGTTCTCTTCCGAAGCATAAATATGATAAGCCTTTCCGTCGTCATCCACAAAAAGAGTCATGTCGCGGGACATCTGTCCGTCCTGCAAATCACGCAGGGCGAACAATCCTTCATCCACAGCTTTATTCCACTCAGGCGTCCACCACGGGTCGGAGTCTTTTATATTCCACGTCTTGTTTCGCACTTCCTCCGCCATATTCTGCGGATAAATCTCCGGATTTACTCGGCCGGACCGCAAGTAGCGATAAGGGCCTGCCGGAGTATCACTGACCGCTACACCGACACGGGCAGCCGCATATCCTCTGTCTTTCAGTTCCAGATGAAACCATAGGACGAACTTCTTCGTTTTTCCATTGTAAATCACTTTGGGCGTTCCATGATGCAGCCTTTCTCTATATCAGAACCACTCTCATCAGACACAGACAAGGCAACTCCCTCATACTTCCAGTCACACAAATCGGTAGACGAGTAACAGGTTACTCCCACTTCCGTAGAAAACCCCGTTGCGGGACGATGTTCGCCAAACCAATAATAAGTGCCACCGTGAAACAAGATGCTCCACCGTGAGCATTTATATATGCCCCATCGACATCCTTCCATTCACCGGAGAGTACGATTTCAGTTTTTTTTCTTCGAGATATATCATCTCGTGTTTGCGAATTGGCAACAAGAAACAAAGCAGCCAGGCAAACAAATATAATACCGGTCTTTAAATTAATCATATTCCTATTCTATTCAAGAAAAGGGATAGAACACTTTCCCTAAGAGGAATTCGCCTATCCCTTGCTATCTACCATTAAAAACTAATTATTATTTCTCAGCAGGCTGGTCTGTAGTCGTCGGCCAATAGGGATACTGATACAAAGGAGAAAGGTCTACAGAAACATGGTCACTGGCTGTCAACTGAAATTGTTTGATAGGCATCGGCTGCAAATAATGCGCCATCGACCATGTATATCCATTGCGATACAGATTTCCGGACGTCATATTCTTCTCGTACGGACGCAAATAATCACTTAATGCCGGACTGGAAACCGTTGCATTACCGCTTCCATCATAATTACCCTCAGTGAAGTTATACCAACTTGTCATATCGGAATTCCAGACTTTGAACCCTTCTACATGATAATGCTCGGTAGCCAATTGGTCGAGAGAACGCCAACGAAGCAAATCCATCCAGCGCAACCCTTCTGCCATGAGTTCACAGCGACGTTCACGACGAATATTATAAAGGACGGGGTCAGTCAGCAACTGGCCTGCTGTGTAGGCTCCCCAATCCAGCTTCTCGTTAGCCATCACTGTAGCATCAATCGTAGTATTCGGATCGATAGCCTCACCGGTAAAGCCGGCCCTCTCACGAATTAATTTCCAATATTCAAGAATCTTTCCGGAATTGATACTTCCCGACAGTAAATACTGCGCTTCCATATAGTTCAGCAATGCTTCTGTTGCCCTGAAACAGCAAGCAGCATTATAACTTCTTCCATTCTCACACAAAGCCCGGTCGAAAGTACCTCCTTTACGAAGAGTATATCCGGTGGTGTAAGCACGGTCATCTGCTCCTGTTGTGATGTCCGGTTTAGGCTCTACCGGTATATACATGGTTGCAGGATTATCCATATTCTTAAACGTGTTAATCTGGTCAGGTACTTTCAGAAAAACAGTCAGACGCGGATCACGATTTTTGCGCACACCGGCAATCGACATATCATTATAAGTATAACCAATATGGCCTGCATAGATAGGCTTACCATCAGCCATCAGAAAACTCTCCACCAAGCTACGGGTTACGCCAACCCCATAATTTCCACGCTGCACTGCAACTTCTACTTCGTTTCTGACAGACAAAGCATCACTATATTCACGCCACAAGAGTATTTCAGGTGTTTTAGACATATCTATCGTTCCGAACAGGCTGAAGTAAGGATTTTCCGGATCTGCTTCCGACTGCGGTACCGTACCGGTATTCTGCACTAACTGCCCCTTATACTTCTCAGCTATTGTTTCAGCAGCCTCTACTGCTATTTCCAAGAAATATTTAATTTCAGCATCAATATCACCCGACGGATATTGATACCCCGCATTATAATCTTTAGCCTTACCGGGCCAACTTTCACCATTCGGCACGAATGGAGTACCCTTGAAGTTTTTCAGCCAGGAAGCCTCGAACAGAGCAACGCGAGACTTCACCAATACGGCAACATCCTGTGATATGCGGGTACGACGTTTTTCAAAATTCGGACTCATGTAAGTCAGCGCTGTATCCAAATTGTTGATAATGAAACGTGCCACCTCATTGCGCGGACTGCGTTTGCTTGCCGCTACCAGAACAGCCTCATTGTCAGGGAAAGCCTGCGTCAAAATAGGCAAATCACCCCACTTCTGCAATAAGCTGAAATACTTATATGCCCGGAGGAAATACATTTCACCGATATATTGGCGAATGTTCTTGTCCGTACCCGTTATCTGCTTCTGTTCATACAAGCCCAAAATAGTGTTCAACTGATAATTAATGTTCCGGATAGTCCCCCATGACCACTCGCCATTCGTCATGCCGACCTTCCACTCGCCAACGGCGTATTTACCATCCGCACTTCTTCCGGCTTGATTATCCGTATTATTATCACTCGCATACAAACCATATTGGCCGCCATGAGAAGGGAGTACATCCGTATAAAACTGGTTGGCACAAACTTCTACCTGATCTTCTGTTTATAATAATCTTCCGGCACGATATATGAAGGAGGTTGTTGATCCAAAAGGTCCTCACACGATGCCAATGCGCCACTTATAAGCATCAGCGACAGTATATTCTTTATATTTAGTTTCATTGCTTCAAAGTTTTTAGAAAGTTAGACTTAAACCACAAGATAATGTTTTGGACAAAGGATAAGCATTACCCTTATTCGTTCCGATTGTTTCCGGGTCAAACTGTTCTGCCAGACCGGTTCCCGTCCATAGGTTTTCACCTGAGAAATAGACACGTATCTTCTGAATGCCCCATTTCGAAGTCAGATTATCCGGTAAAGTATAGCCTACAGATAGATTCTTCAAACGGATATAAGCCGCATTTTGCAGATAACGTGTCTGCGTCTGGAAGTTCTTATTACTGTACAATGGTCGTGGTAAGTAGGCATTCTGATTGACATCACGATATCCTTCCTGAACCGACCAGGTATTTTCATCACGATAATAATCACCTACAGCATCAAGACCACAAGCTCCCCAAAGTCCACTACCGGTCGCTCCGAACAGGTAATCACTACCCTGCCAATAATCACGTTTCATCACTCCCTGGAAGAAGACACGTAAATCAAATCCTTTCCATGCGGCATTCAAATCCAAACCGAATTGGAAACGAGGCGTGCTGTTACCGATAACCTTTCTGTCACCCGGGTCTTCCACCGTTCCGGCTCCTCCGGAGATTTTACCATCGCCATTCAGGTCTCTATACATGATGTCTCCGGCCTTCCAATCAGAGCCCAAGGCATTCTGCCCACCTTTATCCAATGTTGCCAGATGAGCACTCATTTCATCATCCGATTTAGCGATACCGATTGTTTCATATCCCCAGATTTCATTGATATACCTTCCTTCTACATAAGTATCTATAGAATGAGTCGGATTATTAGGATAGCGCGTAATCTTGGTACGAGAGTCATAAAGCATAAATCTTGCGCCATAAGATAATCCGTTCTTCAGGCGGTCTTTCCAGCCGATACTAAATTCCCAACCTTGTGTACGTAAGTCGGTATTATTGATATTAGGAACATTCGTTCCTAAGATGTCAGGCAACGCGGGCGCTTACCTACCATATCCTTCGTATTACGGATGTACCAGTTAAAAGAACCGGTCAAACGATTATTCAGGAAACCCCAGTCAACACCGACGTTATAGGTTTCAATAGTTTCCCAAGTCAACGTTTCGGAAACCAATCCCGGCGCACTCGCCACATTCGGCTTCACACCATTCTGTAACCAACCACCGCCCGAAGGTGATGCGGAAGGTGTCTGGAACGTATAATACCAATTGTCTGTATTCTGATTACCTAGCGAACCGTAAGAGAAACGCAACTTAAACATATCCATAAAACCCCGTGCACCTTCAAAGAAACTTTCTTCAGCAACATTCCAACCTAAAGAAACAGAAGGGAAAACCTTCCACTGATTTCCTTTACGGAAACGTGAAGAACCATCGCCACGAACATTGGCTTCCAACAAATATTTACCTTTATAGTCATAGTTCAGACGCCCGAAAACACCTACCGTTGCCCATTCATTGCGTTCTCCATTGAGGCTGGGAGTAACAGCCGTACCGTTTTCCAGTCCCGTAGTCATATTAATTTCCGGTTTGCTGGCAATCATAATGCCATTACGTTGTAGTCCGAATTTGGCTTCTTTCAGGTCTTCAATCTGCATACCGGCAAGAATATGGAAGTTGTGCTTTTCGGCAAATGTGTGAGAGTATTCCGAACGCACATTGAAATTATAGTAATTATTCTTCAGATAATCCTCGTGCACATTCGTTGCAGACTTGCACACATAGGGATTCCATTCAAATCATGGTTGACAATAGCCTGACTATCCCAATAACGGTTTGCCGACTTGATGCGATAATTAAAATCGACGCTGGTTATCCAGTTCTTCACCGGTTCTATCGTGAAGCCCAGTTGATGGTAAGTATTGTCAGTCTGTGTCTTGTCCGTGCCACCGGATTCCAATCCCCATACCGATGTATCATCACTAAAGAAATGGTATCCATTACGATCATAAGCAGGGATTACCGGCCAAGCCTTCAATGCCAAACTTTCATATAAATAATCTGTCGATGCTGCCGGACGTTTATAATCTTCGCGCGTGAAACGCATGCTGTAGTGAAACTTCAACCAGTCCGTCAATTCAGAGTTAATCTTCACCGTTGCCGTATAACGTTTCAAATCCTCATCACCGAGATTTAAAAAGCCACCCTGACCGAAGTAACTCCCGGATGCGTAGTAATTGAATTTCTTACTGCCGCCGTTTGCGCTAAAATTGTGTTCTTGAGAAAAGTCCAGTCTTTATAAAGCATATCATACCAGTCCACATCATCCACACCGGTAGAGAAACCTCCTTTCCACTGTCCGTTGTCATTATATTCCGGCAAAGCATATACAAGTTCACCGCTATCAGTCATCCTCACACCCTGGCTATAAGGCTTGGCATAAAAATACTCCACAAGCCGGTCAAAACGTGTACCTTCAAAATAGGCATTATCTCCTTTATTGATATGCGTATCGTTTACCCATGTAACAAAATCTAATGAGTTCATCATGTTGTTCATGTGCACAGGTGTACTGAATCGGAAGTTATTATTATAATTAATACACACCTTCCCCTCGCTTCCACCGGCTTTCGTAGTTACCAAAATAACACCGAACGGTGCACGAGAACCATAAATAGATGAAGCTGCCGCATCCTTCAATACAGAAATACTGGCAATATCCTGCAGATTAATAGAGTTCAAATCAGCCTCCATACCATCAATCAATACCAACGGACTACCCGAAGAGCCCTCACCGATAGTAGCCGTACCACGAACATTGATACTGGGACGTGACTCCAAACTACCGCTGCCTTGTGTAATCTGCAAACCGGGCACTACACCCTGCAATGCTTGTACCGCATTTGCTACCGGGCGTTCCTGTAACTGCTTGTTGTCGATTACATCGACAGTCCCCGTCAAGTTTACTTTCTTTTGTGTACCGAAACCCACGACCACGACTTCATCCAGCACCTCAGTGTCCTCCTTCAATGTAACATTGATTGCCTTTCCGTCTACTACCCGCACTTCCTGCGTCTTATATCCTATATAAGAGACTGTAAGTGTTGCATCCGGCCTTGTTGAAAGAGAAAAATTACCATCCATATCGGTAATCGTACCATTAGCCGTATTTCCCTTTTCCACGACACTGGCACCGATAATCGGCCCCATTGCATCATTCATCACACCTTTTACATTGATTGTTGAACTCTGTGCGTTCAAGAACTGAACATTCAACAAAAGAACCATATAAACTGCCAAAGCGAAGCACGCCTTCAGTCCAGGTCCTTCAAGGAATTTTTGTCTTTTCATTGTATAAACTTTAAGATTAAACATTAATCACCGTCTCCATACTCCAGCTACGAAGACAGGGGCAAATGTAAAAACAAGCAGTTCAGAAAGGCTCCAAAAATAGTTCCGTAAAGTAGAATTTTAGTTTTTCGACCTATTTAAACCATAATTCTCCCTTACACAAGTAAGGGAGAAGGTTATCCGATTATTACACAAACCGTTCCAAATATTCCGTTGGCAGCATCCCGAATTCTTTCTTGAAGCAGGAACTGAAATGCTTCGGATCATTGAAGCCTACCGCATAAGCCAGTTCGGAGACACGAACGGCATTTCCTTTCTCCTCCATGATGCGGCAAGCCGCCTTCAAACGGATATTACGGATAAAGGCGGAAGTGTTCAGCCCGGTAAGCGATTTGAGTTTCTTGTAAAGAGTGGATTTACTGGTCCCCATCTCATCTACAAACTGCGTCTGGTCAAACTCGCAATCTTCCAAATGTCGGTTCACACAATCAATGGCACGCTGCATGAACTCCTCGTCGATGCTGGTATAGTTCAGGTCTTTCACTTCAAACACCAATTGGTTTTTGAAATCCTTTGCCATACGTTCTTTGTATTTCAACAAGTTACGAATACGAGCATGTAACACTGCAAGATTGAAAGGTTTACTGATAAATGCATCCGCACCTATCTCATACGCTTCTGCCCGGTCTTCTTCTTTATTTTTAGCAGTAAGCAAAATGACAGGGATATGACTGATTTCTATTTTACTTTTCACATATTTGCAAAGTTCAATGCCGTCCATTACGGGTATCATTATATCGGTAACAATCAAATCTATATCTTCATTCTCTACAATAGTAATCGCCTCTCTGCCGTTTTCGGCAGTAAACACATTGTAATCGCGATGAAGCAGACGCATCATCAGTTGGAGCAATTCCTCATTATCTTCAACAACAAGCAGGTTATGCAGTTTTTCATTTCCGGAAGAAATCAGATCGGCAGTATCCTCCGAACTGTCATCCTCATAAGTAATCATGTTCTGCACCGGCAGCACCGCCTTCTCATCAATCTGCTCTTCCTTAAAATAAGAGCGATCCACGGGCAGAGTCACTATAAACTCCGTACCTTTATCTTCATCACTTTCCACATGGATAGTTCCGCCATGCAATTCGACTAAATCTTTCGTCAGAGACAGCCCGATACCCGTTCCTATCGTATTGAACTTGCGATAATCCCCTTCATAAAAACGCTTGAACAATTCTTTTTGCTTCTCTTTGGAAATGCCGCAACCGTTATCCCTGACGCGTAATTGGACAAAATCTTTATTATCCTCGGCATACGACAAAGTTACTTGTATATAGCCTCCTTCCTTATTATATTTGGCAGCGTTGGAAAGGAGGTTATACAATATCTTGTCCAGCTTGTCCGTATCAAAGCAACCGATAATCGACTCCGGATTGCAAAGTACGGAGAAGTGCATTTTGCGTTTCTTTATCAAGGGTTGAAATGCTTCCGCCTCATTCTTCACAAAGGCGGCAATATCACCTGGTGATACGCGCAATTTCAGATTACCCGTTTCAACTTTACGGAATTCCAATATCTGTTGCAGCAAACGGATAAGGCGACGGACATTACCGGACATCATCGCATAAAGTTCATCATATCCCGGTGCCTGCATTTTCAGTTCATCTACTGCGGCAGAGATAATAGTAAGCGGAGTAAGCAACTCATGAGTAATATTTGTGAAGAACTGGAGTTTCGCATGGTTTAGTTCTTCAGCCTTCGATTTTTCCAATTCACGCAAGCGCAACTCATTACGTAGCATCATGCGGTTACGGGCTGTGCGGAATATCCAATAAATCACTGCTGCTATTATCAGTACATATATGACATACGCCCACCAGGTAGCCCAAAATGGCGGTAACACGACCACCGTCAGTTCACGGACTTCCCCACTCCAAATTCCGTTTTCATTGGTAGCTTTCAAACGGAATTTATAGGTGCCGCTTTCCAGATTATTGTAATAGGCGAACCTACGGCTGGCATCCGTATATTGCCATTTATTATCAAAACCCACAAGTTGATAGGCATAACGGTTCAACTCCGGATTTTTATAAGTAAGCGAAGCGAACTCAACGCTGAAATTATTATAGTCGTGAGGCAATTCTATTTTCCGTACAAATGAAGGCATCACGGGAGATATTCGCTCGCGAACTTCCGGTTCCAAAGAAGCGAGCGAACGGTTGAATATCTTAATATCCGTAATTAAATAAGGAACGTTTGCATTACCCTCTTTTAGCATCGCCGGGGAAAAGCTATTATACCCTTTGTTATCTCCAAAAAACAATTCACCTCCCCGGCTGCAAGAAGAATGTGCGATAAAGGAATTATCCTGCAACCCGTCTGCTATCGTATAAACACGAGTGGAAAATAAAGTTCCATCCGCAGAAGCAATCAACCGTACCAGTCCTCTATTTGTACCTATCCACAACGCACCTTGATCGTCTTCCTCTATGGAGCCAACCATATCACCGGGAATATTGTACTCCCGGTTCTTTTCAGTAAACGACAGTTTCTTACGGTCATACAAATACAAACCGCCCCCCTTCGGTACCTGCCCACAGCCTGCCCGCTTCATCCACATGCAGGCACAGCACCGTATTGACAGCCAGTTGTCCGTTCTCAAAATTATAACTCTGATACTTCAATGTTTCCGGATGTTGTACGTTGCCAGTGATATGTATAATACCACAATTACCCGTAGCCACCAAAATACTGCCATCCGTATCTTCCACGATATCTCTTACATGATACCAATCCGCCAAACCGCCATTTTCAAAAGGAAGCACTCCGAATTTATAAAACCCGCCATCTGCCAAACTTACGCCCATTCCGCCCCGACAGCCTGCCCAACAATTCCCCCGACTATCCTCATACAACGCCAAGACACAATAAGAATAGAGATAAGGCGCATTTTCAGTTCGCAGCACTTTCACCTTTTCTCCTTTTTTGTACACCAAAATTCCGCCATCATAAGTTCCGAACCAGATTTCTCCATTCTTACGCTGGACAATCGTATTGATAGTGGGAACACTGGATATACCCGAGAACTCAGGGATATGAGAGAAAAAGGTCAACTTGCCGGTTTTATAATCCTTACGGGCCAACCCATAACTGCCAATTCCCAGCCAAAGGTTCTTTTCATCGTCGGCAAAAATGGCACGGGCCGCAGTGGTAGGTACATCATCTTCCACCAAATTCAAAGAGTGGGAAGTAAATAACGGCAATTGGGTGTCCACCATCAATACACCGCCTCCGATGGAACCTAACCAAATATGATTGGCATTGTCTCGCAACAACGAATTTATTTCATCGCAGGGAATATAATGCGAAGCGTGTCTCGACTTATAATTAATGAAATGTCCCGGTCTATCATGCTCCATAATACTCAAGCCGGCACGTATACCAATCCACAAAGTCCGCGTATGCAAGTCTTCTACAATATCATAAACAATATTATCCGAAAGAGTCGTATCATCTCCCGTCTTATGCACATACCGGGTATAAGACACCTTTTCCATATCTTTGGGATCATTCAGTAGAGATAATCCACAATCCCATCCCCCTACCCAAATTCGCTTATCGATATCCTAATAAATAACGTGCGCAGAGTTACGCTCATTGATGGGGGGGGATATTCAAAAAACTTTCCGGGCTTCGGAGAGTAACGATAAAGCCCATCAGACCAAGTACCAATCCATACATCCCCATCCGAGTCTTCAAACAAAGACTTCGCCACCGTTTTCTTGAATACACCCTCACTTATACGGTCATCATATACAAGAAGAGAGTCCTTATCTGCCATATACCGGCACAAACCACCGTCCGTACCCACCCACACCGTATTATCTTTAGTAACCAACAAGCAAGAGACTAAATTGTCGGGGATGGACGGAGTTCTATATTGACGTATCTCTCCTGTCCTTTTATTAGGCACATTCAATCCCCCTTGCGTACCAATCCAAAGATTATCGTCATAATCATCTGCAAGACAATAAATATTATTATTGGTAAGCATTCCCGGAACATACAAATTTGATTTATAGACCGTAGCCTGATAACCGTCATATTTGCAAAGCCCATATCGGGTGGCAAACCATATAAACCCTTCTTTATCCTGATAGATTTTTTGGACTTCATCGGTTGGCAATCCATTGAATGTAGATATCTGTTTGAATTTCAATCCTATATCTCCCCGCGCATCACTGGCCCTAAGCAGGGATGAAAGCAATAGCAGACAAATAGATAAAACAAAACACCTGTAAACAGGACAGAAACTCACTATATTTTTCATAACATTAGAGTATTAAGAACAATGGCAAAATATAGCAAGTTTCTGTTTATGCAGGGATAAATTATAGTAACTTTTAATAGTACAAAATCTATATATCTCCATCAACTCCTGTCAGTTCTTCAAATCATATAATTTTATTTGATCCAGCACTACTCCTTCATCAAGAGCTTTAACTACCAGGCGGTGCTTCTCTTCTTTCTGTATCGGGAACGCAACTCTTCTGACAGCCTGATTACGCAAAACATTCTCCTTCCATTCTTCGCTTCATCCTTCAGTGGCATAAGATATTACTTTGTCCGCTTCGTCTACGGATACGGAGAAACGCAAATGCCCACCCTCCACCGGATGATTGGGCAGCAAACCGATTTCAATCTCTATCGTATCAGTCTCCCAATTATCAAACTCGAAAGTCAGAGCTTCTCCTTTTTCTATTCCGGCAGCCTTCCCTTCATATCCCAAGCCCTCGCAGGCTAGAGGATTTCCCGATGTACATTCCGTGCCGTTCCATACATAGGCCGCCGGACGCTCCGCCGGAATCGAGTCAATGGGAAGCCTTCGCTCCACACGATTAAAGACAGAAAGTTTACGGGGCTGGGAGTCCATGATGCGGTTCCATTTACCGTTCTCCAAAGTATTGTATTGCCGCGTAAGACTTGCAATACTGTCAAAGGCGGCATCGCTTTGAGCCCAATCGGCCTTGCCGTGGCGTGCCAACTGTGCCGACAACAGCTTCCTGTTCATCTGCGCCGCAGCCTGCACCGGATATTTGACTAATTCAAAGTAAGCGCTTCGCCTGTCAGGAGCAATTTTCGTTTCCAAACTCTTCCGCCCGTTCCGACAAATGCCCGTAAGCGGTGAGACGCTTGTTTATTTCCTGTTCGCTCCAAGGTAAATCTTTTACTACATTATATATAGACAAGTTCTCCTCAACGCGTGTATTCCTCATAAATTCCGGTTTACGGATATAAGCCAACCGATAATGCTCCTGCATGACCGGGAGCAATCTGTTTCCAACAGTCTCCCCAAATTCACGTTTCAGGAAGCCTGCCAAATGTCGGGTGACTCCCTCTTTTCCAACTTTGTCCATATTCCATGCCATATCCATAAAAAGCTCTATCTGATACTCGGCAGGTTTGATATCCCCTACATTCAGCACCCAGATTTTCCGTATGCCATATTCATAAGCCTGCTTCATCTGTTGATAGAGCAAAGCCGGGCTAAACGTACCCAACCACAGATAATCATGTGGACGCCCCAGTACGAGACATGATAATAAATGCCGCTTCCCCCCTTACGCTCACGTTCTTCCTCATCCGGAAAATGGCGGATATATCCGTAGTTATCGTCACACCACATCAGCGTCACATCGTCCGGCACCTCCAGTCCCGCACGGTAAACGGACAAAACCTCTTTATAAGGAATAAAGACTTGCGGAACAGATTTAATATCCTCGTTCACATACTTCTGCAATAATCCCCGTTGGTCTTCCAGTACACGCTCCAGAACAGCCTTCTGTTCTTCCGTCGTTTAGTTCCCTGCATCTGCTCATCGTGCACGCCACGCATACCAAGCATGTATAAGATTTCCTGTCAGGCAACCTCTTTCACCCGGTCTTCCCAAAAACGATATACGGCACTGCTGTTATTCACATAATCATACTCTCCCTCTCCCCGCCTGCTCCACTCGCCGGCAGCATTGCACGCCATCGGTTCGCAATGGGACGAACCGATATAGATGCCGAACTTCTTGGCCACTTCCCGGTTTCCTTCTGTCAGGAAGAACGGAAGCGAACATTCGTGCATGGCGGGCCAATAGGTATTGGCACGCAGGCGAAGCAACAACTCGAAAATACGGGCATGGGTTGCAGGGCCGATATGCCCTCTTTCGTCCGAAGGCTCATACATCTGGCAGCTCCACGGCATCAATCCCCAGTCCTCGTCATTAATAAAGATGCCACGATATTCCACGGACGGCGATTGAAGCGTCTCATATCCTGCCGGCAATTCAAACGTTTCCTTCTTTTCCGGAGTCACGTCCGCCCACCATTTCCACGGAGATACCCCTATCAGGCGTGAAAGTTCCATGATGCCGTAAGCCGTTCCGTACTGGTCGCTGCCCGCAACCAACAACTTTCCATTCGGTAAGACCGCTATCCGAAAGGCTTGCTTCTTATCTTCCAAGGCAGAAACATTCGCTCCGGCTTCCGCCACCAACGGACTTTTACCAACAGTACCTATTATAATATTCCCTTGCCGGGCATCCCGCCCGACAGCAGCAGAGAAGACCGCTTGAAAATCTCGTGAGAACAACTCCAAAGCCGTATGCACAATCATCTCTTCCGATGGGTCGAAAGCCACCGTAACAGTTCTTCCCGAGGTCAACTTGAACTGTGCCCACAATACCTGTGAAACAAGAAGACAAAATAATAAACTCGCGATTCCTTTTTTTCATAATAATAGCATTTAAGTTATTGGGCACACAGGGTGTATGCCGATGCAAAAATAAGGCAAATCGGTAAATGTTAGGGCGAATTATAGTTCAAAGAAGTACTATAAAGACTTGGATAATTCACGTTATGGGAAAAAGTTTTCATCGACTTTTACCCTCATATCCTCATAAATCGTTTGTATCCTTTTATTCATCGGACATACAGCTATGGCAGCATCTATGAGGGTAGCATGAGAGTAACCGTTTACCCTCATACCTTTTTTTGAAGATTATCGTCTTAACCTCCTATTTATCACCGTAATATCCTTCTCCCGGCACATAAATCGGTTGCATCAATCCACCCACGTTTTTCAGCTTTCCTTCGCTGCGCAGGCGACGGATGTGCCGCATTGCGGTAGTTCTCGCCATTCCGCATACATCCTGGAAGTCAGTTCTCCGCAGAAATTGGTGGGTACGGAAGTAGTTCTCCAACCGTTGGTCTATTTCTTCATTGGTAAGCCGTCTGAAGTTCAGGTCCCCTTTCAGGCACTTCACTTTAAGGGCGCCGAATTCATTCTTCAGTGCTTGGTCGGCACGGAACTTGATGCCTTTCAGCTTCACTTTCGTCAGTTTCCGTTTGGTGGAAGCCGTTACCTGCTCCGTACAAGTCAACGTGGGATGAAAATAGCCGATGCCGTCGAGATGAACCTGCCTGCCCTCCGCCAACTCCTGTCCCATGATATGGGAAAGGGCATCAAGCACAGCGGTGACATCGGTTCCGTCAGTGAGCACCATTCCTGTATGCGGCGGCGCAACTCGTCCGTCCCTCTTGAACCGTTGTACTTGATGCGCGGATGCAACGTTTTCTCTTCTCCCTGTTTACTTGTAGGTTTCGGGTCTTCATACCAATCAAATAATATTGCCATTGTTCTATGATTTTAAATAAGCGTTTCAGTTCGGCTGACGCCTTGTTTCTAATAAGTTAGTCCCTCGTATTCCTTATGCTAACACCGTATCTTCTTTGTATTAAAGCCTTAGCATATTCATCAGCTCACAGTTGTGAACATATAAGTCTACAATAATGAACAATTTTGTTTATAGTTGAGAGCTTATCTATCCACAATTGTTGGCTCTTGACTAACATGGGGGCAAAGATACATTAACCTTAGGGGAAAAGCAAACAAAGCACAGGCTTTTATCAAAAGAAACCCAGGCATTACTTTCCTCATCTTAGATAAATTCTCTACTTTTGTACGGTAAAAAATAAATCAATGAAGCGAATCAGGATTTTCATAAGTAGTGTGCAAAACGAATTTGCAAAAGAGCGGGAAATGCTTTGCTAATACATCCGGACGGATGTATTATTAGGAAAATTCTTTGAGCCTTTCATTTTTGAAGAAGTTCCCGCCATTGAACATACTCCGCAACAAGTTTATCTGAAGGAAGTAGAAATGAGCGACATCTACTTGGGACTATTTGGGAACAAATACGGTTCCGAAGATGCGGAAGGTATTTCACCGACTGAACGGGAATATGATTTGGCGACTTTACTACATAAGTTCCGGCTTATCTATATCAAAAGCATAGACGAAGACAAACGGCAACCCAAGGAAACCGCATTTATCAAAAAAGTGGAACAGGACATTGTACGCAAAACTTTTGTAGACATTGACGGGTTAAGGACATCGGTATATGCCTCACTAATTCGTTACCTTGAAGAGAAAGAGTATATCCGCTGGTATCCCTTCGATGCTTCCAATGACACAGGGGCAACCCTTGAAGAACTGGATGAAAATAAAATGCGTAACTTTATCCACATGGCTCGTGTCAAGCGCAATTTTCCACTTCCGGTGGACACGCTTCCCGAGACTTTGCTCAAACATTTGGATTTAATTGACGATAAAGGGAGGCTGGCCAACGCCGCCATTCTTCTTTTCGGCAAAAAACCGCAAAAGCATTTCATCACTTCCGAAGTAAAATGTGTACAGTTTTATGGGAATGTGGTGGAAAAGCCGATGCCGTCTTATCAGATTTATCGCTGCGATGTGTTTGAATTGGTAGACCAAGCTACCAGTTTCGTAATGAGCCGCATTGATAATTGGGTAGGGACACGTTCGGAAGGAGATAAAGCCGATGTACCTACCCGACCGGAACTGCCGATAGATGCTGTTAAGGAAGCGATTGTTAATGCTGTTTGCCACCGGGATTACACCAGTAATGCCAGCGTACAGATAATGTTGTTTCGTAACCGGCTGGAAGTTTGGAATCCGGGGACACTGCCCTATGGTCTGACTGTACTAAAACTACAAGGACCTCATAAGTCATTACCGACCAATCAGCTATTGGCTGATCCAATGTATTGGAACGGATACATCGAAAAGGTGGGTACAGGTACGGAAGATATTATCAATAAATGTCTGGATTATAGGTTGAAGACACCGGAGTTTTATCAGGAGGAGGACTTTAGGGTAGTGATATGGAGACAAATAAGCGAGTCGGACAATCCAATGCGATCCAAAAGCGATCCAAAAGCGATCCAAAGTGATCCAAAGGAAGTTCTACAACTAAAAACTTTGATTAAAGAGAATCCTGAAATATCACGTGCGGACTTAGCAAACAAACTTAATATCAGTGAACGACAAACAAGAAAAATCATTGACGAACTAAGGGATGCAGGTATATTAGTTAGAATCGGCGGACGCGCTAATGGTAAATGGATTCTTACTGAACAAGACTAAAAAATGAAAATCACTCTGATAAGAAAAGACAGAGAGAGCGGAAAGGAAGCTCTCAGTGTTTGCGACACAGACACATTGTTTGAAAAAATAACAACGGAAACAAAATCGGGATACATAACGGCTCTGCGGGAGTTTCTGCCGACACTGGAAGGGACAAATGCCCGGTACGGGCGCATCGACAAGTTGCCACGCATCTATCCGGCGGTGGAATACACCCGTACCAAAGAGGGCGAACGGCGGATGAAGCGGTATAACGGATTGGTGCAAATAGAAGTAAATAAGTTGGCCGGACTGTCCGAAGTGGAGTTCGTGAAACGGCAGGCGGCGCTTTTGCCACAGACATTTGCCGCATTTTGCGGTTCCGGCGGACGAAGCGCAAAGATATGGGTGCGATTTTCCCTGCCCGATGACGGCAAACTGCCCGTGAAAGAAAAGGAAGCGGCGCTATTCCATGCCCATGCCTACCGGCTGGCGGTGAAATGCTACCAACCGATACTGCCGTTCGACATCGCACTGAAAGAACCTGCGTTGACGCAGAGTTGCCGTATGACGTTGGACGAACATCCCTATTACAATCCCAACGCCGTGGCGTTTTGTCTGGAACAGCCTTTCGCCATGCCGGGAGAAGAGACTTTCCGGCAACGGAAACAGGAGGGAAAGAACCCCTTGTCCCGACTGAAACCGGGCTATGAAACGGCGGAAACCTTCACGATGATTTATGAAGCCGCCTTGGGACGCGCGCTTCACGAACTGGAGAACTGGCAGCGTGGCGACGACTTGCAACCCTTGCTCGTCCACCTTGCCGAACATTGCTACAAGGCGGGCATCCCCGAAGAAGAAGCCGTGCGGCAGACACTCATTCATTATTACCGCCAGTCGGACGAACAGTTGATACGGCTGACGTTGCACAATCTTTATCAGGAATGTAAAGGTTTCGGCAAGAAAAACAGTCTCAAT
Source organism: Bacteroides sp. (assembly GCA_021203515.1). Classification (GTDB taxonomy): domain Bacteria; phylum Bacteroidota; class Bacteroidia; order Bacteroidales; family Bacteroidaceae; genus Bacteroides. The sequence goes on along the minus strand of JAJQAY010000042.1, from coordinate 48,708 downwards.
AAAGAACAGGAAACGGCTTTTCTGCTGGAAGAATTTATGAGCCGCCGCTACGAGTTCCGTTACAACGCCGTGCTCGACGACTTGGAGCACCGCCAGCGCGACTCTATCCACTTTTACTTCAAGCCCGTGGACAAGCGCGTGCGAAACAGTATCTCTATCAACGCCCTGCGAGAGGGTATCCGTGTCTGGGATCGTGACGTAGACCGTTTTCTGACGTCGGACTATGTACCGTTTTATAATCCGGTCGAAGAGTACCTTTACGATGTAGGCCAGTGGGACGGAAAAGACCGCATCCGTGCGTTGGCAAATCTTGTTCCATGCAATAACCCGCATTGGCGGGAGTTGTTCTATCGTTGGTTTCTCAGTATGGTGGCAAACTGGATGCAACGCGATAAACAGCATGGAAACAGCACGTCACCCCTGTTGGTAAGTGCACAGGGATACCGTAAATCCACTTTCTGCCGCATCCTGCTGCCGCCTGAACTCCGTTTCGGCTACACGGACAGCATCGACTTCAAGAGCAAACAGGAAGCAGAGCGTTATTTAGGGCGTTTCTTCCTGATAAACATCGACGAATTCGACCAAATCAACGTCAATCAGCAAGTCTTTCTGAAGCATCTGTTGCAGAAGCCGGTTGCCAATCTGCGGAAACCTTATGGGAACAGCATTCAGGAGATACGCCGTTATACCTCTTTCATCGGCACCAGCAACCAGAAAGATTTGCTCACCGACCCTTCGGGCAGCCGCCGTTTCATCTGCATCGAAGTGACAGCGCCCATTGAGACGAATGTAACCATTAATTACAAGCAGCTTTATGCACAGGCGATGAATGCCCTGCACAAAGGCGAACGCTACTGGCTGAATGATGAGGACGAGGCTATCCTGAAGCAAGCCAACCGCGAATTTGAACAAGCAAGCCCGTTGGAGCAGCTTTTCCATTGTTATTTTCATTCAACGGATGTAGAAGGCGAAGGGGAATGGCTCACGGCGATGCAGATATTGAATTATCTGCAAACAAAGACGAAGGATAAGCTGGCTATCAACAAGGTAGGGCAGTTCGGGCGTGCACTCCAAAAGCTGAATATCCCTTGTAAGAAGTCATATAAAGGAACGCTTTACCATTTGGAGAAATTGGGATGATTTATTTAGCGCAGTAAGGGTATATGATGTGCCCTTACTGCGCTAAAATTTTCTTTATTCTACATCTACATCATAGCGTACCGGAGTAAGCACAAACGTGAACTCATAATCTCCGTAAGGAACTTGATATTCAGGGCGGGCAATGCGTCCCCAACTATCTTCACAACCCAATCCGGCTTGTATCTTGTCGATGCAAAGGTTCGCCAGGTCGGCTTCGTCCACTTCGGGAGAATGGCCGTTCTGCTTGTCCCAACCTTCGTCCAAAGACTCGATTGTGTAGTGCAGGGCGGAGGCGGAGAAGGGAGCAGCCGCAACGATTTCGATGCCGCTACCTGCCGGGTCGAGCATCTTCCACCAACGAATGTCGGTCTTCGTACCGTTTTCCTGCGGACGGATGTAGGGATAGAATTGCTCCGTAACGCTCTGACGGCAGATGCCGAGGTCGGTGCAGTGGTTGCGGTCGATGTAGTTCTCTACCGGGCCACGGCCGTAGTACTCGACAGTCTCGAAGTGACGGGGCATAGGCATCTGCATACCGAAGCGGAACATATTGGAGACTTTGGCGTTCTTGTCGGCTGTCAGCTTTTGGGTGATTTTGACAGAACCGCCGTTGTTAATGACGTAAGTCAGATTCAGTTTGGCGGACACGGCCGGCATTTCGTATGCAGCTTCCACGATGACTTGTTTGTTCTCGGTGCGTTGATTGAAAGAGGTCAGTTTGATTTCCGGGTTCTTCCATGCGGCATATTTGCGTTGCAGGCCGGCACCGAAATCATTATCGGTAGGAGCACGCCAGAAGTTTGGATTCAGGGCTTCGCCCTCTTTAATCATATCCTTGCCGTTTACTTCGTACTTGGTCAGATAACCGGTATGCTTGTTGAACTCGATGCGGAAAGTCTCACCGGTAACAATCAGGTAATGCCAGTCATTCTCCTGTACGGCAGGTGCGATTACTTCGAGGTTGCTTGCTTCACAGCTCTTCAAGTCCGTTGCAGGCGCTTGATAGGGGTTCAGAGTCAGTTGGTCTTTGACTACCGCATAGCCGGCAGGGAGCAGACCTTCACGGTTCTTCAATTTATAGGAAACATTGAGCAGCCACTCAGTGCATTGGCAGGTAGCGCCTAAATCCAACCGGACCTTGGCGGTTTGTTGCGGGGCGACGTTCAGATTATCCACACGACCGCTACGAATGACCTTTCCGCCTTTCAGCACTTCCCATTCCAGATAGTAGGCGGAAAGGTCGCGGAAAAAGTTCTCGTTGTAGATGTTGATTTCACCGTTCTTCAAGTCGGCGGGAGTAGTCCAGATGCTCTGGTAGATACGGCCGACTTCGTACATGTGAGGATTGGGAACACGGTCGAGACTGACAAGACCGTTGTCGCAGAAGTTGCCGTCGCTGGCGTCGAAACGGTTGAAGTCACCACCGTAGGCATAAATCGTTTTGCCGTTCTTGCCCGACCAACGTACAGACTGGTCGACAAAATCCCAAATGAAACCGCCCTGAAACCTGGGATATTTGCGAACCAAATCCCAGTATTCTTTGAAACCGCCTTCGGAATTACCCATAGCATGGGCGTATTCGCATTGTATCAAAGGTTTTGTCATAAAATCGTCTTCACAATATTTCTGGCAATCATTATAGCCGTAGTACATCGGGCAGAAAATATCTGTCTTGCCTTTCTTGCCTGCCTGTTCGTATTGCACGGCACGGCTCGGATCTTCGGCTTTCACCCAATCATAGGCCGCTTCAAAGTTGATGCCATATCCGGCTTCGTTACCCAAAGACCAGAAGATGATGCTGGGATGATTGAACCCTCGCTGTACATTGCGTTTGTTGCGTTCCATGTGCGCTTTCTTGTAGTCGGCACGTTGGGCAAGGGTTTCTTTGCCATAACCCATCCCGTGGGACTCGACATTTGCCTCGGCCACGACGTAGATGCCGTATTGGTCGCAAAGGTTATACCAAAGGTTATTGTCGGGATAGTGGCAAGTACGAACAGCATTCAGGTTGAATTTCTTCATGAGCTGGATATCCTGAAGCATGCGTTCACGGGAAACGACATAACCGTAGTCGGGGTCGAGTTCGTGGCGGTCGGCGCCTTTGAAGAGGACTGGCTGGCCGTTTACCAATATCAGTGAGTTCTTCAACTCTATCTTGCGGAAACCTACTTTAACGGGAATAACCTCGCCACTGCCCTGCATGGTGGCACGCAACGTATAAAGATAAGGAGTTTCCGCCGTCCACTTCTGCGGGTTCTCTACGTTCATCAAGGCAGTGCCGCTACCGTGAGCTGTTCCGTGGCAACCGGGTTGCCGGCAGCATCCAGTAATTCGAGATTGACGTTCCCACTGCCTTTCAGACTGACTGACACACGCAAAGAACCGTTCCGGTAATCCGTATCCAAATCGGGAGTGACACGGATGTCTTCAATACGTTTCTTATTACGGGCATAGAGGTAACAATCACGACCTACCCCGCTATACCGGAAGAAATCCTGGTCTTCCAGATACGTGCCGTCGCACCAACGGAACACTTGGAATGCGACCAAATTCTTCTGCCCCGGTTTTAGGAAAGGAGTCAGGTCGAACTCAGCTTCCAGTTTGCTGTCTTCGCTATAGCCGACGTATTTGCCGTTTACCCACAAATAGATGTTGGAAGTGACGGAACCGAAATGGGCGATAATATCTTTGCCCTTCCAGTCGGCGGGAACAACTATTTCACGACGGTAAGAGCCGACATGGTTATTCTCGGCAGGTACCTGCGGAGGATTGTTCTTGAACTGATTGCGCCAAGCGTAACCGACATTTACATAAATGGGGTCGCCATAGCCATTCAACTCCCAAACACCGGGAACGGGCATATCACCCCAACCTCTATCGTTGAAATCCGGTTTCCAGAAATCAGTGGGACGGACATCGGCATCCTTTACCCAAAGGAATTTCCAGTTGCCATTCAGCGTCATGAAATTGGAAGATTGTTCCATTATGCCCCGATTGGCCGCATCGGCCGACTCATAAGCGAAATAGTTGGTGTGCATCGAGGCACGGTTCACGGCATTGACCTCCGGGTCGAGCCATTCTTTAAAAGATTGCGCACTTGCGGCAATGGTAAAAGCGGCAAGCAGTCCGGTAATGATTTGTTTCTTCATAATAATAATATTTAAGTTTAGATGAGTGCCCTTCATTTTCCATTCACTTGTAAGCGATAGACTCCAAACGAATAGGGTTCCGGTTTCAAGTTCAAAGACCGTCCGCTGACCTGTACAGGACGGACACGGGGGATTAAAGCCTCTTGTTCCAATGTATTCTTCGCTTTCAAGTCATTACTTTGTAGATAGGTACAAGAACCGGAGACGAGCGTCTTCTTCTTCAAACCATTGAAATCAATCCGTACATCTGCCTGCTTATCGGCAGCATTGACTACTTTCAGGATAATTTCACCGGTATTACTGTCCAGTGCGGCGGTTGCATAAAGGCTATCTTGTCCTGTCACCGGCTTGCCCCCCATTTGCAGAGGAAGTACATCCGTACCGGCATTCATGCCATACATCTGCTGCACGTAATAGCTGGGAGTGCGCATCATGCGAAGATTGTCGAACCAGATTAGGTCGGGGTTCCATTGCCAAGCATCGACATGGGTAAACAGAGGAGCATAAGTAGCCAGGCGCACCACATCGGCATTACGTTCCAGCCCCGTCATGAAAGCGGCTTCGGAGAGGGCGGCGAGGAAATTGTTGGCTTTTCCCGTGGAATGGTCGTGTGAGGCATATTCACCGGCAAAGACTTTCGGGCCTTTACGGTCGTAGTTATCATAGCGGGCGGCATTGGCAAAGAACCAGTCGGGAGCCCTATAGTAATGTTCGTCTACCAAGTCTGCACCGATGCGCTTCATTTCCGGCCAAAGGTAGTCAAACTGCTCGCCGGAAGCGCTCGGGCCGGCAGAGCCTACAATCTCGATTTCGGGATAGCGGGCACGAATGGCCTTCGTAAAGACTTCGAGGCGTTCGGGATAAACCTTACCCCATTGCTCGTTGCCAATGGCAATCATTTTCAGGTTGAACGGTGCGGGATGTCCCATGTCGGCACGCACTTCGCCCCACTGGGAAGTAACAGGCCTATTGGCAAACTCAATCAAATCCAGTGCGTCTTGCACATAAGGGGATAGCTCGTCAAGCGATACTATTTCATTGCTTTCATACTGGCAGGAAAGACCGCAACTCAGCACCGGAAGGGGTTCGGCTCCAATGTCCTCACTCAACAGGAAATACTCGTAGAAGCCCAGACCGAGGGATTGGAAATAATCAGGGAAAGCCTTATGCTTAAAGGTATAGTTCCAACGATTTTCGTTCAGGGGACGATTTTCTACCGGGCCGACGGAGCTCTTCCACTGATAGCGGGTGACAAGGTTATTGCCCTCGATGATGCAGCCGCCGGGAAAGCGGAATACACCCGGATTGAGGTCGTAGAGCGCTTGGGCGAGGTCGGCACGCAGGCCGTTCTCACGGTTCTTCCATGTATTGACGGGGAGCAGGGAGATATGGTCCATATCGACCGTACCTTCCGTTGCCAGCACCACACGCAGGCGGGAGTGGGCATCGGTGAAAGGAGCTTTCAGAGCAGCGGTCAGTTTCTGCCATCCATTGCCTTTCACTTCAAGCTCTTTCTTCAGGAGATTATCGCCATTGGCATTCACCAGTTCCACAGAAAGTTTCATCGGCTTCGCATCCGGTGTACGGGCGTAGGCGGTGAAGCGATATTCTTTGCCTTCTTTCAGGCCGATGCCACGGAAACCCTCGTTATCAAGGCCGGCGCGCAAAAGACGGCCATCATTGACGATGCGCACATACTGCGGGTTACGGTCGAAACAGGGTCCGTCGCTCTGTATCGTCACGTTGCCAAAAGGAATCCAGCCGACAAACGGTTGCGGGAAGTCAAAAGAACGGTTCTTTACCAGTTCGGCGTATAGCCCGCCGTCGGCACCGAAGTTGATGTCTTCAAAGAAGATGCCATACATGGCAGGGTTTATCTTTGCCGCCGGATGGGATACATCGACGGTCATTACATGCTGCGCTTGCACACCCAATGCAAAAAGCAAAGCAAAAAAGGTGGTGAGTGTTTTCATTGATATATGGTATTGTTTAAGATATCAGTTCTTCATAATGTATTTCAAATATTAGAGTTTTCACTATAATCAGCGGGTAGGTACTACCGGTCTGATTGTCCCGTCCGGATTGAATTCCATCCGGTCTATGCACACTTCGCGATGCGTGCCCGCCTCGTGTTTTAAATAGTTCTTATTAATACGGTGGTAGACGATGTACCATTCATCCGTACCGGGAATCTGAAGTATGGAGTTATGAGCAGGGCCGTATATTTCTTTCTCCGAATTCTGAATTAAGACTATCGGTTTCTTTGCCACCTCAATAGGGCCAAGCGGTGATTTGGAAGTACCGCAAGCCACATGATAGTTGGGCGAACCGGTATCATCTACCGACCACAGAAAATAGTAAAGCCCCTTACGATAGAATACATAAGGTGCTTCCCGATAAGCATAATCCTGCAAAGTGCCCCCTGGGGTGTCATTACCGTAATCGTATTCTTCTTGACGGAAAGCATATCTTTATTCAGTTCGGCACCTGCCATATAGCCATTACCCCAGTACAGATACGATTTGTCCGAAACAGGATCGGTGAAGACATCCACATCAATTTGCTGTCCTCTCTCCACGGGAGATGCGGTTATAATGGGATGCCCCAAGTCGGTAAACGGTCCTGTCGGAGAATAGCTTGTAGCGACTCCAATCTGTTTCCCTTTTCCTTCTTTAGAGTTTCCGCTATAATAAAAGAAGTATTTGTATTGTCCATCCATCATTTTTTCTTCAATGCACGGTGCCCAAGCATTCCCATTCGCCCAAGGAACTTGCTCAGACTTCAAATCCAACATCACACCTTCATCTTGCCATGTTTCAAATTCGTAGATGAAAATACGGAAAAATCCCAGCCGCCCAGCCCGGTTGTCCATCTGTGGTAGAATAAATATGATACTTCTTCGTCTGATTGGAATATAACACCTCTGGATCGGCATGGAAACCCGGGAGCACCGGATTATTGGGCGGTTCGCTCAGTTCCGAGGGCTTCCCCCACTTGCCGATAATCCGTAGTAATTCATCCCGGGTGATAGGAATAATCGTACCATGACGCGGATGGAAGTTCATCTTTACTTCACTGTCTATCACCTTGAAATTCTTCAGGTCGGTAGTCTCCGTAAACTGATGCTTACCTTTCATATATACGTCATACATCAGTATATATTTGTCCTAACCTATCAGTTTAAAAGTGCCCGCACCTTCCACTGCATCCGTTGTCTGCTGCTTGTAGTCGGGTTCTTCATTCCAGTGGCCGGAAGTAAGCGAACGGGTGGTCGCTACCTTGATGCCATTGCCGTGTCCTTCCGTCTTATAGAAAAGGTGGAATACTCCATCCTTATATATAATGTCTCCGTCAATGCACGATTTTCCCGCTTTCGGCAAGAAGAGAGGTTTCGGTTCACCGACCAAATCGGTAAAGTCGTCATTCGCATACGCATAATAGATTACATCCGGACCGTCACCGTACTTCATACTCCAATACACCAGATACTTCCCGACTTCCGGATCATAAATCGTCTGCGGAGCCCATACCCGTTTTAAATTTTCCTGACCTTCATAGCGTTCCTGCATGTTGATGACCGAATGTGACCAGTTCACCAAGTCGGTGGACATCAACAAAACCATCGCCCGGTTGGAGTCCCAACCTTTAGCAGAAACCATATCCGTCACTACCAGATAGAAAGTCTTCCCATCCTCGCAACGCAAAATGTGAGGGTCGCGTACACCACCCGTAGAACTGATGACTTTTGAGTCAATCACAGGTTTGCCATTATTCAGCGCCCAATAGGTATAGCCATCCATACTGACGGCATAGCAAACGGCCTCATCATCAATATGGTTCCCTGTGAAATAAGCGAACAGATAAGCCACATAATCTTTTTCAGGGAGAGGCCTTTCCTCAGAAAAGGCGGAGGCGGTAAATAACAGTGAGAATACTGCCATACACAGTATCTCCCTAAAGGATCTGCGGATGTCTTTCATAACTATTTCATACTAATAAAACGTACCATTTCACAAGATGCCAGCAAGAATGCCCCTACGCCAAAGTTTGCCGTAGAGTTGGCATCCACCACCTGACCGGGAATTGCTTTCTCACCGATAGGTTGCACGTAGCCTACCCGGCCGTCGGGTTGCAGGGCGACGGTCGTCAGATAATGCCACGCTTTCATTACGACCGGTCGATAAGTGGCTTATCCAGCAAGCCGTTGTTCATCCCCCACAACAGACCATAGGTGAAGAAAGCCGTACCACTGGTTTCCGGTCCCGGTGCATGTTCGGGGTCGAGCATACTGCGAGTCCAGTATCCCTCGGATTGCTGACAAGCGGCTATTGCCTCCGCCATTGTCTGGAAACGATCAATGTATTCCTGACGATACGTACCCGTTTCCGGCAAGTCCTTCAAGACCTTTGCCAAGGCAGCCAAGACCCAACCGTCGCCACGCGCCCAGAAGTCCTTCTTCCCGTTTACGCTCTTATGTTTGGGATACACGTATTTGGCATCCCGATAATATAATCCGGCTTCTTCATCGTACATGATGCTATTGGCATACATCTAATACTCATGCAGTTTCTCCAGATACAACGGATTTTTCGTCAGTTTATACAGCTTCGTCATGACGGGCATCGCCATATACAGCCCGTCTGCCCACCACCAATAGTCGTTTCTATCCGTACTCATCTGATACTCCATCACCTCACGCGCACGGGCTATCTTGTTTGAGTTGGGCTCCACCGTGTATAAATCCGCATAGGTCTGAAAGCAGGCCTGATAGTCTCCGAAGAGAACATAATCGTCGCTTTCTCCATAACCGTATTTCCAGTCAGCCTTATTGTCCGACTTGGCACCTTTTCACTCATTATGTTCCGCCCAAGCTTCGGAATAAGCATAATCATCCGAATTGCCGGTCAGGAAAAAGACCTCCATATTTCCGGTGTGATAGACTGCGTTATCCCAGAAGGAACGCCCGTGCTGAGGATGCGTTTCCTGCCAATACTTATTCACCTTATTAATAATGCCAATCACTTCATCCGCTTTCGGCTGCTTGGCGGCACATGAAGTGACGCCAACGCTAAGAATTAAAAGACAGAGTTTTAAGTTCATAATATATAAATGTTTTATCATTCAACTTCCAACACATACACCGGTTGCGGTTCAAACTCCACCGTATGCTCACCGTCACCCTGCTTGGTATGCTGTACAAAAAGATGCAATTGTCGTTTGCGTTTCCATAATTCCGTGTCGTGCGAAGGCTCCCACGCATCTACCGGAAAATTCGTCAGGTCGCAGAATTGCCATTTACTGACGGCCACATCATTGGCATGGGCCAGTGATACCCGGCTTCCCCGCTCTTCATCCCGGAAGATATAAAAGATTTCACCGCCATCTACCACTATGCGCGGACGGGAAATGGGAATCATCTTCGTGCCGCCGCCTTTCAGTGAGAAAGGAGCATGGCGCTCGGACACCTGACGGTTATGCCATATCTGTCCGTCGTGCCATACGATGCGATATTGGGGAACGTCGCTATCCGGGCTGCGCCAATAGGTAGCGATGTACGGATTACCTCCTGCATCGGCACTCATTCCGGTCTGATTTATCAGTTCCGAGTTTTGCGGTATACGACAGGCATATTCGGCATTTCCATAGCGGATGGGCAACTCATATTTCTTACCATTCGCCTTATACCACGTCACCCCGTCATCAAAGGAACGGGCATAACACAAATCATGGTTCGTCTCCACATGCCACGTTTCCCGCCACACCCACGACAGATGGATGATGCCCGCTCGTCCACATACAACTGCCAGTAAGCATTCCGTTCATTCTCGCCGTCTATCAGCACATCCTGCACCCGATGCCACTTCTTCTCCTTTACCGAGTAGCGGTTCATCACCAGATTTCCCCGCCCGGACGAACCGGAACGGTAAGCGAACAGCAAATCTCCCCCAGCCAACGGGTAGAATTCAGGGTAAGTCACATTCCCCTCATCCACATCCGTCATCGGCTCTTTTTCGCCCAACTCCAAAGAGTAAGGAGCAAGACTTCTGCAATAGTTTAGTTTATTTCCATGATGATCGAAAGAGACATGGATATAGCCGTCACCATCAAGCATCATGCTGATGACTCGATGGGCATCCTTCACATCCCCTTGATATTGCGTGCGGTGCAGCGTCCATTGTTCCGTCCCCAACTTACGTTTGCCTAAGACAAGGTAGCCGTCCGCATCATAATAACTGACGTATTGGTCGTCTCCATGAGTAACCAACGAGTTGTTGCGGAACACAGTCGTGTTAACGGAATTCCGGCTGTACCCTTTTCCAACTTCCACTAAATGAGTCTTCAGGTGAAGGGAGTCCGCAACACTTTGAGCACAAAGTGTTGCGAAACACCCACCAACACTAAACACAATTAATGAAAGTTTTACACATATATTATTTATCCTATTCATAGTAAGCATGGTCCATCGGGAAATTCCCTCCTTCCCATGCTTTCTTGGAAGTCTACGCCTGAGGCGCATCCGTCCAGAAAGGATGGTCTGCCGGCAAGCCCAAGGGCAGGAATGCCAGGGATGCCATATAAAGGCTACCGTTGTTCGTATATCTGTTTGACGTATGGGGCTGCGAGCCAATAAAGCCCAAAGTCAGAAAACCCTTTTCATTGAAGTTGCGATTGTCACCAAACATCCGTTTGATAACGGCCGTCATAGCAGCCCGCACTTGTCCGTTCGGGAGTTCCTTGGGCAACCAGCCACGCCACGCCAGCAAAGCGAGCGGTTGAAGTGTACCCGTGCGATAGGGAATGGAACGGCCGAACACCGGGAACGTGCCCTCCGGAGAGATGAAGCGCTCCAATATTACGCCGAAACGTTGCATGCGTTTCTGTGCACGCGGGAAATTGCAGTTGGAAGCATTCCAAACTCTATTCTTGCCACCATTTGTAAATACCTCAAGACACTCCACATACATGGGATGCAGAACGAAACTATTGTAATAATCAAAAGCAAAACCCGGACCGTCCGAATACCAACCGTCGCCCACATACCATTCTTCCACCTTCCTGAGAGCGGAAACAATGCGGTATGTATCACTCTTAGCGCCCGCTTTCTTCAGAAAACATTCAACGGTAGAGGAGAACAGCAGCCAGTTCGTGTAGGGAGGGTCTACGCGGCGCAACTGGGTAAACTCTTCTATATAGCGCTGTTTCGTCAAACTATCTAGCGGAACCCAAAGGGCATCGTATCCACGCAGGAAACTTTCGGCAACATAAGCCGCATCCACCAACGGCTGTCCCTCTCTACGCCAAAGCAAATAATCTTTGCTTCGGGGTCTACGGCTTGCGCATAACTCTTCAATGCCCACTCGCGGAGTTGCTTGCGCTGCGTGCCTTCCGCCGACTCATCATCGGGCAACGACAACCACGGAGCCAGTCCCGCCATCAGTCGCCCGAAGCATTCCATATATGTCACCCGCTTGTCGCGTCCGTCCCAGGTAGGACTTAGCTCTACCAACATATTTTCCTGCAACTTCCCTTCACTCATATTACTGAGTACCGAAGCAGCCATCTGATATAAAATATTGCACCAAAGTTCGCGTTCGGTTATTTCTTTCTCTTTTTTCTTTTTAGCGAAGGCCTCCTGAACGGGCAGTAATAATACAACCGCCAGCAGTAGCCACCAATATTGTCTTGTTTTCATGATATTGTTTACGTTCGTTTTTCATTGTTGCAAAAATACTCCCTTTCTTCCTGCCTGAGCACCACTATTCTGTCAAAAAGGGAGAGATATCATTCATTTATTCAGACTTGGAAGATTTTTGGTAAACCCTCACATAGTCAATCTCGTACTTCATCGGAATGGCATCATCATCAATTTCACCGCCGTTAATGCCGCCAATAGCAAGATTTAGCAAGAGATATTGCGGCTTGCGGAAAAGATTGGTGCCTTGCCCAATGTTGCCGTTCACTGTCTGGCTCAGAGGAATTTCGTTCAGCAATTCATCATCCAGATAAATCCAGATGCTTGTTTCGTCCCAATCCATGCGCCAGACATGGAACTTATCCGCCAACTTCGGATCTTTGTCCGTGAAGTGCGTAAAATGTATCTTCTTGCTGTTCCACACGGCATCATAAGGTTTATCATGCCCCCCAACAGGCATTGGCAAGAATATGCGGAACACCGTTGATGCGGTAATACTCCATTACGTCTATTTCCCCGCACGAAGGCCATTCCATGCCACGGCCCAGCAACCAGATAGCCGGCCAGGCACCACCCCCCCTACGGGTATCTTGGCACACACTTCGAAACGTCCGTAAAGGAACTCCCTCTTCCCCGCCGTAGTGACGGAGGAAGAGGTATATTCTACAAATTCACGCTTCTTACGCCAGTTCTCGCTACCGGCTTCATACAACGGATTTTTTCGTCCGTTCTCTTTCCGCGCCTCAATAATCAGTTTGCCGTCTTTGCAATATGCATTGTCAGCCTGATACCATTGCGCCTCTTCATTGCGGGCAAAGCCGTTCTCATAATTCCAACTGGCAGTATCGAGGCGTCCTGCCTGATTGAACTCATCATTCCATACCAGTTTTCACTCTTGGGCGAAAGAAACAGTAGGATATACCCAGCCTAACAACAATGTGAATATAATCCATATCCTACAATTATCTTTTTGTATCATATTTTATTCGTTTTTAGTTATTAGCCTCGGCTTCTTCCCAAGTTTCCCACATCGGAATAGTTTCGTCATAGCCATTGTATCCATAGTTTTGACGTAACTTACCCAAACGATTGGCATCAATAGCTGATTGCGGGATAGGCAAGTACAAATTATGCTTATCAATTGCATAAGCACGATTCTTCACCAATAGTTTAGGATTTTTATTGTAGAAGTCGTTATAGTGAACGATACGTTGATACCAATAACTTCCGCCGTTTGCATCAGTTCCTTCCTGCTTATCGTAAGTTTCGGGATTGTATGTATTACCAAATTCATCCGATTTTCCGCTTAGTGCCAGACAATATGAAATACGGCTAAGTTCCATATACCGCCATTCTTCCATGTAAAGTTCGCGTGCACGTTCGTCAACGATATCACCAATAGTCACAGTGTTATACAACCGCTCGCACTGGGCTCTTTTGCGTACTTCGTTCACGTCGGCGGCAGCTCCAACCGGGTCACCGTTATAAAATTTAGTTTCAACGCGCAACAAGTAGGTTTCAGCCAGTCTATAGCAGTACCAGTCGGCATTACCGGCAGTAGTCGAACTGCCGTTTGCTCCATTCCAGTTGGTAGAACTTTGTTTCGATTCTGCATTCTGGTCTAACAAATATACTTTATAATGAGGTCAGCCATACCATTCACGAATAGTATCTGTAGTCCAAGTTTGCTGTACATATTCTCCCAAGAATTTAGAATCCTTGCTGTTCACTTTCATCATGGAAGTCGCAGCCCAATTACCGACAGTCGAATTATGGCGCAAGTCCCCTTTGTCATCCACTCCATTCACACACCACATGCCATGTTGGGCATAATAGGTAGGACGAATATAACCCGTGCCACGTCCCAATGACCTAGTATAATCATATTTTCCACTATATTTTGAATCAGAACGCGCATAGGCCTCTATGAACTTCTTTCCATCAGGAGCGGGAGTTTTCAGATTTGCACTGTTCCAGAATGGAACTAAAGAACGCATTGTATTGAAATAAATAAAAGAGTTACTTGAACCTATACCCCGATCAGGCATGCCGAATATAACTTCTTTATTGACTGCAATCAACTTATTCTCCGGACGATGTAAGTCCCAAATGACATTGCGTGTCACAGGCCATGCCTCGTTATTGAAAGGTTTGACAAAAGTACCAAAGCTCTGTTTCATCAGTTCATAATTAGGATCGCCAATCAAAGCATCACATTGTTTTATTGCATCATCCCAGCGTCCCAAAGAGAGATAAAGTTTTGCCAACAACATACAGCAAGCCCCTTTATTCACCATACCGATCATTGCCATATCCTTTTGGTCGGGTACCCATTGAACAGCAAATTCCATATCCAACGTCATCTTCTTCAGGATGGCTTCACGGGAAGTGCTGCGATAGTCAAACTTCGGGGAGTCGACAATGCGTGACACATAAGGAACATCATTGAACATGAATACCAACGACAGATAGCGGAATGCACGATGGAAATAAGCCCTACCCAAATATTCATTCTTTATATCCTCTTTCAATCCTTCTACTTTATCTATATAGCTGATTACCGTATTGGCAGATTTTATAGCGGTATAAGTTTGCCCCAGAAATAACCCAACTGATTGACTTCGCTGTCATCACCTCCCAAACCGTCAGTAGGGGTCAGACGGGTAGCAATATCGGCAAAAATAGTGCTTTGGTCCGTCTTAGCTGCCACATTCAAATCAGAATACATGTATTGCGAATAAATAGGAACGGCAATATCCCTTCCCTGATAGTTCGTCCAGTAAGTACGTATATGACGGTCCAGATTTGCCAATACAGATTCCAAGCCTTCTACCGTGGTAAATGTTTTTCCCGGTTCGTAGAACGATAGAGGATCCGGCTTCAAGAAGTCTTCCGAACATGAAGAACACATACAGCCCGCAATAGTCAGGCAAGCTATTATTTTATTTATCTTATTCATGATTTTCTATAGTTAAAAAGTTAAATTCAATCCAATATTAAAAACTCTCGGAGCTATGCCTCCTGTTTCAGGATCCCAATAATTCCAATCTTTCGCCCAAACAGCCACATTCTTGATGCTTCCGGAGACATTCACTTTTTCAATGCTCCACTTAGAAGTCCACTTTTTGGGCAACGTGTAGGAAAGTGCAATATTCTCAAGACGAATAAACGAACGATTGTACAATTTCTTAGGAGAGGCAAGTCCGGAAGGACCTTGGGCATCCAAACGACCGTACTCATTAGTCGGATTATCGACTGTCCAATATTCCTTTTTATAGACATTCTGCCCATTCGTCACTTTTGAACCAGCATTATCCTTATTCAAGTAGTTCTCACTTTGGCTCTTTTGCCCCATCTTGGAATAAATATTGAAAGAGAAAGTCAGATTCTTGAAGAATACGAACTCATTTCGCATCGACCAATTATAGGATGCGCTTGTCTGACCCAGGAACACTTTGTCATCGTTATCATACACGATAGTCGTTGTGCCGTCTGCATTGATTTTGTCATTATCGGGATTGTTCCATACTTTGGGATCACCCGGACGCTGACCGTACTTGGCTGCTTCTTCTACTTCATCTTTCTGCCAGATACCAGTCACTTTATAGTCCCAAATAGCACCGATAGGCCGTCCTATGAACCACTTATTCGAAATATCATCTCTTTCTTTCGTTCCTATGACATTTCCTTGCGCATCAAGCACATTTTCATATTCATAATAAAGATGCTTGATTTTATTCTTATTATAAGAGAAACCCAATGTGGTATTCCACTCCAATATTTTGTTCCGAATATTGGTAGTGCTCAAAGATATTTCAATACCGCGATTTTGCACTTCACCCAAGTTACAAGTGATAGAACCAAATCCCGAAAATCCGGGTAGAGACTGATTCATAATCATATCTGTGGTAGGCATATTATAGTAATCAATGCTACCGGTGATGCGGTCGTTCAGGAAACCAAAATCCAAACCAATGTTCCAAGCCGTTGTCTTTTCCCATTCAAGGTGAGTATTTGCCAGACGGTCCATGGTATAATAACGATATTCCACCGTATTGCCGCTCGCGTCAATGTAACCTTGCGTAGCTCCCATGCCTGCGCTCAAATTGGCAAGGGCAATATAGGGATTACTTAACGAACGGTTACCATTCTGTCCCCAAGAAAATCTCAGTTTACCGGCGCTCAACGGCTTCCAGTTGAAAAACTTTTCATTAGTAAACGTCCAGGCAACGGCGGCAGAGAAGAAGTTGGCTCTCGGATTGGAAGTGCCAAAAGCAGAATAGCCGTCACGACGGAAAGAACCGGTAAACATATAGCGATTGTCGTAAGAATAGAACACCCGCGCCAGCATACCGTCAGCGGTCTCGTGCATATCATCCGAACTAAAAGAACTGGATGTTTTGTCGGCAGCCTTCACATAGTGAAATCCCAAAGCGTCGGTCGGCGCAAGATTATTGGCAGAAAGATCATCCGACCATTTACGACGTTCTTCCGCTTCTTGTACCAAAGTCAACACCACATGATGTTTCTGTGCAAATGTCTGATCCCAGGTAAGCGTATTGTTCAAAGCCCAGTCAAAACGCTTACCATTGTTGCGAGCAGCCGAACCGTTAAGGCGATCGGGGTGTTTGGATGAGTCGAAAGTGCGCTTATAGAACCACTGATAACGCGGAGCAATATTAAATGTATAGGAGATATTGAACGGGAGATTTACTTTAGCATTCAAGATAGTATTGAGCACCGTATAGCCCGACTCATACTCTTTATATTGCTGCTCAAAATCATAATTGTATCCCCTGTTTCCCGAAACATTACCCATCGGATATATTTCCAGTTCACCGTCTTCATTCTTGTAGGAAGCAAAGGGACTGTTCACTGTGATCTGCTTTTCCCAATCCACCTTCTGATTGCCGTCCGTACGATCCTGGAAATTAACGTTGGCACCTATTTTCAACCATTTTGTTACCTTGGCATTTACTTTCATATTAGAACTGAAAGCACGGTAATCATCTCCCGCAACCACCCCTTCATTGTCCAGATATCCCAATGAAAAGTAATAATTCACATAATTGCTGGCACCTGACAAACTGACATTATAATCTTGGTTGAGAGCTGTACGGAAAGACTGGTCATACCAGTCAAACGTTCTTCCGTCAAGATAGTTCTGTAAATTGGTACCTTCCAAAAGCAGTCTGTTCCCCCATATCTCATTATCCGAAATATCCGAGCCTTCACCGGTATAGGCCCTCCATTGATCAAGACTAATACCATATTTATCAAGATTTGCCTGAGTAGGTGCGGCATAATATCCGGCAGGATACTTATCCTTATTAGTCTGATATTCTTCGTAAGTTCCGGTTTCGGGATTTACACCATAGGTAGTAGCCGTGTACCAGTCACTACGATACTTCATATAACCTTCCGCATCGTAAACTTTGCGATTAGCACCCATTGTAGAAATGCCGATATTAGAATTGAACCGGATAATCGGCTTGCCTTGCAAACCTTTCTTGGTACTGATGATAATGACGCCATTCGCAGCTTTCGCACCATAAACAGCAGCCGAGGAAGCATCTTTCAACACATCAATCTGGCCGATATCGTCGGGATTTATTTCGGAGAGTTCACCGTAGAACATCATACCGTCGAGAATAATGAGCGGATCATTGTGATTACCGTCCGTGTAAAGCGAACGCTGTCCGCGAATTTGCAACGAACCGCCGCCTTTGGCAGATGCATCCATACCGACATTCAGGCCCGGCGTACCACGCAACACATCCTGTACTGTCTTAGGGGCTTCATTCGCCAGTTTGTCGGGGCGGATTTGAATAACAGAACCCGTCAGGTCTTTCTTACGCATTGTACCATAACCTACTACAACCACTTCATCCAACATTTCTGTATCCTCTGCCAGATTAATGGTAAAAGAAGTCTTTCCGTTTACGGGAACTTCTTGTGTCTTGTAGCCGATAAAACTGACAACTAAAGTAGCATTGGAAGATACTTTCAGAGAGAAATTACCGTCTATATCAGTAATCGTACCATTAGAAGTGTTTTCTTTCTCCACAACGCTGGCACCGATTACGGGTCCCATTGCATCGTTTACCACGCCTTTCACGTTAATTGTTCGGTTTTGAGCGCCCACATATCGGACATTCAAGAAAAGAGCCATGCAGATAGCCAAAGTAAAAAGCACCCGGCTTATCCCCACCCTCGCAGAAATCTTCTGTCTTTCCATCGTATAAATTTAAGATAGTAATTAATTAGTTTAAAAGTTCTCATTGCAGAAACAGAAAAGTGCATGCTTCTTCCCGTCCTGCAATGCAAACGTAAACTAATTCAGAATAGGACACTGCTTGTAAAGTTTCAAACAGGTAGAAATATGGTGCATGAAACAATCGTCTACATAGGTTGTACCATTCTTCCACATAAATGATACATTACTAATCTGCAGTTCCCTTCTATGCTCTCCCCATACCTTCGCAACTTTACCCTACAACCTAAGAACATAACCTCGCCTACCTTCTATGCACAAGATGCCATCTTGAGCAACATAAGATGCCATCTTGTGATACATAAGATGACATCTTGTGCATAGAAGATAAGAGGGGGAAGGAAGGAAGCTAAGAGAAAAAGATATTTTTACTTCACCGTATCGTCTTCTACTACCCCACCACTCGTAAACTTCTCCATATATTCAGAAGGTTGCATACCGAGTTCTTTCTTGAAGCAGGCGCTAAAGTAGCGCGGGTCGTTATAGCCCACAGCATAAGCCAATTCTGAAACGCGCACTCGCTTTTTCTCTTCCATAATGCGGCAAGCAGCCTTCATGCGGATGTTGCGGATAAAAGAAGAATAGGTAAGCCCAGTGAGTGACTTCAGTTTGCAGAAGAAAGTGGACTTAGTAGTGTGCATTTCTTCAAGAAGCTGCGTTTGGTCGAACTCCGGATCATTGAGATGACGATTCACGCACTCGATGGCACGTTGCAGGAAATCTTCGTCAAGGCTGGTGTAGTCCAATTCTTTGGCTTCGAATACAAGTTGCTTCTTGAAGTCTTTCATGACACGTTGCCGCGCTTTCAGCAAGTTGCCGATGCGGGCGTGAAGAACGCTCAGGTTGAAGGGTTTGGTAATAAAGGCGTCAGCTCCCGATTCGTAGGCTTCTACACGGTCTTCCTCCAGTTTCTTGGCAGTGAGCAGGATAAGGGGAATATGGCTGGTATCGAGATTGTTCTTTATAGTCTTGCACAGTTCAAAGCCATCCATGACGGGCATCATGACATCGGAAACAATCAAGTCGATGTCTTCCCGTTGCACAACGTCGAGCGCTTTCTGACCGTTTGTAGCAGTATATACAGAGTATTCATGCCCAAGCAGTTTCACCATAAGTGCCAACAGGTCTTCGTTGTCTTCCACTAAAAGCAGGGCAGACTTCGAGACGGAGACCTCAGCATTGCTTGTTTCCATCACGTCAGTATCTGTGTCAACGTCTTTTCCGACAACATCTTCGAGCACATCGGGTACATCCACATCGTCTATTTCTGTTTCCGCATATGCATCGTGCAATACGGGAATGGCGACAATGAATGCCGTGCCGTGTCCCTCTTCGCTCTCTACAGTAATCGTGCCGTGATGCAAGACAACAAGGTCGCGCACTAATGACAGCCCGATGCCGGTGCCGATTGTTTTGAATTTCCGATAATCGCCTTCGTAAAAACACTTGAAGAGTTCCTTTTGGGCTTCCTTCGAGATGCCGGAGCCATTGTCCTTTACCACTAAACCTGCAAAACCGTCTTCATTGCCCGTCAGTTCAACGCTCACCACTCCTCCCGGACGATTATGCTTGGAAGCATTGGAAAGCAAATTATATAGTATCTTATCCAGTTTGTCGGAGTCGAAATAGGCTTCAAACGGTTTGGGGTTGCAATAAAGACGGAACTCCATATCCTTTTTCTTCATCAATGGGCGGAAACTGTCGAGGCTGCGCTGTACAAACAATGCTAGGTCTCCCTGCGAAACACGCAACTTCAAGTTGCCCGTCTCCGCCTTGCGGAACTCAAGTGTCTGTTGTAACAAGCGTATCAGGCGGTTGATATTGTTTGTCATTACGGAGTACTGCCCTTTATGGGCGGGAGCAACGTGCTTTAACTCGTCTACCGAAGCGGAAAGGATTGTTAGCGGAGTAAGTAACTCGTGTGTGATGTTAGTGAAAAATTGCAGTTTGGCATGGTTTACTTCTTCCGACTTCGCCTGTTCCATTTCGCGCAGGTGCAGGGCATTGCGCAGGCGGATGCGGTTACGCACTACCAAATAGGCATAATAAGCAGCACCCAGAATTAATACTATATATATAGTATAGGCCCACCACGTCTTCCAAGGCGGCGGCAGAACAATGATTTGCATTTTAAGTGTATTGTCGTTCCAAATGCCATTGGAGTTGGATGACCTTAAATAGAGGGTATAATCACCAGGCTTCAGATTGTTGTAGTAGGCAAAATGTTTGGAAGCATCGGTGTACTGCCAATTGGTGTCGAAGCCATCTAGTTTGTAGGCATACCGATTGCGATCCGGATTGGCATACTCCAGTGCCGAAAACTCGACAGTAAAGTTATTATGTCGATAGTCTAATTGTATCTTGCGTGCAAAACCAGGTGCCAAATCGGATATGTCTCTCAGTTCTTTATCCGAGATAACACTTCAGGATTGATTGAAAATCTTAATGTCCGTCACTACAACGGGAGACAAGAAAGCCTGATCGTTTTGCCTATCGGGATAGAAACTATTGTATCCGCGATGCCCCAAAGAATATTTCACCGTCAGGCGCCACCGTTACGGCTGCACGATTAAACAAGTTATCTTGTAAACCGTTTACTGTAGTATATAAGCGGAATGTTATATTTTCCAAATCACCGGCAACCGAAAGTTTTACCAATCCGGCATTAGTTCCTAACCATAAATTGCCGTTCTTGTCCTCTTGAATGCTGACAACCGCATCGCCCGGCAAATTCCACTGGGCATGTACAGGCAGAAAAGCGTCTGTATGCTCCTCATAGAGGTTCAGACCACTTCCGCCCGTTCCGGTCCAAATGCGCCCCGCTCATCTTTATAAATGCAGTCCGCATGAACACTATTCAATTTTCCATTTTCCGCAGAGTATTCTGAAACCGTATAATGCCCCCCTGCTTCTTTAGCCGTATCACGCCATGCGTATTGGTAGCTCCCCATATTTCTCCGTCTGTTCCTTCGACAACCTGTACGACAAGAATGTTTTCATCAAGGAGTTACCCACCTGCAAGGAGTCAAATCGCACAGCTTTTCCATC
The DNA here is from genome assembly GCA_021203515.1 of Bacteroides sp. Taxonomy (GTDB): domain Bacteria; phylum Bacteroidota; class Bacteroidia; order Bacteroidales; family Bacteroidaceae; genus Bacteroides. The sequence continues at coordinate 27,404 of JAJQAY010000042.1, read as the reverse complement.
CGCATTACGCATAGAAACCCCATTCCGGGTGACAAACCAGAGATTATGTTTCAAATCTTCAAATATGTTATACACATAGTTCGAAGACAACCATTCCACATCATGAGAAGTATATTTCTTCACCCGTTGAGCCACCGGAACATGTTTGTCTATCTCATAAATGCCGCCATTATAAGCCGCAACCCAGATATGTCCGTTTACCGAATACTGCTTAATGGACATTACCGTAGGAATTTTGGTATAACCGGCAAATTCCGGCATTTGCGTATAGAAAGTAAATTTTCCGGTTTTCCGGTCTTTCACCCCCAATCCGTAAGTGCCAACTCCCAGCCACAGTTTATTTTCATCATCCAACAAAAAGGCTACGCACAGAAGAGGTTTTCAACAAACGTTTAGCCTCAGGCAAGCGGTCCCACTCAAAATCTGGAACATGCGTATTGACTATATTAACTCCTCCGCCAATCATACCAAGCCACATCAAACCTTGGCGGTCGCACAACAAAGAAGCCACTTCGTCACTGGATATAGAATGTTCCGAATCGGCCGGATAATAATTTTCAAAAGAAACCGTAGGTGTATATTCTTCTCTTTGAGGGAGTATACTTAGTCCTTTACGTGTTCCCACCCACAAGGCGTGTGTGTTCGGGTCTTCCGAAATCGCATAGATTATATCATCCGAAACACTATAAGGGTTCTTCTCGTCATATCGAAAAGTTACCCAGCTAGTTTTTTCCGGTTGATAAGCATCTTTCAGCAGCGTCAATCCGCCGCGCCATGTCCCCACCCAGATATTCTTGCGACTGTCTTGAAAAACGACATGAGCCGAGTTTAGCTCATTCATCTTCGGATATCTCAGAAATCTGCCGGAAGTGCTCTCATAACGGAACAAACCATGCTCCCACGTTCCGATCCAAATATCCCCCCGATCGTCTTCGAACAGAGATTTGATAGATACAACAGGCAATGTGCCTTCCGTGTTTTTCTCGCTATAAAGCAGATAAGGGTTTTGTTCGCCTTCACGGTATTCGTACAACCCATTATCTGCTTCAAACCAGATGCGGTCATCACGAGTAATCAGGATGCAGGCAACACCGTTACCCGTCAATCCGGGAGCTACCACTTTTTCTATTGCCCGCCCGCTTATCCAATACATTCAATCCACTGTAAGTACCTATCCACAAACGATGATGGCCGTCCTCACCCACACACATAATATTGTTATTATTCAACAAATCGGAATGAAAGAGATTGGACTTATAAGTGGTGAGAGAGTAACCGTCGTACTGAAAAAGCCCGTTACGGGTGGAAATCCAGATATAACCGTCCCTATCCTGATAAACAGACTGTACATCCTTACTAGGCAATTCATTCAGTACCGGAGAGGTTTTAAACAACAAGGAAAAAGGCTGCGATATTGCTGCAACCTGCTGATATGTAAAGAGGAAAAATATCCAGAAACAAAGGGAAAGGATCTGCTGTTTTGCTTTCATAGTTACCATTGTTTACAACGAAAGATGTGTAAAATCGTGGCAAATATAAAGAATTTATCCGACAACAGTCTTTCCCTCTTGTCTTTTTTCTGCCGCAATAACGCTATTCATGATACGCATGGCCCCTGGGGAAATCCTCCCCTTCCCATGCTTTCTTGGACGTCCACGGCTGAGGGGCATCTGTCCAGAAAGGATGGTCGGCGGGCAGACCCAACGGAAGAAATCCGAGCGAGGTAAGGTAGAGGCTGCCGTTATTGGTATAGTAATCGGAAATCTTGGGTTGGGAACCATTGAAGCCCAGCACCAGAAAACCCTTTTCATTGAAGTTGCGCGGCTTGCCGAACATGCGTTTAATGACGGCCGTCATGGCTGCACGCACTTGTCCGTTCGGCAATTCTTCGGGCAGCCAGCCACGCCATGCCAGCAGGGCCAGCGGTTGGAGCGCACCGGTGCGATAGGTTATCGAGCGTCCGAATACCGGGAAAGTACCTTCCGGAGAAATGAGGCGTTCCAATATCACGCCGAAGCGTTGCATGCGCTTCTGCGCACGCTCAAAGTTACAGGCGGGAGCCGTTCTGACTCTCCTTTTTCCGCCATTGGTGGCAACTTCGAGGCATTCCACATACATGGGCTGTATCACGAAACTATTGTAATAGTCGAAAGAATAGTCCGGCCCGTCCGAGTACCAACCGTCACCCACGTACCATTTTTCTATCTGCCGGAGAGTGGAAGAGATACGGTACGTATCACTCTTGGCTCCTGCCCGCTGCAAGAAGCATTCTATGGTCAAGGAAAACAACATCCAGTTGTTGTAATACGGGTCTATCCGGCGCATCTGGGTGAACTCTGCAATATAACGCTGCTTGGTCAGGCTGTCCAGCGGCATCCAAAGCACATCGTAACCGCGCAGGAAACTCTCGGCAAGAAAAGCGGCATCCACGAGCGTTTGCGTCTCGCTACGCCACAACAAGTAGTCCTCACTTTCGGGGTCGACAGCCTGCGCGTAGCTCTTCAACGCCCACTCGCGAAGTTGCTTGCGCTGCGCACCTTCCGCCGTATCATCGTCCGGCAACGACAGCCACGGTGCCAGCCCCGCCATCAGTCGCCCGAAGTATTCCATATATGCCACCTGCTTGTCGCGTCCGTCCCAAGTGGGGCTCAACTCCAACATCATATTTTCCCTCAGTTTCCCCTCACTCATATTGCTGAGCACCGGCGCAGCCATCTGATACATGACACTGCACCAAAGTTCCCGATCCGTCAACTCTTTCTCCTTTTTTCCCTTAGCAGAGATTTCCTGAACCGGCAGCAATAATACAACTGCCAATAATAACCACAAATACTGTCTTGTTTTCATATTTACTATATTATAATGTGTTCTTCTGCCGGCAAAGATACCTTTTTCTTCGATACTTCACCCCATTTGCCCTTAATCACAGTTTTATACTTCAAACTTTTGCTCTTTTCCCTGAAAGTTTGAAGTATAATTAAAACTTTTCTGTACATTCGGAAGGTCTGTTGAATTTTCAATAAAGTCATGCTGCCTATTAAGATTAGAAAATAATCGTATCTTTGCCGTCTGAAACAATTCCGAACATCATGGCAGGTATCTACATCCACATTCCCTTTTGCAGGACGCGCTGCATCTACTGCGACTTCTACTCCACCACCCGCAGCGAACTGAAAGAGTGCTATATCCGCGCCTTGTGCAAAGAACTACGGATGCGCCGAGACTACCTGCGTGGAGAAGCCGTCGAAACTGTCTACTTCGGTGGCGGCACGCCGTCACAACTGGCGGAAGAAGATTTCAAAGCCATATTCGAGACTATTCAGGAAGTTTACGGGATGGAACATTGCAAGGAGATTACCCTCGAAGCCAATCCCGACGACCTGACAGAAGAATACGTCACGATGCTCCGCCGCCTCCCCTTCAACCGCCTCAGCATGGGGATACAGACCTTCGACGACGCCACCTTGAAGCTACTGAACCGACGCCACAATGCCACACAAGCCATTGAAGCCGTACACCGCTGCCGCCGTGCCGGTTTCAACAATATCAGCATCGACCTCATCTACGGTCTGCCGGGCGAAACGGACAAGCGCTGGAAGCGCGACCTGCAACAAGCCGTCAGCCTCAACGTGGAACATATCTCCGCCTACCACCTGACCTACGAAGAGGGAACACGCATCTACGAACTGCTGCAAGCCCACCGCATCTGCGAGGTGGACGAAGAAAGCAGCGTCCGCTTCTTCTCCACCCTGATAGACACGCTCGGCAACGCCGGATACGAGCATTACGAAATATCCAACTTCTGCCGCCCGGGCATGTACTCCCGCCACAACACATCCTATTGGAAAGGTATCCCCTACCTGGGTTGCGGTCCTTCGGCGCATTCGTTCGACACCGAGACGAGGGAATGGAACATTTCGTCGTTGGAAAAATACATAAGCTCCGTCGAAACCGGAGTTTGCTCCGTTGAAAGAGAAGAACTGGACAGCCCCACCCGTTACAATGAATACGTAATGACCTCCCTACGTACCGCACGCGGCATTTCTATAGAAGAGTTAAAACAGAAGTTCGGCACAGACTTGCAGCAATACTGCTTAAAGATGTCCGCCCCCTACCTGGAAGCCGGTTTACTGCAAAAGAAAGATAACCACCTCAGCCTCACCCGAGAAGGCGTTTTCATATCAGACAGCATCATCAGCAACCTGATGTTTATCGAAGAATAGCACACCGTATTTGTATCAAATTTGTTATCAGGCTGTAGCAGCCCTGTAATGCGCAGACCCGTTCTTTGCAGCAAAATTTAAACCAAAGATAACAAATTTTATGAATGCAAAGAGAAGTCTCGGTATATTAATGTTGCTATGCATCACAGGCACAACACCCATGCTACATGCACAAAGCACAACAACCATCAGCTGAAAAGTGACCGACGCATCGGGAGAACCGATGGCCGGTGCCACTATCCTGCTTAACTCCGCCCCGCAACTGGGCACCACAGCCGCCGTGGACGGCACTTATCAACTGAAAGTAAAGAACACACTGACGAAGAAAGACTCCATCATCTTCCAGTATGTGGGCTACAAGCGAAAAGCCATTGCCTACAAGGGCAACAATGTTATCAATGCCGTTCTGGAAGATGAATCGGTGATGCTGGGTAACGTCGTTGTAACAGCGCTCGGCATCAAGCGCGAAGAGAAAGGACTGGGCTACTCCACACAGACCGTGGGAGGCGATGATATCACAGGCAGTATGCCCGCCAACTGGTCGCTTGCCCTGCAAGGCGAAGTTGCCGGCTTGAACGTGCTCTCGGCAGGCGGCCCGCTATCTTCCACACAGATTTCGCTGCGTGGCGACGTATCACTGAACTCCACCGGAAACGGTGCGTTAATCGTGGTGGACGGTGTGCACCTTTCCAGTCCAATGAACAACCCCGGCGGCTCCTACGGAGCAGGCGGCACATCGGACGGCTCCATCGATTACGGTAACGGTTTCTCCGATCTCAATCCGGACGACATCGAAAGCATACAAGTGCTGAAAGGCGCTTCCGCTTCGGCACTCTACGGCTCACGCGCTGCAAACGGTGTGGTAATGGTGACCACCAAGTCGGGACAGAAAGCCAAGAAAGGGTTGGGTATCTCCTACAGCTTCAACAACACCTGGGAAGAAGCCGCACACTTCCCCGACTATCAATATGAATTCGGTCAGGGTGTAGCGGGCAACATCGGAACGGCAGGTTCTGCCTGGGAAGGGCAACAATGCTACTCTTACGGTAAGGGCGACGACGGTCTGGCAAGTACCAGCGGCACCAGTAGCGCCTTCGGTGCGCCTTTCCGCGGACAGATGTTCTACCAGTACGACCCCGAACTGGAAGCACGGGGAGCACAAGCCACTTTATGGCAACCTTATAAGACCAATCACTCCGACCTGTTCCAGACAGGGCACACCATGACCCACTCGGTTGCCATCACCGGAAACTCCGACCGTGGCAGCATGCGTGCCTCCGTCACCTACGCCAAAAACGAATGGATATTGCCCAACAGCGGTTACGAGCGCATCACCGCCAGCGTATCGGCCAACCAGCAAGTATCGCGCCGGCTGAAGGTGAACTTCAAGTCCACTTATACCTATCGCGACGTGGAGAATACCCCCTCACTGACCTACAACAGCAACTCCATCCCCTACTTCCTCATCTTTATGAACCCCAACTTCGACCTGAACTGGTTCAAGCTGATGTGGAACAAGGATCAGGAAAACATCAAGCAGATACGCCCCTTCAGCAGTTACCTGCCGAACCTCTACGTGCTGCTCTATGAGGCAGAAAACCCCGCCACCAAGCATAGCCTGATGAGCACCGGTTCCGCCACCTTGCAGATTACCCGCAAACTGGACTTCATGGTGCGCTCGGGCATCCAGCTCACTGCCCAACAGCATGAGCAACATCGCCCCTGGGACGACAAGGTCTATCCCGACGGCTTCTTCAAGAAACAGAACATCATGGATTACGAGGTGAACAGCGATGCACTGCTCTCCTACCACGACAGCTTCAGCAACGGACTGCGCATCAACGCCGCCGCCGGAGGAAACATGATGTACTCTTACTACGACCTGCTCTCGGCAGCCGTTGTGGGCCTCAACACGCCGGGAGTATATAAACTCGCCAACGGTATCTCCAACCCGCAAATCAACACCGTCATCCGCAAGAAGATGGTGAACAGCCTCTACTTCACCGCCAACTTCGCCTATCTGGACAAGTTGTTCCTAGACGTGACGGGCCGCAACGACTGGTCGTCCACGCTGCCCAGCAAGAACCGTTCTTTCTTCTACCCCTCCGTCAGCCTCAGCGGCATCGTCAACGAATTGGTGAAAATGCCCGAAGTCATCAGCCTGCTGAAGATACGCGCTTCCTGGGCACAAGTGGGTAACGACACCGACCCTTACAAAACGGCTCCTTACTACACCACCAGCGACTTTGCCGGCTCGCTCGAAAAGGCAAGCACCCTCTACAACGCTGACTTCAAGCCCGAAATCTCCACCAACTGGGAAGGCGGTCTTGACTTCCGCATGTTCAACGGACGCTTGGGACTGGACTTTACTTATTATTACAACAAGACCAAGAACCAAATCCTGAACGCGCCCTTCGACCCCACCACGGGCTACACCAGAGGCACCATCAACTCCGGTAGCGTAAGCAATCGCGGTGCGGAAATCGTGTTGAACGCCACCCCATCAAGACGCGCGACTGGGAATGGAACACCACCTTCACCTGGTCAAAGAATAAAAACAAGATAGAGTCCCTCTCCGAGTTTGCCGACGAGCGTCAAGTCATCGGTTCCTACGTCAGCGGGAGCGTCTATATCATCGGTACCCAAGGCGGAACCACCGGTGACATCTGGGGATACAAGCTGAAACGCAACGACAAAGGCGAAGTCATCATCGGCTCCACCGGTATGCCCGACCGTCCGTCGGAAATAGAATATGTGGGCTGTGCCTTGCCTGACTGGAAAGGCGGTTTCAACACCTCGCTGCGCTACAAGAACTGGCGCCTCTCCATGCAATGGGACGGACAAGTGGGCGGACTCATCTACTCGCAGTCTCACCACAAGATGTGCGAACAAGGCCACATCACCGAAACCCTGAACGGACGTCTGCCCAACACACCACTCTACCTGGACATCAAAGACCCTGAAATAGCCGCCCTCTTCGCCGCACAGAATATCACGCCGGTAGAAGGTGTCTATTGCATCGCCCCGGGCGTGGTAGACAACGGTGACGGCACTTACAGCCCCAACCAGAAAATAGTGACGCTGGAAGCCTACTACAAGGAATACAACCGCATTGCCAACATAGAAACCAACTCTTTCAAGTCCACCTACCTGAAGTTGCGCGAACTGAGAGTTGACTTCGACTTCCCCAAGAAGCGGCTGAACACCCTGCAACTGAACAATGCCAGCATTGGCGTATTCGGCCGCAACCTGCTCTGCATCACAGACTACCCGATGTTCGACCCCGAAACCGTATCGCTCGACGGTAGCGCCATGGTAAGCGGTGTGGAAGTCGGTACGCTCCCCAGCACCCGGTCTTACGGCATCAATCTAAAGGTATCATTCTAACAAAACCATAATTGAAACAGAACAATGAAAAAGATATTCAGAAGCCTCATGGCAATACTCGTTCTGCCGGCCGTGATCCTCACCGCCTGCGATAGTATGGACGAAATCAATACCGACCCTACCCGCATGGACAAAGCCAATGCGGGCAGCTTCCTCAACCCTACCATCTACGGCATGGGCATCTACACGTGAACACGATACAACAGTTGGACGTTCCAACTGATGCAATGCCTCGTGACGACCAACACCAGCAACGGTGTGGGCTGGTATCGCATCGGCGATACTGCCGGAGACGGTGCCTGGGCCACCTATTACAAATGGGCCAGCAACGCACAAGCCACCTACGACTATGCCGTAGAGACGCAATCAAGCAACTACCAAGCCATCGCCCTCACCCTGCAAAGCTGGATGTTCCAGCAACTGACGGACGCCTTCGGCGACGTGCCCATGGCAGAGGCTTGCAAAGGAGAACAACAAATCTATTACCCTAAGTTCAACACATAACTGGAAGTCTATCGCGGCATCATAGACTCGCTGGCACATGCCAACGAGCTCTATGTGCCCGCCGACGGACTGCGCTACAACGACAGCGGCGACATGATGTACTGCACCAGCGGTAGCGACGCCAACGGCATCAAGCTGTGGCAGAAGTTTACCAACTCCCTCCGCCTGCGTGCCCTGCTGCGTGTCATCGACGTGCCCGAACTGAATGCCGCAGAAACCCTGCGCCAGATGCTGGCCGACCCGGTGAAGTATCCCGTATTCGAGTCGAACGAAGATGCCGCCAGCGTGCACGTATCCGGTGTAGCACCCCAAGAGGCACCGATGCCCCGTCCCTCCGACCTTTCTTCCTATAAAGCGCTGTCCGAATTCTTCATCAACAAGCTGAAGGAATGGAACGACCCCCGCCTGCCTGTATTTGTAAGGAAGGCTACCAATAAAGACGAGACGGGCAAGGATGTGAGCGATTACTTCGGCCTACCTAGCGGCTACTCCACAACGCCCACCATCACCGGTTCCGCGCCCAATGCCGCCACTCTTGCCACTGCTCCGCAAGATTTATGGTGCATGACCTATGCCGAGGTTCTCTTCATCAAAGCCGAACTCGCCCAGCGCGGCATCATCAGCGACGATGCCCGCACCCTGTATGAAGCCGCAGTAGAAGCCGCCGTCACCCAATGGGGAGCCACCTTGCCGGCCGGCTACTTCGACACCCCTCCGCCGCCTACGACGGAACACTGAAGCGCATCATCGAGCAGAAGTTCTATGCCCTTTTCTTCGTCGACCATCAGCAATGGTTCGAGTACAACCGTACCGGCTATCCCGATGTGCCACCGGCCCCGGAGTAGCCACGGGCGACGCCATGCCTTTCCGCTTCCGCTACCCTGCCATCGTGCAGCGCATGAACCGCGCGAACTACGAGCAAGCTCTGAAGTCGATGGGAAGTGATGAATTCAAAACGCGGTTAATCTGGCAAAAGAGATAATAGTCACACTAAAACAACAAGAATTATGAAACTGAGAAACCTTTTACTTCTCTCAGCCCTCCTGTGCATAGCTTCCGGCCATGCACAGGAGTTGGCTTTGGCGGCCAACAGCAATCGCGCCGCCTCCACCGGCAATGCAACTGCCATTTATGACGGAGACGACTCCCGAACCGCCATCTACGAGTACACCGTCTACGGTGAAATTCCCGAGACACACCCTGTCTTTGAGGAAGAGCACTACCTGGGTAAGGCCATATCCGCCAAATGGAATACGTTCCTTGCCAACTACACGCACGAGTACAATGTGGAGATTGGCCTGTCGAGCAGCGGCACGGAGATTGTGAAGCCCGCCATCTACAACGCTGTAGAGAATGCCAACAAGTATGTAAAGAAAGCCTTGAAAAAAGGTCAGCTCACCAATGCGAAGGCCATAGACCTAATGGGACACATTCTGGACTGCGCCAATGTCCTCTGTTTCGAGAACGACAGCAAGAGCTTTGAAGAAGCTGCCAAGAAAGCCAGGAACGGCGAAGAAGCCGTCAGGCTATTTGAGCAAGTGAAGCTGGTGAAGATGTAATGGAAGCTTGTTCTTTCCAATAAAAAACCGGCTATCAATCTGTAACAGACTGATAGCCGGTTTTCTTTAACTGATACCTATTATTATAACTTCAACGTCTGCGTATACACCTCCCCGAAACGATTGGTAAACTCCACCTTGATTTCCTTGGCACCGTCGGCAGGCATGGCCCGAAACAGATGTCCCGTCTTCACTGCGGCAGAGCGGTCTTTCTTCATGGCGGCGGCCTCTTCGTCGGCATCGACAAACTGCTCCATATCGCCCATCGGCTTACCGTCCTGATACCACACGGCATGGCAGGCGCTATCCCAGTCCCAGATATTGGCAACCACAAAGCTGCTTTGCGTAAGAAACTGTCCCCTGCCATAGAGGCGGAACTGATGGCTGAAGTCGCGACGCGTACTCTTATAATGCCACTTCACGTCGTCGCCCTTCACGTCCACCACCAGATAGCCGTTGGGAGCGCCGCACTGGTTTATCCAGCCTGCACACCAGGCGCCGCAAGCCGCACCGATGTTGTGTTCATAGAGATTGTCCGCCACCTCATTGTTCTGGAAGTAGTGGGTATGACCGGTAAAGGCATGTACATTGTAATCCCTCAACGCCTCTTTCAGTTCAGCGGCATTGCGCACATTGCCGCTTCCCGACACGCGGTTCCAGGCAGGAGCGTGCATATTCAGGAAGACCAGACTACCTTTGGGTACGTAGCTCAAATCCTTCTTCAGCCATTCAATCTGTGCACCGGTCAGACTCTCAAGATACCTCTTGCCGCCCACATAGTTCAAGTCCTTCATCGTGACGACGTGCACCCGGCCCACATTATAGGAATAGTCCGTAGGGCCAAAATAACGGTTATAAACCATTTCGCCATACACCGGAGTACCCGCCGCCATATTATGGAGGTCTTGGTAGCGCAAATCGAGGTCATGGTTGCCGATGCACTGGAAGAAGGTCGCACCCGTGTTCTTCAGCGAAGCCTCATACTCGTCGTAAAGCGACATGTTGTCGAATACGAGGTCGCCTAGCGTTGTGCCCACCACCTCACGGCTCTGCTTCAGGAAGTCCACCGTCTGCGTGATGTCGGGAACAGTCTCTTGCCGCCAGCGTTTCATCTCCTGTGCATTGCGCACCTGAGGGTCGGATACGGCTATAAAGTAGAAATCATCCTTCGGCTGCTTGCGTTTCTCCAGCACAAAGTCATGCTTGCATCCGTCTGCGGCCAGACGGGCCACAGAGACATAAAATCCGCTTGCCAGCCCCTCCCGTTGTGGCAACTGATAGGCGGCAGACGTAGAGATACTGACGAACTTGCTCACCACCGCATCCGCCGTCAGCGTCCACACTCCCTGCGCGTCAGTCTGCGTGAAGCGCACACCGTCATTTACCACTACACCGGAAATTCCCTTGCCCGACTTGTCCGTCACCTTTCCGGTAAAGTTCAAAACACTGTTTTGCGCAGCAACCTCTACAAAAGCACCGCACAACAACACACTCAAAACTGATAATAGTTTACTTTTCATTTTCGTGTCATTTTTTACTTAATTATGCGTTGCAAAGGAATACAAGCCGTGTTACAAGCCTGCTGCAATCTCGTGACGTTCTCAAATCAGCCGGGGGTTAGGATATTTCACCGAAAAGCCCTACATTTGCCAGCAATTGAGACAAAAGCGACATGACCGAACAAGAAGTCAGACGATACCTGCGGCAAATGAAAGAAGAAGACTCGGAGCGTGCCTTTCGGGAATTCTATAACCTCACTTACGACCGCCTGTTCCGCATTGCCTACTACTACGTGAAACGTGAAGAATGGGCACAAGAGATTGTGCTGGATGTCTTCATGCGCCTTTGGAGCAGCGCGCCCGCCTGCCCGAAGTGCAGAGCATTGAGGATTATTGCTTTATTCTCGTCAAGAATGCCTCACTCAACTATCTGGAGAAGGAAGCGCGACATTCCGCCCTCTCTGCCCTGTCCGCCCAGTCTGCCGATACCGATCAGATATCCGAAGCCTCCGACCTGTCCGACTCCCCCGAAGATATGCTCATCAGCGAGGAATTTTTCACCCGCTACGTCAAAGCCCTCGACCGCCTGCCCGAACGCTGCCGCGAAGTATTCATACGCATCCGCGAAGAGAAACAAAGCTATGCCCAAGTGGCGGAAGAGCTGGGCATCAGCGTGAAGACGGTGGATGCACAACTGCAAAAGGCACTCGCACGGCTGAAAGAAACCCTTCTCCGATAACCCCCATAATCAGCAATCGGACATCTGTCACAGACGCCCCTGCCCTATTCAATTAGTCAATATCAGCACCCCCCCGGAATACTTCCGTCCCAAGTAGTATTTACCACTACCTCAAACGAAGAACTGCCTTCCCTGAAACGGGTATCGACATTCAGCAACTGGTTTCTGCGAACAGTCAAAGTATCTATTACAGTGCCATTGTACAAAGGTTCTTCCCCTCCCTCTTTATATAGCCTTAAACGGTAAGCCGAGCGCATTCCCTTTGTCGTGGGGAATGTGCCCAATGTTACGGTAATATCCTTGCTTTCAGTTGCCGCACGCGTCACGGCAGACACAGGAATACGTTTAGTAACTTCTATCTGCCCGGAATAGTCTCCCTCAATCATTTTTTGTTCCCTACGTTGGTCATGGTCATTTCAATCTCGCTTATATCTTTGGGAACATTGCTGAAAGTGTAGCGAACCACACCGTGAGCGCGTTCCATATAAGCATTGTATTCGGTCTCGCAATTGCAATCCACCGTAAAAGGAAGGCAAACGGCAAAATAGTCCTCTTTATTATCTACGCCCGCATAGGTGAAAAAGAGCTCGGACGGAGCTTTTCCTCACACAAGGGCACTACAATTGCTCACCACCGCCAGACAGTAGTCGCCGAACTCAAGCCCTTCCCGCTGAAAAGTATAAGGGGGTGTGGTGAACAAGGTACAGTCCGAGATACGCCCTTCGTCAATCAAAGCCTTGTCCTTGAACAGGAAATAATGAACATCGCGGATACGGGTGAAAAAAGAAGCCTCCATATCCGTACTGAAATTGTGAGTCACTGCCTGATACTTTTCCACATAGATATTAATTTTCACATCCCCCACGGGGCATGGTTCCAGTGTTTCATGAATACAACCGGCAAACAGTATGACGGATAGAAATAACAATAGTTTAGCATTCATAGCGATAATAATTAGTGTATATTACATTCATAGTAAGCGTCGAAATAAGTATCCAGCAATTCTTTAGAACTTTCCGCCTCCAGATACTCCAATGTCACCTGTTTTTGCGAAGAAGGGGTTAAGACTATATCGTCCGTAGTGCGGAATGCGACCGGCTGGATAGAGTTGCACTCTAATGTCGGTTGCGGGATAGGTTGCGGATAAACATACACAAATCCTCCCGAGCCCGCTTGTCCTGTCACCTTAATCTCGTCCAACTCATAGGGAATATCTTTGAGTTCGTCCGCAAAGACAAAAGGAGAATATATGGTTACGCTGGGATCGATTATCATATAATTATCCCCCGTCTTGGCTTTATGCCAGTTTGCATGGAGGTTCGTACACATTTCTAATTCTCTTGTCGGGGTTGTATGGTTATAGTAAGCATCCCCCCAGCAGTCCAACCCGTCACAGAAAGGCATATCCGGTTGAGTCGCTTTCAAAGTGGCATATACGGTATGCTGCGTTGGGGCGAAGTTAAAATTTTCTTTCTCCGACGGTTCATCTTTCAATAGGAAGCGCATTTGCGCAACTCTGCGGGTGAAAGCAATATGGGTATTCCCATTTACCGGTTTCGAATGCAGATCGGATGTTTTCTCCACCGTAAACTCTGCCGTCCCTGCAAATATTTCATAACGCACAAAGCGTTTTCCCACGTTGGCATAAGATGCATTCATCTGGTAATTATAGGTATAGGCGTATGCCACAGTATCTGCTTCACCTTTCACTATCGCCCCGGCACCAGGTCTGCATTCCATTTCCCGCACAGTGGGTTCAAGACTACCAACACCCGGTAATGCCCCGGTCGTAGCGTAAGTTGAAGGTCATTAAATCTCGTCTCATCCGTCACTTTCACTTCCGAATACTTGGAAGCGTCCGTCAAATTCCTGTTAGTCAGTGTGTCTACATACCACTTGGTGTCTATTTCTTTCATCACCAAACACTTGTAATTGTTTGCTATGATAGAACGCACATTTTCTGTCGCCCGGCTGGATATGGGACAGTAGTCCGTATTATCGTCAATATGTATTTTCGGTATGGCAGATAAACTCAGGTTTACAGTCACCTTATCCCCCCCTGCCCTCAAGGGAGTTGTTAATCAGACTGTCATTATCTTCCTGTTCCGAACAAGCCAGCAACAAAATACAGATGCCGGCCAACATGCCGAATATATTCTTTTTCATCATCTTTCTAAGCTAATTCCACACTGCATTTATTTAGATGCCGGACGTATGCAGCACGTCAATCACCCGGTCGCACGGGAGGGTAGCGTTATTGATTGTAAAGTGATCCGGCAACACAGTCAGACCTGCCATTCCCGCATTCTTCGGTAAACTGAGCGACAATGTCCGGGGGGGTATAACATTCCGCCACATGCTGATGCTCACTTTCCGTATGCCCGCATACCGGAGTCGTATCATAATAGTGGAATGTCATCGACACTTTTACTTTTTCCCGACAAGGAAACAGACAAGCTCCTTTCAGGATAGCTCCTTTGGGGATAGAGTCGGCTACTTCGACCGGAACTCCCGTCTGGGGAAGAACCACTTTTTGCCCGTCTTCATTCAGGGAGAAATTAACGGTATGGTTTAAGACATCTTCCGAACCCGCCATGCTAACCGGAAGATCATCCACATCAAACGTGATTTGCCGGGGCATACTCTCATAAGCAATATCAATAGAAGAAACCCTGTCCAATACGGAAGCTACGTCCGGGTTTTGGACTCCTTCGGGGGCGTCTTTATAAAAGCAGAACACCATTTGTCCCACCAACCGCGTCAGTTCTCCTTCAATAGCTTCCAGTTGCAGGATTTCTGCGCCTTTAAGGTCTTTAATTCCATAATAATTGTCTACCGACAGATTGTCTGCCAACGCCGCAACCGACACCTTTACCCACTCCGTTCCGAAAGCAAAAGGAGCGCCGTCCATACGTGCTACCTGCATTTCCGGTTCAGCCTGCGGCGTAGCAACGAAGAGAAAGCGATAATCGTTCTTATTCAAATCAGCAAGGCTCATTTTAAGCCGGGTAGTGCCGCTGATTATTTCCGGCAAAGAGTCGCAAAGGCGATAACTGTCATTTCCGGCGGATTTGAACACATATAGCCTGGTTATCAAACCATTGGTCGGTATTTCTTCCCGAAGTTCAGTACGAAACACTATTCCGTCTTTATTATCCACCCACTCCGGTGACTCCTCTCTTTCCGTACAAGAGAACACCAGTCCGGCAAACAAAATAGTCATGCCGAACCAGCCTGCATATTTTACTGGTATCTTTATCATAAGTGTATCCGTTTTTATTATTCCCAGCCTCCCAAGTCGCCATCTGTCCGGTCGGAAATGGGAAGATTACGGGTAGTTACTCCAATATCGAAATAAGAAGAACCGAACCACAGGTTGACCATAAGTTTCCGGTTGGCTTCGAGCTTACTCGTTAATTGCAAAGCAGGGCATGCCTCTCCAGATACCGGAACGAGTGTAATGGCCAAATGAACGTCTCCGTCATCGGCAGGAGGAAAGACGAACGGGCCGGAGATGGTAGCGAACCCATGCGAATTGATACTTTCCGCTCCGGATGCCGTATATGAGCAGGATACAGTCCCCTCGCCTGATGTGCCGAGGTAATTGCATTCGCGGCCTACGCCAGAAATCTCCACACGGATTTCTTCTATCGTTTCAAAGATATTATGCCCTTCCGCATAAGGTTGGGGCACATATTCGTCTCCTTCCTTATAACCTCGGTTCAGAACAAACACAAGTTGGGAAACCCCTCTTTTGAGCGTCCACTCTATCTCGTCTCCACCGCGAATGGTATATACCGCACCGGCTACGTCAGGCTCCGGAAGAAAAAGTTCCTCCACCGGCAAGATGTTTCCCGGATGTTCGGCATCAGCTTGGGATACAAAACGGAGTTGCTCGAAAGTGACCGTTTTATCCAATGGAGTTGGCAACACATCGACCTGCCCCTCCAAAGGAGCTGTACACAAGAACTTGTAGTCGCCTATCAGCAGCCGGGTAGTCAATTTTCCCTCATCGGTCCATCCGCTGTCGAGAGTCGAATTGTACCGGAACTCATTTCCCTCTTTGCGGAAGACGTACACACACTTTGGCATAGGACCACTTCTGAAAGTGATCCTTGATATCCCTGCCGGGATATTCTCCGGTTGGCCGGAAGCAACAGTCAGTTCTTCCTGTCCGGAACAGGAGAATAACAACGGCAGGGATAAAAGAATTAATATAGCTGACCGCATACACACGCGCATTAAACAGGGTTAGTTTATTTCACCACTTACCGTATTCGCGTTCAACCATGCGGTGCTAATATCTACGTTGAATTGAACGTCGGTGTTGAATACCGTACCGCTTAAAACGTAAATCTTAACAAGAGTCACTTTGTTGCGTTCCAGTTTCAGATTGCCGGGAACTGCAATAGTACGTTTGTCTCCCAGTTTGTTGGTCAACAACAGTGTCAATGTGGTAGTAGCGGCAGAGCCGTCGAATGGAAGCACATAAGTACCGTGAACGTGTGCCGAGCCTATTTTTATATCGTTGCCGGAAATTTCATCGTAATTCACGAAGTCAGTAGTGCCTACTTTAGTATCATCATCGGAAGTTCCCCGGGTAACGGTGTTCTCCAAATCACGCACTTTAAAATCGTCACTAAACAATGAATCCTCGTCAGTTGTTATTTTATCGCCGACTAAATTCACATTTTTATTTAGTCCGGCAAACTGCATTTCGATGTCGGCGAGTTCAGAAACTCCAAAAACATCATCGCTATCGGATACTTCCGTATAAACTCCGTCGGCAATCTTTTTAGCTTGAATAAATAAGATGTCTACGCGTGATACGGCACGGGGCAACGATGCTTTGACCGGTTCGTTGGCCGTGGAGTTAGTACCGAGAACATAGGAATGCAAGCTTTCAAGTGGACTTTCTTCGAGGAAGAATACAGATTTGCCGTCTACCGATCCATGGGTAATGTTAAGGTCATCGGACAATACTGTAGTTTTCGGAGTAAAGGTCGGGAGAGCAAACCCGCCGTCCGCAACCAGCCCATAGGTCGAAACAAATTTGTATTCGCCTATGGGCAGGCGGGCGGCACCCGACAACGCATTACCCCCAAAAGTCATCCCGTCCATAGGGACATCCTGCGCATAAAGATACTGGTCGCTGTCAAGCGACTTCTTGAATGCCATAATCCGGAAATTTTCCTTTGTAAGATCAGGCAACGTTACTACCCGCGACAACGGAGAAGAAACATTTTCCGTTTTCGCATTCATTTCAAACTTGACAACCGCAGTTTCCAGATCACCCGACAGGGCATTTCCGTTTACAGTGTCATCTTCCGAGCAGGAAGCCAGACATACCAGCAAGGCCGCCGGCAAATAAAAACTTTTAATTTTCATTGTTAAGTAAGGTTTAGGAATTAATAAAATATATTTAGTGCTAATGAATAGCCACACAAGAATTGATCTCCTGCAAATTATAGACGGCCTCCTTGCAGCCGTAGGCACAAGCTTTTTCAAAGCAATGTTAGCCTCGTCCACATTTCCTTGCCGGTAGAGGAGAATACCCAGATTGTTTTGCACTTCGGGCAGTTGCCGGACGCTTTCCAGACATCTATCCGCCTGTTCCATGTTTCCGGCATCGAGCGCTACGGCGGCAAGGTTGTTTTTTGCAACCATGTTATCGGGATATAAAAACAGCATCTCGGTGAAAAGAGAGTTAAACTCCGGAGAACCTACGGGATAGCTCCGGGCGATGAGATACATTTCATTCAGGCTCAACTGTTCCGGATGAGTGGCAAGTCTTTGTTTGGCCTGCGCCGTCGTAAATGGCTTTACCACATAACATGCGTCGCATACCACCCGCCTCAAAGGCGGATAAAGGTTCTGCACCATGTTGGCATACGTCACGCCGCCGTCAAGTTGCCGGACGTAATTATCTCGGGCATCCGGTTCGGAGATGCTGTCTATAATGGATAATATTCGGGCACGGTACGGCAAACTACCGTTGCTGACGCTTTATAGAGTCCGTCCCAGTCTTCGGAAGCGGCAGAAGTAGTGAGGATGTACCCTTTCGGAGTATATACCCTTTCCAGATATCTTTTCAAAGCTTCGGCCCGTTCCCCGGAAAGTCGGGTGTTATAGTCATACTTCCCTTCGGGAGAAGCATAACCGATAATCCTTATCGAGTCTACCACAATATAAGAGTCGCCTGTCAGTTCGGCTATCAGGCTGTCTGCCTTAGCCAGTTCCGTCCGGTTGTCCATGTATTCCGGCAGGATGTCCGATTTACCTTGTTGAAAGTTCAGGTAGAGGGAAACATTCTTGCGCCGTGTCTTCTGCTCCGGCTGGGGGAATGATATAGCTTACCGCCAGTTTATGAGGAATATAGGCCATCGGTACATCCGCCAATTCACGTTGACATTCGGCACATCCGGTCACTTTGTTTTTCAATACCAGCCGGCTGCCGTACATCCAGTCGCTGAAAGGTATCTGGCGGGAGTAGGATATCTTAGTATGCCGCGCGTCTTCCAGTTGCTCCATGTTGTAATTTGCATAACCGACGGTCGCTTCTCCATAAAAGCGTGCACGCCGATGATTGACTTTATCACGGATATGTCCTGTGAAAAACAGGGAGGGTAAACAGAGCGTATCATTCTCTCCCACAAGCGCGGGCTGCACTTCCAGTTGTTCATTGGAAGAAATGGTTATGCCGGTGCAATCAAGCAGGAAGTTTAGGTCTATCAGGTCGCTTCTGCGCTGGGCGGTGCAATCCGTCACTTTGATGCCCGACACTTCCGTTACCTTCGCCGAAAGGGGAAGCAAGGCAATAAACACATACAAAAGTATTGTTTTCATAGTTTCCATACGAAATTATTTAATGATATATATAATGCTGATAGCGGCTTTGGTAGGACCGACATAGTTGTGATGAGATTTTTTGATAACCTCTCCACAGTTTGCACAAGGATATTTCTTGTCTCGCAAATGGGCATAGCCCAGCCCCAGCGTGGCTTCCAAATTCCAATGATCGCTCAATATCCATTGATAACCGTAGGAGAAACCGCCACCATACAAGTATCCTTGATAGCGGCTATGCCTCATATTGCTGTTGAAAGGCAGTCCTCCCACATTATACCTTCCGTAAAATCCGTGTAACCCGAAAAAGTGCCCGTTGAATTTTTCACAGGTCCAGTAGCGTAGCTCCGGTTGTATCAGGCCATGTTTTAGTCGGTAGTCTCCAAACCGCCAGGGATTGTAGTTACCCGATATATCCAGCGTCATCTTTCGCCCCATACCAATTTCCACTCCAAGATTTAAGGTGGTCGTAGCATCATAAAGCAAGTTGGTCTTTATGCCTGCTTCTTGCGCCTGGCCCACGTTCCAGGTTCCGGCAACACATGCCAGAGCCACTACAAGCCTATGGATTTTATTCATCTTTACATTATGCAATCTTAAGTTAACCATATATGAAATTTTTAATAGCCCGAAAGTGTCATGCCATTAAGAACAAAACTTCTGACAAAAGTTTTATGCAAAAAGTCTAATAAACTTCAAATAAACAGTCATTTATTGATGCAAGAAAAAAATAAACATAATAAGGCGAGGACTTTCTTAATATTATTTAATAATACAGGCGAGAAAATACCCATGCCTCTATGTACGATATTACAATAGTTATAGGAAAATAAGACGGGATAAAAGCGTTTGTCAAAGCAGGCCGGTAGCTGCGCAAGACCATACTTTCAAATGTACGAAAAAGGTAATTCTGCATGAACAGAAGAAGCATCCTTCCTTATTACAAGGAAAGAGGCTTGCATACCTTAAATACTACTAAATCCCTTTACTTCAGCACATTCGTGCCTCCCAAGACGCCCACTATGGCGGTTGCTGCTGCTATCAGCACTTTCAGGATTTTAGTCCAGATTGTTTTCTTCATGTCTCACACCTCCCTTCGGTTTGTATAGAAGATTACCGTTCATCTGTTCCGGGTGCTTTATCCGAGCGGATTTTCCTCTTGGTCTTCATCTTTGCCGCCTTCACCGCTTCCACCGTTTCCGTCCTCTCCGCCTTCTCCGGCAAATTCTCCGCCCTTTATGCGGTCTACATCCTTAAAGTTCAGACCATCGGAGCGTGTAGAGCCTGCGGCAACAATGCATATATCCTTGTTGGCACGGAAGCAGATGCGCAAGCCCGTAATGTCATTGGCGGTAAACTCCTCTGCTTTATCCCTGCCTTTGCTCTGGGCGGCGAGGTAGAAGTATCCCAAGCCGTCCACGTTGACGGCACGTCCCGAAAGCAGAATTTTCTTCAATAAGGTACGGTAGTCTTTGAGGACACTTATCGTCTCACCCTCACTCACACCGGAGTTTTCACTGATTGTTTTGGCAACTTCGGTCAGTGTCGCAGCCTTTGCCATACGCATACAGGATAACCGGATAAACTTTCTTTGCAGATTTCTTATCCATCAGATTGGATAAGCGTTGATACTTTCTAAACAAGATTGTCATAATTCAAATGTTTTTTAGTTACTACTTTCGTTTTTAAATCTCTTTGTCAACGTTAACGCTGCAAAGATGCGGCAACTTCGGCGGCAACCAAAAGAACATTTCCAAAAGGGGATGAAAACCTTGAGTATCCCTTCCAAAACATACTACAACAAGGTATCAGGTATTCAGTAACACTATTTAAGAGAAGAAAAGGGAAGAAAACAGGAAAGAAGGCCGGGAAAGAGGAAGAAGCAGAGTGATGAACCCGGAAAGAAAAGCAGAGAATGTTGCTTATTAGAGATAATGTTGTATCTTCGTTCTATATACTCATTTTTTTAGCTATGAGACGGATAGAGATTGTTGAACAAATCAGGAAGACTATACAGAATATAGCTCCTACGGCAAAGACCATTCTGTTTGGTTCGGAAGCTCGTGGAGACGCTCGTCCGGACAGCGATATAGACCTGCTAATTCTGGTTGATGGCGAGAAATTGACATTAACACAGGAAGAAGCTATAACTCTTCCTCTTTATGAATTAGAATTAAAGACAGGCATTTCTATCAGTCCGATTGTCATGCTGAAAAAGCTTTGGGAAAACCGTCCGTTCAAAACACCGTTTTATGTAAATATAGTAAACGAAGGCATTGTATTATGAATTGCCTTCTTTCAACAAGTAAGGCTAAGAATTACCTATTTCTGCAACTCATCTATCAAGTCCATATAGGTAGACTTGATGATTTCAAGATTGGGATTTCTTTGTCTACAAATAATTGAGGAATAAAAAGTTGTTTCATCAGCATGTACGACACCATCTATTTTTCAGTAATTCTTTTTTATTATATTTAGTGAACCACTTATGAAACAATAAGTTTCGAGCAACTTCATGCGCTCCCTTAGTATCACAGACAAAAGAAAGTACTCTTTCTTTATCCGAAAAGAAATCTTCTACTATGGCTATTATTGTCTGTTCTATTTTAGGATCATGGGAAGCATGCATTTGAAGCGCCTCTTCTATGACAAGCTGAAAAATATTGGATAATACTAACGTCCGGTCTACGACGAAAGTTATATTGTAAATTAACCCCTTGTCGGTTATAAATTGCAGTACATTAGGCTGACTTTCCTTAAACAGAACATGATAGGGAGCTTTCTGATTTATAGCATTCAAGGATACTATCGCACGATCCGGTTCTTCTGCCATTATCAGTCACCTATTTTTCCTAAAGTGATACCTTTGTTTTTCAAATCAGTATACGACTCATTAGAGTTCATCCATCTGATGACCTCTTTCTTTTCGGCAATCATTCTTTTTACCGCTTTTATAGCTTCTTCTTTTGTATACTTTTTCATTACTCACGATATTTCTGTAAATATAAGCTTTTATTTTTATTTGTCATCTGATAAGATGATAAAAATGCGTTATCAAATTACAAAGAGAGCCTCTTATCCCTCGCATAGTCGCGCACATTCCCTTTCAGGCCAGGGTGTGCATCGCGCCATTCGAGGGCGGTGACACCGAACATAGCCACATTTAGTACATCGGCTTCGCTGGCATAGATGCGTGAGGCCTGTTGCGGGATAACTTCCGCCGGAATAAGGTTTTGTTTTATAGCATCGGTGTGTATGCGATAGTTTATCTTCGACAATTCCCGCTTGGCGCTCCAACCCAGTTGCGCTTGTTCCTGTTCTTTGAGGCGTTGGAACTCCTTGACAAGATATAGTTCAAATTCAACAGATATCCAACTGGCAAATTTGAATGCAATATCTTTGTGGGCAAATGTACCGCCATAACGTCCCGAACGGGATACTATACCTATTGCATCGGTAGTGTTTATCCACTTTTGAGGAGAAAGAGTAAAAGCGTTCAAGCCGGCTTCCCTTCTAAACCCCTCGAATTCGAGGGGTTTAAATCCTGGATTGTATAAGGTTTCCCAAATGCCCAGATACTCAATTGTATTGCGGTTTCTCATCCAATTTCCTATCACAGTGGTGGGGTCATCACTCTTATGGCGGGCTATATCGGTCAATGAAATGTAATCTTTCTCATTTACCTGCAATATGGTAATACTCGTTTGCTGTACATTTATCTTTGTCATCTTATTTTTTTATTATCTTTTTATCCTTAACAGGCTTCTATTCTTGGGCTTTCTCCTTTATTCTATATGACACAAAAGTAACCATTTATGCTGTAATGGCAATTATTCCTCAGACTTTTTTATTTAACGAGAGAGCCTCTTATCCCTCGCTTGGGATAAAAGGCTCGCAAACAAACAAAAACGCATCGGACAGTGATGTCACATCCTCGTCGCGATGCTCAGTCAACCGGTGGCTGTGCCAGAGGAAGAAGAAAGCATCCTCTTGCCACCGGTATTTCTTTATGTTTAGAAATATAATTCGTAATACAATTAGCAATATAAAACTATACAACCTGTAGTATGCAAGAGGAGCTACCTTACAGATGCTTCTTTGACACAGCGTACAGACATTCCGACAGAACGACCGTGATTTCCCTCCGCATACACCCAATATACCCCGGATCCAAAATAAATACTTCGCACGCTATTAGGAAGGTATGAAGTAGACGACCAGCCCAAATAAGCTTTAGCAATATAAAATATAACTCCGGTTAAATTATCCCTATAGCCGCTTACCGGATAAAAAGCTGTAGTTCCCGAACTGCCGTTGATATAAAAACGATGCCCAAAAATAGGAGCCTCTGTCATGTTTGAAGAATACACATATTTATCTTCCGCTACAGTATTAAAATAATCTTTTGCATACGTATTTTGATATACTCCACCTACGCTAGGATACCGACCATCTACATTATACCCACTGGAGAAAAGTACAAAGTTTGTCCATGTATCATGAGGAGGAGCACACCAGCCATGCGGACAAGGGTCATAAATAGTTTTCCCAATAAATTTAACATCATAAGCTTGACTTGTCGCTGTATTATTAAAGTCACTGCCCCATAGTTTATTGGATGCTTTCCAAGCTGCGGATTGGGGCACAGCTCCATAAATCCAATTATTTGAACTACCATCACTACTATTGCAAAGTATAAATGTCAATGGGTTCTCAATAGCAGTTGTTATACATTTAGCAACACTTTGATTGGAAGCTGTTATTTGATATGGAGAAGATTGTAATTGTAGGGTGGTAAGCGGTGTTGTTTTATCTTTCAAAAAGACATCCTCTATTTCTGAACCGCTGGTTCCTATGTATTCCCATCTTTTAGCAGTAGGAAACGGATCTTTACGACCAAATTGATAATATAGGCCATAAGTTGCGCCACTTTATCATCTTGAGAAGGCACATTACTCGCCGCACCAAAATCTCGATCCATCATTGCTAAAGAACGTGCAGTCGGTACATAGTGTTCACCCACATTTCTTGGCCTTGTAACATAGGTCTGTACATGATTGGCGTTCAATCCTGCCAAATCAAACGATGTTTTCCAGATATGCCAACTCCACAGCACCTTGCCACTTCCATCTTTTACCGCAATCACGGCATTGCCTTCATCCATATCTCCTGTCTTGAAAAGCACATATCCGTCATCTGTAAGTGATACGTGCTGTATGATACCGTTGTGCTTCCCGGTTTCCCAGACAAGTTCCGCACTGGCAGGCGATATAGCGGCATTGGCAGGCAGTTCACTTCCCGTTGGAGAAATCTCAGCGAAAGTTTTTGTACCGTTTCCTCTCACTGTCGCCTTAAATTTATGCCATGCACAAGTTTTCGACGCAAGATAGCAGTTGGCAGTGCCCGCCTCGTTCAGGTTTATCGTATTCGCAAAGTCTATATCCACTCTCGTATCTGCTGTCACCGCATCGTTCAGCGTGATGTTGTATGTATATGAACAATTCCGCTTGATATTGAAATTGCTTGTGTTGTTCGCTCCCAGAAATATTCTCCATATTACCTCTACTCCGTTCACCGTCCCGCCGACATACAAGTAGGTGGCACGCGTTGGTGCAACAGTCCTGCTCTTATTCTTTTGTTCGGTGATGCTATTCTTTACTCCCCGCCTGTTCTCGTACATGTAGAAAATGATATTTCTGGCAGAGGTCGTGCCTGCATCAAGTTTGACGGTGGCACTGTTTCCCCAGTGCGATGCTGTAGCCGGAACTGCCGCGTTATCGGCGGTTTCCGTTTCCTTGTCCACGAGCTCCGCTTCCGTACTCAACGGACGGGCGATGTAGTAAGTCCGCATCGGAACATTGCACACGATATACCTGTCGATGATTATCCCGCTGCCTTCCTTTATGCCGATATTGAATACCAGCTTTGCCGCCATGCGTGCCACCGGCAGTGTCCCCAATGAATTTGCCCCGCCCTGATTGTGGCATTCTTCTTGCTTCCCGACATGGGCAGGTTGCTTGCAGTGCTCAGTATCAGGGCTTTGTTGGTACGCACCTTTTCTTTCAATGCACTCTCCGAGTGATAGTCGTAGCCCTTGAACAGCTCGGCATCCGCCGTGTTGGCTATGACATAGACGGTGCAGTTGGCAGCACTCCGGGTATCCACCGTTATGGTAGTATTGCCGCTTTGATACTTTTGCCCGATAAGTTCCCCGGAACTGTCATATATGAGTACATGCATGTCATTGATGACCGTTTCATTGACTGCCCTCGTGGTCATGTCCGCCTGTTCCTCACCCTTCACCTGTAGCTGTATGGTGGCAGGCTGCCCGCCTTCTTCTCCATTACCCGCACTTTCCTCTTGGCAGGACACGCATACCCCTATCATCACCAACAAGGCAAACGCCATTATAGCCGCAATGAGTACCTTCCAACAGAAAGGTACAGGCTCATCTATCTCCCTGTGCACCGGATGTTCAAACAGTTTTATCATATCACTTCACTTGCCATTCTTTATATTTCCGTATCCTGTAAAACTTCTCCCCAAGACAGCACCGTCACCGACACCCGCAACGTGGTATGTCTGAAATCCAGCAGAATACCCGTATACTTGCCCGCAGGCGTGCATATAGGTTCGAACTTGCTGTTCTGAGTAACGGTACACAGTTTCTCCCCACGACGATAGATGTCTACCGCAATATGCTGTTCCCCACAGGTGGGGAACACATGAAAAGGTTCTGTATGAATGTCTCCCGCCTCGTCGGCATAGGACACTGGCCTGTATCCCGCCTCGTCTCCCACGGCCTTGCCCGTGAAGTCCATTTCCGTTCCCGCGCCGCGTACCACGAGGTGGCAGGCGCTTCCCCCTTCGGGATATTTTGTGGTAAAACCTATCATATGCACGCTCACGCCCGCCGCCATCCGTTCCATTACCAGCGTCACCCCGTCTTCCCTCATGCCGCCACGTGTCTGCGGGGCATCTCCGGTGTCTTCCATATCCGCACCGTTCAACTCCTTGCGGCAGTAGAACAGGTCGGTCACCGGGATGTGTGTTCCTTCGGCATGACGGCGCAGCAACAGCCGGGCATCTTCAAGGGAAGTGCCGGGCGCCACCTCCGTGGTGACGAGCGTGTCTTCCTTCACGTTGCCCCATGCCACGAGTGTCAGCCTCTCGTCCCTGTCGTCACCGAAAAGGAAGGCGGAAGATGCACCTGCGGGAACCATGCGTACAAATCCTTTTGGGTTGAACAGGTACACGTCCGCCTTCTCCAATATGCCGCTTGCGGTGAGGTCGTTGCCTTCGCTGTCTACCACGCGCACGTCCAATGCATACTACACACACCCGTCCACGTCCTCCCGCACGCACGAGGCGGGCAGCAGGAAGAGAAGCGTGCAGAACACTGCCTTTCGGGCAGTTGCTACGAGGGTGTCGGTGAGTATCAAAGGAAGCATACCCGCTTAATTAAATGTGACGTCCTGACTGATATTCAATGTCCAATCGGCTACAGTGACGCTCAGGCTGATTATGGCATGGTTGATGTCGCTGTCGGGATTGGCCACGCCCTTGCCCTTGATAGTCGCCGTAATGTTATAACGCGTATTTCGGGCTATAGTCATATCGCCTTTGCCGCTTCCGGCGGTAGTGACGTCGTTCGTTCCGTCATTAATGATGGTTCCTGTCTGTAGCTTGTTTATTACCACGGGATAATATACATCTGTCGCTGCCGTTCCTGTACCGTCCGCATCGAATGAACCGAAAATTACAAGTTTGGTAGGCTTTGCACTGTTTGCTCCGGTGGCAAAGGTGTAGAACCAGTAAGGAGTAGTATATGCCGAGCCTGTGACAGCTACATTCGAAAGTGTATGCTGCAAGTACTTGTTACTGGCATCTTCCTTTCCGGAAATGGGAAGGGCTGTAGTCGGAACCTCTGTCCCTACCGTAGAAGTGGAAGTCGCATTGTGCAGGAAAATCTTCTTTATCTTGAAAGTGGCGTCTTTATACTGCCCGTTAGGGTCGAACGCCGTCTTGATACTGGTTATCGCTACCCTTGCCACAAGGCGGCTCACTTCCGCAGAAGCGGTGACTGTAGTGGAGCCTATATCGAAACTGGTTTGGGTACTTACTTTAATATCCCCCGACATGGGCAGGTTATTCGCATCCTGTACGTCTGCTGTCACGTTGCCTTGTGTCTGAGACAGAAGCACTGTCTTTTTCACGAAATCGTCTTTCTTCATTATGCCCGCAAAATGACCTTCCGGAGCGTTTGCCACTACAACTCCGGTGCATCCCGTTCCTTGGGTACAGCTCACAGTTACGGCATCATTGATATTGGTAATCTCGAATTCCTGTATCACGTTCACCGTCTTGTCGGCATCACCGTTGAATATCGCTACCGTTATGCGGTTGATTTTATCCTCATTGCTGGTAGTGGGCAATGTTCCTGTTGCCCTTGTCATGGCCGTCCCTTTCAGTGTCAGTTCCAGTTTAGCCTGTCCTTGCGGTTTGGGTTCTTCGTTTTCATCACTGCTGCATGCAGATAGTGAAAGGGTTGCCATCGTAAGCACCGCCCATAAATAGTTCTTCGTTCTCATGTAAGATAGAATTTTATATTAATGATTTATATTTAATACTTAATACCTAATACTTC
>JAJQAY010000081.1:2530-3773 GCA_021203515.1 Bacteroides sp. | reverse complement strand
AAGTTGATTTTGTTGCCATAAAGTTTGAGTTTTTAAGTTATTATAGTTCACCACAGAGGACACAGAGTCTCACAGAGTTAAGAGAAAAATTAAAGAAACGCAGATTAACGCAAATTCACGCAGATTATTTATGGGATAGAGTTCCCTTTGCGAAAATCTGCGTTAATCTGCGTTTTATAAAAAACTCTGTGAGACTCTGTGCCCTCTGTGGTGAAACACTAAATCATCATTTATCCAAGCGGGTTTTCTTCCTGATCATCACCCCCGCCTGCACCGCTTCCACTGCCCGAAGAACTGCCGCCATTGCCACTGCCCTCTCCGTCGTCCACGGCGGCCTGAACGTCGAGGAAGTCAATCTTCTTGCCGGCACGGGTCGAGGTCAGGTTAGGCTTCACGCTACTGGAAGCACGGAAGTTGATTTTCACACTCGTGATGGTCTTTGCCGTGCAATCCTTCACGTCGGCTACACCCGTGGAGTGGGACGAAAGACTGAACACGCCGAACTCCTGGATATTAACGGAATGCCCGTTGTAGAGAGCCGTGCGCATGGCCTCTACGAAGTTTGTCAACACGCTCTTGATGTCACCGTAGGACAAAGAGCTTTTCTCTTTCATCTCGTAAGCGATGCTTTTCAGCGTCACCGTCTGGCCCATCGTCACCAGACGGGGATGATAAACTACTGCCGAATTCTTGTCGCGGAAATCTTTCCGATAACCGACTTTCTTAAAGGGTACTGCCATGATAAATTAAAAGTTAAAAGTTAATAATTAGAAATTAAAAATTGGGAAGGAGAGGCCATTTGCAAATGAATATTTTTCTCTTGTTCCGTAGGACAAAGATACGACATCCCCCACCCCCGTTTTGTCGTACATGGATGTAGTGGTATCCGTATGCTACCAGTTGTATTCCAGACGATTAAAACAGGCTTATTCCTTTTATATCCGCCCGTTTTTGCGTACCTTTGAGCTACAGATAAAGCAAATAAAGAACTATTTAAAACGAAGAATTGAATGGAAAATCATTGCATTGAGGAGCCTTTTATGATACGCTCCTACCGGAAGTCGGAACTGACACACCTGTATAATCCCGATATGCCGCTAGTGCCGGCCATGCGGAAGATGAGATACTGGATAAAAAGAAATCCCGAACTGTACGGGGCTATGTATCAGGCGGAAGAAGTGAAAGGAGACCACCGGTATACACGGAGGCAGGTCAGGCTGATTGTGGAGACGTTGGGAGAACC
>JAJQAY010000081.1:0-2430 GCA_021203515.1 Bacteroides sp. | reverse complement strand
TTTGCACCGCAGTGAAAATCTTTTTTGTCCGCAGTGAAAAATCTTTTTCACTGCGGTGCAAAAACTCCCGCACTACTCCCTGGAATTCCTCTCCACATCGTCCGTCTGAAACTCTACAACCTTATACTCCGTGCTGCCCTGCGCGTTCGTCCGGGTGGAGAACACATGGCGCTGCAACACCTGAACCAACGCCTGCATACTCTGCCGGTTCGCCTGCACCTTGCCGTAGATGGCGATTTTGGAAAGGATGAGGGCGGCGGGCATCCACTTCGTGCAGAAATCCTCGGGCTCTGCCGGACGGAAGTAGACGAAGAGGTTCTCCTCCACCGGGTCTTTCAGGCGGTGGAGCTCGTTGTGAGCGTTCAGGCGCTCAATCTCCTTGCCCTCGTACCAGTAGCGGAAGCCGCTGCGAAGCAGCGAAAGCGCCTGCGAATACACGCCCGCATAGTTCACGGCCGTGCGATAGTCCACCTCCCTCACCGTGACGGGAAGGAAGCGGCGGTTGCCCGCAACGTCCTGAAGGCACTGACGGTTGTTCGTGCTGCCGATGAACGAGGCATGGCGCACGAAGGTGAACGCCTGAAGGTCGTAAACCTTGCGCTGGGTCACGTTCTCCTGCGTGATGATGCGTTTCAGCTCGGCAAGGTCGCCGGGCTTCACGCCTTCAAACTCCTCCATGTTGATGATGAGCCGTGTGGACAGAAGTTGCGCATGGTCCTTGTTGCGGGGGTCTATCATGCCGTTATAGAAGTACTCCTTCCACTCGGGAGGAAGCAGGCGGCGCGTCCACGAGCTTTTTCCCTTGCCCTGCTCGCTGTAGAGGATAAGCACCAGCTGGTTCATACGGTCGTCGTGGAGGGCGCACGCCACCATGCCCACCAGCCAACGACGGAAGCCCTCGTGCCAAAGCTCCCGGTCGTCCGTCACCACGCTGTCCGCCAGCAGGCCGATGTAGTCCGTGCCGTCCCACTCCGGCAGGTGGTCCAGGTAGTCGGTGAAGGGGTTGAAGTCGCGGGCGTAGTTGGAGTCTATCAGGGCTTTCAGGTAGTTCTGGAAGCAGGGGATGCCGGCCAGTTGAAGTTCCATGAAGATGGAGTTGTAGTCCTGATTGCGCATCGGGCGGTAGGCGGGAAGGACGGTATCGGGGAGGCTGGCAGTATCCGGGAGGCCGTCGGAAGGACGGGTGCAGGATCTGAATTCGAGGCGGTCCAGCACCACGTTGCGGCGGATGGAGTAGCGAGACTCCAGGAACTCGATTACGCGGCTCACAAGCGGGACTTTCTCCGCCTCCTTCTTCTTCCTGACGGCGGCTTCCGTCTTCGAGGTATAGGTGTAGGCGTTGCGCACGGGAGCCAGCACGTCCATGTCCGCACGGCCGAAGTCGCGCTCTATCAGCGAGCAGGCGGTGGCCTCGCTGATGCCCTTGCGGAAGCAGCGGTTGCCGAGGACGTAGAGGAAGGCGTCGCGGTTGCCCTCCTCAAAGCGGTCGGTGCGGCGGGTGGTGCTTAAGGCCCTGCGGTATTCCATGACTTCCCAGCCTGCGGCTTCCGTAGGGGAAGGAGTGGCGGCAGAGGTCTGCTTGCGGGGTGCGGCCGTCCGCTTCTGCTTCGTTGTTCCCGGCTTTCCCGCCGTCGCTGTCTTGACCGCCTTCTCCGCCTTTGCGGGGACAACAATCCCTTCCACGCACTCCGGTATCTCTGCCAGCAACGCCCGGTTCAGGTACGCATCCGGGTCGGAAGACTGGAAGAAGCCACGGCTCAGGTCGCGGCCGCTGCCGTCCACATCCACGCCCGTCAGTTGCTCGATGTAGGACTTGGCGGCATCGTACATCAGCGCGTGATGCTTTTCGAGCGCGTCGTAGGTGATTTCGGGAAGGGAGAACGTCACATCGCGAAGCTTGCAGGCATAGGCCGTGCGCAGGTACACGAACACCTTGTAGCCGTGCTGCTTGGGGCTAAGGAAGAAGGTGAGCACGTGGGCGTCCGATGCCAGCTTCCGGCGTACCGGTTCAAGCTGGCCGTCGATGTCCACCGTCAGCACATGGTTGTAGCGGAGGAGGCTGTGGGGAAGGCGCTCCTCCTTGTAGTTGGCGGTGAGGGAAAGGTAAGGGAGCGTCTTTTTCAGTTTCTCGGCTTCCGCTTTCTGTCCTCCCTGTGCCAGTTCCATGATGCGGTGTACGGTGGAGGAATGCAGCCCGCGGCGGGTCTGCTCTATGATGGTCAGGAGGCTGGTCTCTCCTACTACTGCTGAAAATCTGCGGTGAACGGTGATTGAAATGTCTTTCATTGTTTCTGTTTTTAGTTCGTTGTTTTGCGATATGCGCCGCAAAGCTCCGGAGAAAAAAGGGAATAAAAAAATGGCCTTATTACTGGAATAGGGCCATTTCGGTAATCTCTTTTTAGGCACGGATTACACGGAATTTTCACGGTT
>JAJQAY010000098.1 GCA_021203515.1 Bacteroides sp. | reverse complement strand
AAAAGCCTTCTTTTTGCCTGCAAAAAAGGACTGACTAAACTTGTTAGACAGTCCCATCTTATCTTTTCTACGGAAGGAACGGCTTATGCCTTCACTCCGTTGCATTCGTCAGAAACAGTCAGTTTCTTTCTGCCTTTAGCGCGACGTGCAGCCAATACTCTGCGACCGTTAGCCGATGCCATTCTCTCACGGAAACCGTGTTTGTTTTTTCTCTTTCTGTTAGAGGGTTGAAATGTTCTTTTCATTACTGTATCTTGTTTTATGTTATTATTCTACGTAATCGGGCTGCAAAAATAGAGACTTTTTCTAAAATAACCAAGAGATAACTCATTTTATCTCAAAACTTTTTGTGTTTTTTACCGATTTCCATTACTTTTACACCCGTAATTCAAAGATAGACATCTTAATAACATAATAACAATAATAATAAAGACTATAAAGTATGATTAACGCCCAAGACATTAAAAACGGAACTTGCATCCGTATGGACGGCAAGCTGTACTTCTGCGTTGAATTCCTGCATGTAAAACCGGGAAAAGGTAACACCTTCATGCGTACCAAGCTGAAAGATGTAGTAAGCGGTTATGTGCTCGAACGTCGTTTCAACATCGGCGAGAAGCTGGAAGATGTACGTGTGGAACGTCGCCCTTACCAATTCTTATATAAAGAAGGTGAAGACTATATCTTCATGAACCAGGAAACTTTCGACCAGCACCCCATCGCTCACGATCTGATTAACGGTGTTGACTTCCTGCTGGAAGGTACAGTGCTCGAAGTTGTATCCGACGCTTCTACAGAAACCGTACTTTACGCTGACATGCCTATCAAGGTTCAGATGAAGGTTACGTATACCGAACCGGGAATGAAGGGCGACACTGCTACCAACACACTGAAACCGGCTACGGTAGAGTCCGGGGCAACCGTACGCGTTCCTCTGTTCATCAACGAGGGCGAAACGATTGAAATCGACACACGCGATGGTTCTTACGTAGGTCGCATAAAAGTATAAGAAGTTTATTCTTCAAACGATATAGCTGAAGCAGCCTGTCCGAGCATTTCGGGCAGGCTGCTTTTTGATATAAAAAGGCAGTATCGGAAAATAAGTTGTATCTTTGTAAGAAATAAGCATCATAAGAATGGGCGCACTGATAAAGACAGATAAAGAATATAAGGATTGGATTATTGAATTGAAGCAACGCATCCGGCAGAGCCAGATTAAAGCGGCAATTAAGGTCAATACAGAACTAATCCGTATGTATTGGGATTTAGGAAAAGATATCGTAGAAAAACAATCGGAAAGTAAATGGGGAAGTGGTTTCTTCAATGAACTTAGTCAGGATTTAAAAGATGCATTTCCCAATATGCAAGGGTTCTCCAAGCGGAATTTAGAACTTATCAAAAAGTGGTATTTGTTTTATAACAAGAAGGATACAATTGCGAAACAACTTGTTTCGCAATTACAAAGCGCGATATATCAAGTGCCATGGGGACATCATATCAAGATAGTCACCAAATGTACAACTGTACAAGAAGTACAATTCTATATTTATAAAACCATTGAAAACGGTTGGAGTCGAAATGTTCTCCTCAATATGATAGAAAGCGGGCTTTATCATCGAGAAGGAAATTCTATCAATAATTTCTCTTTGCGTTTGCCTACTGCACAAAGCAACTTAGCCCACGAACTGACCAAAGACCCTTATAACTTTGACTTTCTTGCTTTAAGGGAAGGGTATGCAGAACGGGAGTTAGAAGAAGCATTAGTTAGTAATATCAGCAAATTCTTATTAGAGCTTGGAAATGGATTTGCCTACATGGGGCACCAAGTCCCAATTACCGTAGGAGGGCAGGAATTTCGTATAGATATGCTTTTCTATAACATACATCTACGTGCTTATGTAGTAATAGAACTCAAGGCAGGCGATTTTGAACCGGAATTTATCAGTAAACTTGGGTTTTATGTATCAGCCGTAAATCATGAACTGTGCAAGGAAGGAGATAACCCAACTATCGGACTATTGGTTTGTAAAAGTAAAAATGAGATTGTTGCTCGATATACATTAGAGAGCACGATACTTCCTATCGGCATCTCCGAATATGAACTAAACAAGCTATATCCCAAAGACTTCAAAAGCACCTTGCCGAGCATTGAAGATATTGAAAACGAATTAAAGGATTAAACTTATGCGATATTCCGTCATTATCCCCGTGTACAACCGTCCCGATGAAGTGGACGAACTATTGCAAAGCCTGACACAGCAGAGCTTCAAGGGTTTTGAAGTGATAGTAGTGGAAGACGGTTCCTCTATCCCTTGCGAAGAGATTGTAGGGAAATATCAGGGGCAACTGGATATACATTATTATACGAAGCCCAACTCTGGTCCCGGTCAGACACGAAACTACGGAGCGGAACGAAGCCGGGGAGAGTATCTGATAATTTTAGACTCCGACTGCATCCTGCCCCAAGGATACTTTGCCGCCATAGAAGAGGAACTACAGACAGCACCCGCCGATGCCTTCGGTGGACCGGACCGCGCGCACGACTCCTTTACAGACATACAGAAGGCTATCAACTACTCCATGACCTCCTTTTTCACCACCGGAGGCATTCGCGGCGGAAAGAAGAAGATGGACAAGTTCTATCCGCGCAGCTTTAACATGGGAGTGCGCCGCGAAGTATATGCAGCATTGGGCGGCTTCTCACCCATGCGCTTCGGAGAAGACATCGACTTCAGCATCCGCATCTTTGAAGGAGGATACCAATGTCGGTTGTTTCCTGCGGCATGGGTCTATCACAAGCGACGCACGGATTTGAAGAAGTTCTTCAAGCAAGTGCACAACTCGGGCATCGCACGCATCAACCTATATAAGAAATACCCGAAATCATTGAAGGTGGTGCATCTGTTGCCGGCAGTGTTCACACTGGGAGTAGTCATCTTGTTGCTAGGCGCCCCTTTCTGCCTGTACAGCCTCACCCCTATCGCCTTGTATGCACTGCTCGTCTGCATCGACTCTGCCATTCAGAACCGTAGCCTGCGCATCGGCATCTATTCCATTGCCGCCTCCTTTATCCAGCTCACCGGATACGGAACAGGCTTCTGGCGGGCATGGTGGAACCGCTGCGTGCTCGGCAAGGACGAGTTCGAAGCTTTCAAGAAGAACTTTTATAAGTAATCGCATTACAAAGATTGACATAGAGAAACTAACGATCAACCAGTGGGCAGTAGAAGACCGCCCGCGGGAGAAGATGATGATGAAAGGTGCGGAAGCTCTGAGCGATGCCGAACTGCTTGCCATACTCATTGGTTCGGGAAATACGGAAGAGAGTGCCGTGACGCTGATGCAACGCACCCTCTCCAGTTGCAACAACGACTTAAACCAACTGGGCAAGTGGGAAGTACGCGATTTCTCCCGTTTCAAAGGGTTGGGGCCTGCCAAAAGCATCACTATCATGGCTGCACTGGAACTGGGCAAGCGACGGAAGTTGCAAGAGCGACCGGAGCGCGCGGTCATTCGCTCTTCCAAAGATATTTACGAGTTATTTCATCCGCTACTGTGCGACCTGGCACAAGAAGAGTTTTGGGTATTGCTGCTGAACCAGGCCTCCAAAGTGATTGATAAAGTCCGTATCAGCCGGGGCGGCATAGACCAGACCACAGCCGACGTGCGAAGCATCCTGCGCGAAGCCTTGCTGCAACGCGCCACACAAATCTCACTCATCCACAACCATCCTTCGGGCAACCCGCACCCCAGCACCGACGACCAACGACTGACGCAACTCGTACAGAAAGGAGCACAAACCATGAACATCCGCCTCATCGACCACGTTATCATAACAGACGGAAAGTATTACAGTTTCTGCGACGAAGGGATGATATGAGGAAACAGAACCGTTCTTTTGTTATTTCAATTAATTTATATAGCTTTGTCCAACTAAACCAACAATCGTACGAATATGACCAAATTTGAAATAGAAGAGAAAATCGTAGCCATGCTCAAGACCGTATATGACCCGGAGATACCTGTCAACGTGTACGACCTCGGCCTAATCTATAAGATTGACGTTTCCGACAATGGAGACGCTACCATCGACATGACTCTGACTGCTCCCAATTGCCCGGCGGCAGACTTCATCATGGAGGATGTCTGTCAAAAGATAGAGTCGATTGACGGGGTACCTTCCGCCACCATCAATCTTGTATTTGAGCCCGAATGGGACAAGGATATGATGAGTGAGGAAGCCAAGCTGGAACTGGGATTTCTGTAGTAATTTGTAATTAGTAATTAGTAATTAACCAACATGAAGAACGTATATTTCCTTTCAGACGCACATCTTGGTTCGCGCGCCATTGAGCACGGACGGACACAGGAACGCCGATTAGTCAACTTCCTCGACAGCATCAAGCATAAGGCGTCCACCGTCTATCTGCTGGGAGATATGTTCGACTTCTGGTACGAGTTCCGCAACGTTGTGCCCAAAGGCTACACCCGCTTCCTGGGCAAACTCTCCGAACTGACGGACATGGGCGTGGAAATACACTACTTCACCGGCAACCATGACATCTGGTGCGGAGACTATCTGACAAAAGAATGCGGTGTCATCCTTCACCGCGAAGCGCTCACCACCGAAATCTACGGAAAAGAGTTCTACCTTGCCCACGGCGACGGATTGGGGGACCCTGACAAGAAGCTCAAACTCCTGCGCTCCATGTTCCACAGCCGTACACTCCAAACACTATTCTCCTCCCTACACCCCCGCTGGAGTGTGGAGCTAGGACTGACCTGGGCAAAGCATAGCCACCTGAAACGTGTCAACGGCAAGGAATCGGACTACATGGGTGAAGACAAGGAATATCTTGTCCTCTACACCAAAGAATATCTGAAGAGCCATCCCAACATCAACTACTTTATCTACGGGCACCGCCACATCGAACTGGACCTGATGCTGAGCGCCACCGCCCGCGTCCTCATCCTGGGAGACTGGATAAACTATTTCTCATACGTCGTGTTCGACGGCGAGAACTTATTCCTTGAAGAATTCATTGAAGGGGAAACCAAACTGTAACCCTCTTTCCAAGATTAAACGATTACGAAAAAGAACTAATTCTCCGAACTTTTTCTATTGCCGTTTGTCATATCATCAGAAATCATAAAACAACAACATTATGGATGACATGATTTACAGGCATAATTCGATTGCCGAGGAGAATATAGATCCTCACGGACGTCCCGCAAAGGATGAGTTTGAAGAATGGAGTGAAGATGTTTCCGAACATACAGAACTCGGGTATAAAGATGTGAAAGTAAAATCCGAGAAAGAACGGAGAAGGCGCATCAAGGAGATGGACGAAATCATCAAAGAAGATTTGGAATAAGAGTTCACCACAGAGGACACAGAGTCTCACAGAGTTTAAAGAAAAAATTAAAGAAACGCAGATTAACGCAAATTCACGCAGATTATTTATATAATTAGAGTTTGCTTTGCGAAAATCTGCGTTAATCTGCGTTTGAATATAAATCCCTCTGTGAGACTCTGCGTCCTCTGTGGTGAATACCGGATTATTTATACCCTCCGGCCTCCGCTATACGCTTCGGAATATCCGTATTATCCATCTTGCCCATGAACAGCTTGGAGCCTGCACCGATGGCATATACCGGAACATACTCAGCAGTATGGCTTCCGCTTGTCCAACCCAGCATGGCAATCTGGCTTATCACCTTTTTGGCGGCAGCAGCCAGTGGTTCCGTCTTGGCATAAAGGCTTTCCTCAAAAACAACCTTGTTCTTTACGAAGGAGTTTTCAAACTCGTCGCGGAGCAACTTTTCTTGTTCCCAAGTCAGAGGTATCTCTTTCCAGAAGCCCATCTTGTCAGCAAGCAATGCTTTCATTTCTTCCCAGGAAACCTTGTTACCCTTCGCCTTGCGCAAGTCTGTTATAGCCTTTGAAAGAAGGCCTTGAGACTGTTTCTGTTTCGTCAGGTTCTTCAGATGCAACTCATACTTGCCGTTACCAAGCTCCAAGCCACCGGTTTCGTGGTCGGCTGTAATCACAATCAGAGTTTCCTTCGGATGTTTCTTATAAAATTCATAAGCCACCTTTACGGCATTGTCCATATCAATCACTTCCTCAAAGGCGGTAGCCGGGTCGTTGCTATGGCAAGCCCAGTCAATCTTTCCACCTTCTACCATCAGGAAGAAGCCCTTGTTGTTTCCTTTGGTCAGGAAAGAAATGGCGCTTTCAGTAATCTGGGCCAGCGTCAAGTCGCCCTCTTTGCGGTCGATGGCATAGGACAGACAAGAAGGGTCGGCACCTTCTTTCTGGATGAGTATCATCTTTTGAGCATCGGCAGCCTTTGCTTTGTAGTCGTCAAGACCTTTGGCAATGGTGTATCCGACTCCTTCTATAATCGGGAAGATGCTCGGAGCTTCTTTCTTGTCGGCAGTCGTAGTCGGTTTCAGGAAGCCACCGCCTGCGTAGAAGTCGAAGTTGGCTTTCGGCAGGTCGAGAGCGATTTCATAATACATATTACGGTCCGGTTGGTGAGCATAGAATGCAGCCGGAGTAGCATGGTCTACGCTGACGCTGGTGGTTACGCCCACCTTCTTGCCAGCCTTCTTGGCTTTTTCGGCAACGGTTTGCAAGGCGTTCTTATTGACGTCTACACCGATGGCACCGTTGTAAGTCTTCGAACCAGTGGCCAGAGCCGTTCCGGCAGCCGAAGAGTCCGTAATGGAGTTGGTTGCCGAATAGGTAGTGGCATAGCCTGCTACCGGAAATGAGGCAAACAGCAAAGGTTCTGTTCCGATGCGGCCTTCCTGCTCGCCAAGGTACATCTCCGTACCGTTGACCTGGTTCACTCCCATTCCATCACCGATGAAATAAAATACGTATTTTGCCTGTTGGGCATAGGTCATGCCACCTAACAAGACAAAAAGCACTACATACATTAATCGTTTCATAAATCTTTTATTTAAAGTTGTTCATAAATCTATAGCTCCTTTTAAAGAGAAAACAAATATAAGAAATTTAAACTACCGGAACATTAAGATATGGTTAAAAAGAAAGTGCCGGAAACAGTAAAAACTATTTCCGGCACTCATTGTCGAACCCTTATGACAATCGTGTTATTTTTTCGGTCAGGATAGTCATCGTATCCGAAGCAATCATTAATTCTTCGTCAGTCGGAATAACCACCACCTTCACTTTGGAGTCGTCGGCAGAGATTACTGCTTCTTCACCACGAACCTTATTCTTCGCAGCATCCAGCTTCACACCCATAAATTCCAAGCCATCGCATGCACCCGAACGGCATGTAACCTGGTTCTCGCCTACGCCACCGGTGAATACGATGATGTCTACACCACCCAATGCAGCGGCATAAGCGCCGATATATTTCTTGATGCGGTAGAAGTACATCTGCTCGGTCAGGATGGCCTGCTTGTCGCCTTTGGCTACGGCAGCTTCCAAGTCGCGCATGTCGCTCGAACCGTTCATCATTCCGGCCATACCGCTCTTCTTGTTCAGCATGTCGGAGATGCCGGTTGTAGTCAGATTTTCCTTATCCATCAGGAAGGTTACGGCACCGGCGTCGATGTCACCGCTGCGGGTTCCCATCATCAGGCCTTCCAGCGGGGTAAGTCCCATCGTGGTATCCACACATTTTCCGTCTTTGATGGCAGAGATTGAACCACCGTTACCGATGTGGCAGGTGATAATCTTCTGTCCTTGCGGCTGCACGCCCAGAAAATCGCAAACGCGCTGTGACACGTAGCGGTGGGAAGTTCCGTGGAAACCGTAACGACGCACGCCATACTTCTTGTACAGTTCGTAGGGAATAGCATAAAGATAAGCATACTCCGGCATCGTCTGATGGAAAGCGGTATCGAAGACACCGACTTGCGGTATCTGCGGCAAAATGGCCGATATAGCGTTTACACCTTTCAGATTGGCAGGGTTATGAAGCGGAGCAAGGTCGTTGCAGGCGGTAAATGCATCGAGCACTTCCTTCGTCAGCAGCACCGACTTGCTGAATTTCTCACCGCCATGCACCATGCGATGGCCAACGGCATTGATTTCGTCCAGAGACTTGATAGCGCCATATTCGGGGCTAATCAATGTATTCAGGATAAATTCCACACCTACGGTATGTTCCGGTATGTCTTTCTCCAAAATCTTCTTCTCGCCACTGGGCAACGTCAGTTTCAGGAAAGAGTCTTTCAAACCGATTTTCTCGATACCACCCTGAGCGATAACTTCCTTGCCGGTCATGTCAAACAATT
Source organism: Bacteroides sp. (assembly GCA_021203515.1). Classification (GTDB taxonomy): domain Bacteria; phylum Bacteroidota; class Bacteroidia; order Bacteroidales; family Bacteroidaceae; genus Bacteroides. Next base: position 20,004 of record JAJQAY010000098.1, on the reverse strand, counting down.
TATATTTGATGGACGAGCTACCGCAATTCAATACTAAGACTTTCATATTATATCAGATTTAAAGTTTTATTTGGCGTTTTTAGCTGCGATGGCCTGGTTGGCAGTAATCGCAATCATACGATAAACATCTTCGATGGAGCAACCGCGAGACAAGTCGTTCACGGGGCGGGCAATACCCTGCAAAATCGGGCCTACCGCATCGGCATGTCCCAGGCGCTGTACCAGTTTGTAAGAGATGTTTCCAACTTCGAGGCTCGGAACAATCAGCACGTTTGCATTTCCCGCGATGGCAGAACCCGGTGCTTTGCTGGCACCGACCTCGGGAACGAGGGCTGCATCGGCTTGCAGTTCACCGTCGATGGCGATATCGGGAGCCATTTCTTTGGCAATCTTCAAGGCCTCCACCACTTTGTCTACGACTTCATGCTTGGCGGAACCTTTGGTAGAGAAGCTAAGCAACGCCACCTTCGGGTCTACATCAACGATAGCCTTGGCCGTGCGCGCCGTGCAAACGGCAATCTGCGCCAACTGGGCTGCATCGGGCACGGGCGTAACGGCCACGTCACCCATCACCAGAATACCATTCTTGCCATACTCGGGAGCATGTGTCAACAGCAGCATCGCACCGGAAACGCACGTGATGCCCGGAGCTGTCTTAATAATCTGCAAAGCCGGACGGAGCACATCGCCGGTAGTGTTGCGCGCACCTGCCAACTGACCGTCCGCGTCGCCGTTCTTGATAATCAGGCAACCCAGATAAAGCGGGTTGGCCACCAACTTGCTGGCTTCTTCAATGGTCATACCCTTGCTCTTGCGCAGTTCGAACAGCAGTTGTGCATATTCTTCCTTCTTGGGATGGTCTTCCGGGTCGATAATCGTTGCCTTGGCAATGTTACCCAGTCCCCATTCCTCGGCGCAGGCATGAATTTCTGCCGGGTTGCCCAGCAGAATAAGGTCAGCGATACCGTCTGTCAAGATTTGATTGGCAGCTTTCAATGTGCGTTCTTCCGTACCTTCGGGAAGAACAATGCGTTGGCGATCGGCTTTCGCACGCTCTAAAATTCCATTAATTAATCTTTGCATGATATTATAATTGTGTATATTAAAAATCGGAGCAGGTGTTATTCACGCTGCAAAAGTACACAATTTTGCAATATGCACATTGCAATTTCGTGCATTTTTCTCTGCGGATGTATAATTATTGTAATATTTAACATTAGCGGATTATTTCCGGCCTTGCAGTTCGACAATCAGGGCAGATGAGGGGCTGACGAGGCTTGTTTCTGTAAATGATAATTTAACACCGGGTTGCCAATCTGCTGATGCAACACACGGATAAATTCCGCACATCGTGGCGGTGCTGCACGCTGTGGCGGGCAGTCCGGCATACTCAAATAGGCTTGGTCCGTACCTTAGTCATTCTCACCCGTATACTGAGAGGTGAAAACACCCGGATGTTTTGGTACAAAACATCCCCATGTTTTATATCAATACATCCGGATGTTTTAGTACAAAACATCCGGGTGTTTTTATTCAAAGCATCCGGGTGTTTTGGGGTCTCAGTCATATGGTGAGATGAGCTAAGTCCTAAGGGGAGATGGACTCAGTCCCGGGACGAGCCGCACTCTCTTCTGCCAAGCGCCTCCCTCCGGCGGGCACGGAATGTTTCCGAACATGTTATAGTATATATAAAAAAGGACAACAGAGTGACAACCTATGCAGAGAATACCTACCTTTGCAGCGTTTTCAAGAATAATAAATAGGTATAACAATAATATTATGATTCGTCAGTGCGCCATCCTTTTCGGATGCTTGGCTTTGGGTGAATTGATTGTATTCCTGACAGGCATCAAACTTCCGTCCAGCATCATTGGGATGCTGCTGCTCACCCTTTTCCTTAAATTGGGTTGGATAAAACTGCACTGGGTGCAGGGCATGTCCGATTTCCTGGTTGCTAACCTGGGCTTTTTCTTCGTCCCGCCCGGCGTGGCGCTCATGCTTTACTTCGACATCATCGCTGCCGAATTCTGGCCGATTATCATCGCTTCACTGGTCAGCACCCTGCTGGCACTCGTCGTCACCGGCTGGGTTCATCAACTAACACGTAAAATCAAATGAATTACTTAGAAAACGAATTCTTCCTGCTGGCCGTCACGTTCGGGGTATTCTTCCTGGCCAAGCTGTTGCAGAAAAAGACGGGAATTATGTTGCTGAACCCCATTCTGCTGACGATTGCCCTGCTCATCATCTTCCTGAAAGCGGCCAATATCAGTTACGAAACTTACAATAAGGGCGGACATCTGATAGAGTTCTGGCTGAAACCGGCGGTTGTGGCGTTGGGAGTGCCGCTATACCTTCAGTTGGAGACGATTAAGAAACAATTACTGCCTATTCTTCTGTCCCAGCTTGCGGGTTGCATCGTCGGTGTCGTCTCCGTCGTCCTGATTGCCAAGTGGATGGGAGCTTCCGACGAAATTATCTATTCGCTGGTGCCCAAGTCCGTCACCACTCCGATAGCGATGGAAGTTACCAAGTCGTTGGGCGGCATCCCCTCGCTGACTGCCGCCGTGGTGGTTTGCGTAGGCTTGCTGGGAGGAATACTCGGCCTCAAGACCATGAAGCTGACCCGCATCGGCAGCCCGATGGCGCAAGGACTCTCACTGTGAGCAGCCGCCCATGCCGTAGGAACCTCTACGGCGATGGACATCAGCAGCAAATATGGTGCATTCGCCAGCCTGGGACTGACGTTGAACGGAATTTTTACCGCCCTGCTCACTCCAACTATTTTACGATTATTGGGGCTGCTCTAACAAAATCTTCTTATTTTTGTTATTTATAATACTTAACTCTATAAAAATAACTTATGATTTCATTTAAAGACATTGAGCTACAAGATAAAGACCTCATTACTTCGTATACATTAAATGGTCCGCGACGGAACTGCGACTTGTCATTTTCCAACCTTTGCAGTTGGCGGTTCTTATACAACACGCAGTTTGCCACGATGGACGGCTTCCTGCTGTTGAAGTTCTGGGCCAACGAGGAACTTGTATATATGATGCCCATCGGCAACGGCGACCTGAAGAAAGTGCTGGATGCGCTGATTGAAGATGCTCACCGCGAAGGAGAACCTTTCTGCCTGCTGGGCATCTGCGCCGGCATGTGTGTGGAACTGGAAGCTCTCATGCCCGGGAAGTTCCAATTCACGGCCGACCGGGACTATGCCGACTATCTCTACCTGCGCACCGACCTGGCAACGCTGTCCGGCAAGAAGTTCCAGTCCAAGCGGAACCATGTCAACAAGTTCAAGAAGACCTATAGCTACGAATATACCCCCATCACCCCCGACCGCATCCAGGAATGTTTGGAATTGGAAGCGGAGTGGTGCAAAGTCAACAATTGCGACCAGCAGGAAGGCACGGGCAACGAACGCCGCGCGCTGATTTATGCCCTCCATCATTTTGACGAGTTGGGACTGACCGGGGGTATACTCCATGCGGACGGAAAGATTGTCGCCTTCACCTTCGGAATGCCCATCAACCAGGACACCTTCGGAGTGCACGTGGAGAAGGCGGACACCAACATCGACGGTGCCTACGCCATGGTTAACTATAAATTTGCCAACCGCATCCCCGAGCAATACACCTACATCAACCGTGAAGAGGACTTAGGCATCGAAGGTTTGCGCAAGGCCAAACTGTCCTATCAACCGGCCATCATTCTGGAGAAGTACTCCGCTTGTCTGAAGGAGGAACCGGTGGAGGCGATTAAGTGGTAATAAAAGAATTATGCGAGAAAAGGTAAAACATTTGTGGAAGCTCTGCTTCAGCGACAGTGAGGAGTTCATCGACCTATACTTCCGGCTGCGCTACAGCAACGATGTCAACATCGCCATCCAGAGTGGCGAGGAGGTAATCGCTTCCCTGCAAATGCTGCCTTATCCCATGACTTTCGGCACGAGCCTGATAGATACCGCCTACGTTTCGGGGGCTTGCACACATCCCGATTATCGCAACAAAGGAGTGATGCGCGAACTGCTGTCACATGCTTTCACACGGATGCTGCACAACGGCGTGGCGCTATCCGCACTTATTCCGGCAGAGCCTTGGCTATTCGATTACTATGCTCACACGGGCTATGCACCGGTATTCAGGTATGCTCAAAGCACGTTTACACCGACAGAGAAAGCTTCGGCCGGAGGAACTGCCGTTCTGAAAAGAACCCATGAATATAAGCAAGAGATATACGAGTATCTGAACCGGAAATTAAGAGAACGGCCTTGCTGCATCCAGCATACGGAGGCGGACTTCCAGGTCATCCTTGCCGATTTAAGACTGAGCCGGGGATACGTCTATACGCTGAACCTGCGTGGGAATATCATCGCTCTGGCCGTTGCTTACCCGGCAGATAACGGCCGTTGGTATGTCGGAGAGATGGTGGCGGATACTCCCGACGCGGAGTCATTGCTGCTGCAAGCCATCTGTGAGCAATTAAACGTCCCGTCCCTCCAAGTGCTCGCTCCTCCCGCTGCCGACGCCCCAAGCAATGAGACCCTGGGAATGGCACGCATCATCAATGCCCAGGCTGTGCTGCAAACCCATGCCGCCAACCATCCGGAGCTCGAACTAAACATTGCCCTCACCGACGAACAGGTTAGTGCCAACAACGGATATTACTATCTGAACAATGGTAAATGTATGAAAAATGCCAAGCGTCTGCCGGGCAGCCACTTGGCACTTACAATCGGTGAACTCGCCGAAAAGATATTTTCTCCACTAAGCCCCTACATGAGCCTAATGCTGAACTAGCGTTATAGTCCGCTGAAATCCACTCCCTCGAATACCAATGAAGGAATGCGACGGGAAGAGGACAGGCGCGGGTCATTGCCCACGGCCACCAGAGAAGTCCAAAGCGTAATCATATTGCCGGTTACGTTCATTTCATTGACGGGCTGCGTCAGCTTGCCATTCTCAATCAGGAAGCCTTCGATGCCGTAAGAGAAATCTCCCGAACTGCTATTGCTGTTTCCACCGTTGAAGCCGGTCACCAGAATGCCTTTCTCTACATCGGCAATCAGCCCGTTCAGGTCTTTATTTCCCGGTTTCAGCAGCAACAAAGAGGGAGAGTTGACAGTAGGCGCCATCCCCGTCTTCTTAGCATTATAGGTATCGATGAAGTACGTTTTCAGCACTCCGTCTTCAAAGACAGGACGATGCTCCGTAGCCACGCCCTCACTATCAAAATAGCGGGCACCGTTGGCACCGATGATATGGGGCTCGTCCGTCAGGTTCATCAGTCCGGAGCCAATCTTGGTATCGAGCTTGTCCAGCAGGAAGGAATTCTTCTGTTGCAACGCAGCACCATTCAAAGCGCTTATCATCGGGCTGACCAGTTGGCTGGAGTTTATCGGATCCACTACCATCGTATATTTGCCGGAAGCCACTTTCTTCTGTCCCAGTTTCTTCAGCACACGTTCCAAAGCCGTTGCGCCGATACCCGATTTCTGCAACTTATCGTAATACAAAGCCGAGTCGTACCAGTAGGAAGAAGGACGGGCTTCCCCCTCGCCTCTCATTGCCACATCGACAGATACGGAGAACCAGGTCGACTTGGACTCACCTTCGAAGCCATTGCTCGTCAGGCGATAGGCAGCATTCTCGCCGTCACCGTATGAGCTTCCTACAGAGATAATCCGTTCATCCTTGCCCAGCACCTCTTCGGCAGCTGCACGGGCTATAGCCACCTTATCATCCGGATTGATATTGTAGAACTTAGTATCGAACAACTGCAAATCGGGTTTCCCGCCTTTGTAGTAACGGGAAGGGTCAGGCAATACGCGCGCCTCATCCTGCGCCAGATAGCGCGTCGACTCGATACCATTCTTAATGAATGCTTCCAGTTCTTTCTTGTCCAGACGGTTGGTCGAATAAGAACCATATCTGCCGTCTACATACAGACTGATACTCAATCCGTTTTCCGAAGCCTGCTGGAGCTTGTCCATTTTAGCGTCACGCAGTTCAAACGAAGCGTTGGAGTTGGAATACAGCACCAGCTTCGCTGCTTGGCAACCGTTCTTCAGGGCATAGTCCATTGCCCATTGTGTCAGTTTCTTATTATTGTCTGAAATCATGTCTTCAATTTCTAGTTTTTAATTCCTATTAGCTTTCTCCTCCCACCGTCAGTTTGCTGACCAGTGCCGACGGCATGCCGCAAGTCACCGGACAAGCCTGGCCGTCCTTACCGCAAGTCCAGGTGCCGTTGTCTATCTTGTCGTTGCTGGCCACCATCGTTATGTCCGCCAAAGCCTTCAGCCCGTTGCCGATGATATTGATATCCTTGATAGGCTGCGTCAGTTTGCCGTCTTCAATCAGATAACCGGACTTCACGAAGAACGTGAAGTCACCGGCGCCAATCTGAACCTGCCCATTCGTGAACTGGTCTACATAGATGCCGTTCTTCACGGTAGAGATTATGTCCTCTTCCTTCATATTACCTGCTTCCATATAGGTGGCACGCATACGGGGAATAGGCATATTGCGGAAAGTATCGCGGCGACCGTTTCCGGTTGGTGCCACTCCATAATGCTTGGCGCTGATGCGGTCGTGCAGGTAGCTGGTCAAGACACCTTCCTTTACAATATAAGTCTTCTGCCCTTCCACCCCTTCATCGTCGAAGTTGACAGAGCCCCGGTTGAAGGGGATAGTGCCGTCATCCACCACATTGATGTGCTCGTTACAAACTTTCTTGTTCAACTGGCTGGAGAAGATAGAAACATTCTTACGGTTGAAGTCGGCCTCGAAGGCATGGCCTATCGCCTCGTGCAACAAGATGCCCGAGCCGCCGGCTCCCATCACCACCGGCATTTCACCGCCTTTGGGCTTGATAGCCTTAAACAAGATAGACGTATTATCAACTACCTCGCGTGCCAAAATCTCCACAATATCATCCGGCATAAACTCAAAGCCCTTGCGATAGGAACGGGAAGCAAAGCCATTCTCCATCTTTCCGTTGTCTTCCATGATGCAAACTGCCATGAAAGATACCATCGGCCGATAATCATAATAGCTGACTCCTTCCGAATTGCAGAAGAAGACGTGCGACGTGCTGTCCGACAGATTGGCTTGCACCTTCCTGACGCGCTTATCCAAAGAGAAAACTTTCTCATTCAGCTTTTCCAGATAAGGTATCTTTTCCTTTACGCCCACATCCTCCCACGGAGTAGTTACGGCATAGCGGCTTTTGGCAATTGTCTTTTCCGTCAGCTCTACGGGTTTACCCGCCTGGCCCGAAGAAGCTATGCGGGCGGCGGTGCGCGCGGCACGGAGCATTTCATCCAACGTAATGCCTTCCACATAAGCATAGCCGCTTTGGTCGCCTTTCAAGACACGCACCCCCATACCGAAGTCGATGTTGGAGCCGCAACTGTTTACTTTACCGTCCATCAGACTTACACTATTATTGAAAGTGTGCTCAAAATAAAGGTCTGCATAATCACCTCCCTTTTCGAGGGCAACGGCCATCACTTTCTTCAAGTCACTATCCGTAACACCGAAATGGTTCATCGCTGCAGCAACACCGGAACCATTATCGGCCCCTCCCAATGCTCCGCGTATCGAAGCCGGCATTGCTAGCGAGGGCATCGCCAGTGAACCTAAGACTGCCAAGCCACCTGTACGCAAGAAATTTCGTCTATCCATTCTACTTAGTTATAAGTTGTGAGTTATAAGTTACTTGTTTATTGGACGCAATATATATTGTCTTTGTCACACTCCAGACTCAGTTTTCTTTAGTCAGCAGGCTTTCCAGTTCCTCGGCATTCAGCCGCAGGTAGAATTGTCCTTTGTAAGCAACGGAGATGGAACCGGTTTCTTCGGATACGATGATGGCATGAGCATCCGAAACCTGCGAAATGCCCATAGCGGCACGATGGCGCAGCCCCAGTTCTTTAGGAATGTCCAGATTGTGCGACACCGGGAGGATACAGTCTGCGGCCTTGATGCGCTTTTTGCTGATAACCATTGCACCGTCGTGCAGCGGACTGTTCTTAAAGAAGATATTCTCTATCAAGCGCTGATTGATATCCGCATTGATAATTTCACCCGTACGCACCACATCGTCCAGAGGCACATTATGTTCGATGACAATCAACGCTCCCACCTTCTGCTTGCCCATGCTGATGCAGGCCGTCACCACCGGCATTATTTCATCATGCTCCATACTTTCCTTCTTGTTGCCGGTGAAGAAACGCACCAACGCACTGGCATGTCTGTGCGAACCGAGCGTCAACAAGAAGCGCCGTATCTCCTCCTGAAACAAGATGATAAGCGCCAGCACACCCACACTGACCAATTTATCGAAGATAGAGCCCAGCAGTTTCATTTCCAGTACCTGGGAAACGACCAGCCATATCAGGATAAACACCAGGATACCCGTAAACACATTGATAGAACCGGAAGCCTTCATCAGCTTATACGTATAGTAAAGCAGGAAAGCTACCAGCAGAATATCTATAAAGTCTTTTATTCCAAATTCAAAAAACATAAGCCGAAAATGTTAAATAAGTATTAGGGGTTAGGTTTCATTGCCTCCACGATTTTCACCGTTTCCACCGCCTCGCGCACATCGTGCACCCGAAGAATATCGGCACCCTTCAATAAACAAATGGTATCCAATACGGTTGTACCGTTCAAAGCCTCCTGAGGAGTGATGCCCAACAAGCGATAAATCATCGACTTACGGGAAACTCCTACCAACAAAGGTAGCTCAAAAATACGGAATTCCTCCAAATGAGCAAGTAATTCATAATTATGTTCCACGGTTTTGCCAAAGCCGAAACCCGGGTCGAGGATAATATCCTTCACACCCAAGTCGCGCAACTGCTGCACTTTGCGCGCAAAATACTGGAACACTTCTTTCAGCAAGTTGTCATAATGGGGATGCTGCTGCATATTTTGCGGCGTACCCTGCATGTGCATCATTATATAAGGTACGTTCAGCTCGGCAACCGTACGAAACATATCCGCATCCATCTCTCCGGCGGCAATGTCATTGATGATAGCCACTCCGTACTCCTCCACACACATTTTCGCAACGTCCGCCCTGAAAGTATCTACAGAAACCACCGCATCCGGCTGTACCTTACGAAGAATTCCCAATCCCATACGCAAGCGCTCCATTTCTTCATGGGGAGAAACATTTTCCGCATTGGGACGCGAGGAATAAGCACCGACATCAATGATGCCCGCACCTTCCGACACAATCTGCTCTATCCGGCCGGTTATCTCTGCTTCCGTCTGCATCCGGCTGCCGGCATAAAATGAATCGGGAGTAATATTCAGAATACCCATCACACAGGGCACGGAGAGGTCCAGCAAGGAGCCATTAACATTTATATACTTGGGTAGCAAGGTTTTCATGGACAGTTCTTTTTTCTTATACTCCTGCAAATGTAAACAAAAAAGCCTTTGTTGATACACAAAGTCCAAAAAATACATTACCTTTGCGTACAATGTACAAGTTATTATTATGGGACTAAGTCCAAAACATACCTTTCTTACATCTCCATGCATTGTGTATCTCTTGCTTACATTATGCAGCATTTCGGCATGGGGGCAACAAAAGAATGCAATGGAAGGGTATAAGGTCGACAGCACCTTATATGCTTACTATCTCCGTTGCAAAGCCGAAATATCCTCCCCTATAGTGCTGCAAATGGCCGACACCCTGTTTCGCATGGCAGGCGAAAAGAATGACTTGCGAATGCAAGCCGTAGCCCTGACCGACAAACTGGACTTCTACTATTTCCAGGGAACCGACAAAGACAGTATCTTGCATCATGTAGAAGTAGTGAAGGAGTTTGCCCGAAAGACCAACCAGCCCAAATATTACTATTTCGTTTGGAGCAAGCGGCTCATCAATTACTACATCAAGCAGCATCAATACAACATAGCCCTGTACGAAGCCGATAAGATGATGAAGCAAGCCGAGCAGGAGAACTACCCTGCCGGAATGGCGAATGCCTATAATATATTGAGTTCCATCTATCAGAACAAGAAACTCTACAAACTGGCAGCCGAGAACCGGGAAAAAGAAGTAGAAATCATCTTGAAATACAACATCGACACCTATAACCTGGGGTCTACCTACTCCATGCTAGCGGCTTTTTTACTGCAACTTAAACCAGATGGATAAGGCCAAAGAAAACATGGACAAGGCCAAGGAGCACCTATATAGTGGTACACAAGAACTTTACTTCAACCTGAGATACGTAGACTATTATCTGGCACTCGGCGACTATCTCCATGCCGAAGAATACCTGCAAAAAGCCAAGCAATTGATAGATACGAAAAAGGAAACCTCCAGAATTGCCTATGAATATTATCTGAAAGAAAGAGATTACTACATCGAAACACAACAATATGCCCAAGCTCTATCGGCCCAGGAATATGTAGAAAAGCATTGTCCGGCCCAAATATCCTGGGCAGAAGATATGCCCAAGCTAGCATTGATTTATAATAAATTGGGCAATAAGGCTAAAGCCGTAGAATACTATCAAGAGTATATTCAGAAAACAGACTCCATCAACAGGGTTCACGAAGACATCGCGGCCGGTGAATTTGCCGCCATACTGGGTGTAGAGAAGCTCAATATCGAGAAAAGCGAACTTCAGCAGGAGGTTCAGCAACGAGACTTGGCCTCCAAGCAACGCATCATCATCTTCCTGATTGTTCTGTTGGTGCTTGGTTGTATTTACCTCTATCGCGAACGCTTACTCAACAGCAAGTTGCGGCAATCCGAAAGACAGCTATCGGAAAAGAATAAAGAGTTGCTTATCTCCGAGAAAGAATTGTTGGTAGCCAAAGAGCAGGCAGAAAAGGCCAGTATGATGAAAACTGAGTTCATACAGAATATGAGCCATGAAATCCGTACCCCGCTGAACTCCATTGTAGGCTTCTCGCAGATACTTAGCAGCATAGGCCGCGAAAATAAGGAAACGCAAGAGTATGCCAATATCATAGAGCAAGGCAGCAACAATCTGTTGCAGCTAACAGAAGATGTACTGGACATTTCGAGCCTCGACAGCGGAACAGAAATAGCGACCGACACAGAGGTAGATGCTACAGAGCTATGCCGGGGAGACATCATCAAGACCAAACCCTGCCTTAAACCCGGCGTCAGCCTCGACCTCCAAGCCGAAAAGGACGAATTTTACTTCCGCACCAATCCGGAACGTCTCGACCAGATACCCTCCCACTTACTAAAGAATGCAGCCAAATTCACCCAAGAAGGGCACATTCTTCTCGAATGGCACACAGATGAAGAAAAGCGGAATATCATTTTCAGCGTGACGGATACCGGAACAGGCATTCCACAAGACAAGCATGAATTTGTATTCGAGCGCTTCGCCAAAGTAGACACATTCGTTCAGGGCACCGGCCTGGGACTGCCTATCGCCCGCATCTGCGCCGAAAAGATGGGAGGAAGTCTGACGCTGGACTCCGATTACACAGACGGCTGCCGATTTATTCTGACACTACCGCTGAACACAGCAAATTAAATCTTATCTTTGCGGCATATTTCAACCGAATGCTATCAATGCTTCAAAAAGAGAGAAAACTATGGATATAACTGCTCTTTACCGGATATTCCGGGAATGCACCTGCGTCACCACCGACAGCCGCAACTGTCCCGAAGGTTCACTATTCATCGCCCTGAAAGGCGACACGTTCAACGGAAACGCTTTTGCCGCCAAAGCACTGGAAACCGGAAGCGCCTACGCCGTAGTAGATGAAGCCGCCTATGCTCCTGCCGGAGATACACATTATATATTGGTAGACAACTGCCTGCACACCTTGCAACAATTGGCCAACTATCACCGCCGCCAACTGGGCACCCGCATCATCGGCATCACCGGAACCAACGGCAAGACCACCACAAAAGAGCTAATATCCGCCGTACTCTCCACCACCTACAACGTGCTCTTCACGCAAGGCAACCTGAACAATCCGATTGGCGTCCCCCTGACCTTGCTCCGCCTGAAAGCGGAACATGAGCTCGGTGTCGTAGAAATGGGCGCCAGCCATCCCGGCGACATCAAGGAACTTGCCGAGATAGCCGAGCCCGATTACGGCATCATCACCAACGTAGGCAAAGCGCATCTGGAAGGTTTCGGCTCTTTCGAAGGAGTCATCAAGACCAAGGGCGAGCTATACGACTACCTGCGCCAACGCGGCAAATCCACCATCTTCATTCATCAGGACAATCCCTACCTGAGGGAAATAGCCGGAGAATTGAACCACATAACTTACGGAAACGAAGACGATTTGTACATCAACGGACACGTCACGGGCAACTCCCCCTATCTTACTTTTGAATGGAAAGCCGGCAAAGAAGGGGAACTCCACGAAGTACCCACCCAGCTAATCGGTGAATACAACTTTCCCAATGCATTGGCAGCCGTCACCATCGGACACTTCTTTGAGGTGGAACCGGATCGGATAGACAAAGCCCTGAGTGAATATGTGCCGCAGAACAACCGTTCGCAACTAAAGAAGACCACAGACAACACCCTGATTATCGACGCCTACAATGCCAACCACACCAGTATGATGGCCGCCATCAGCAATTTCCGCAACATGCAGGCACAGCACAAGATGCTCATATTGGGTGATATGCGCGAACTGGGGAAAGACAGCCCCCTGGAACATCAGAAGATTGTAGACTATCTGGAAGAATGCGGCTTCGACGACGTGGCACTGGTAGGCGAGTTGTTTGCCGCTACCCGGCACACCTACCCCACTTATCCCGATGCTCCCGCCCTGATAGCGGAACTACAGCAGCACAAGCCCTGCGGAAAGATGATTTTGATTAAAGGCTCCAACGGAATAAAACTGAATACCGTAGTCGATTACTTATAATTACTTCCGCATCATTCTCGGCCTCACCACAAAGTAGGCAACGAGTGATACCAGGACTGCCCCGGTGTTATTGGCAGCAAAATCCATCCAGTCACCACCGCGATAGGTGGTGCAATATTCCTGCAGCAACTCTACAGCCCCGCTGAACAAGACCGGACAGAGGAGCGCCCATATCCATGCGTGCCACAATGGTGCGCAGTCTTCTTTGTGCGCCCGCAGAAACTCCAGCCACAACATACCGGACATGCCGAAGTACATACAAAGATGCACTACTTTATCTATATTTGGAATGGTGTCCAACTCAGTCTTGGGCGGCTTGAAGAAAGACAGATAAATCACCAAGAGAATAATCGCAAGCGACACCGGATATTTCTTAATATAATATAGCATATCTCAATTTATGAACAATTTGCGTGCAAAAGTATGGAACATTTTCTATATTTGCACATTTTAGTAAGCAATAATAACGAATTGAAAGAAAAATTTACGTTTTATGACAAGAAATGATAGAGCTAACTTTGGGAGCAAGCTAGGCGTGACACTCGCCTCGGCGGGTTCTGCGGTTGGTCTGGGCAACATCTGGCGGTTTCCTTTCGAGACGGGAAATCACGGTGGCGCCGCCTTCATCCTCATATATCTGGTTTGTGTACTCATCCTAGGCATTCCTATCATGATAGCCGAATTTCTTATCGGCTGCCACTCGCGCGCCAACACAGCCGGAGCCTATCAAAAGCTCGCACCGGGCACCCACTGGCGATGGGTAGGACGCGTGGGAGTACTGACGGGATTTCTTATTCTGGGATACTATTCCGTAGTGGCCGGTTGGACACTGGAGTTCATCGGAGAGGCTGCTACCAACAGCTTTGCCGGAAAGTCGGCGGCAGATTTCATTACCTCTTTCAATCAGTTCACCGCCAACCCGTGGCGTCCGGTGCTTCAGTTGATACTGTTCCTGCTCGCCACCCATTTCATCATCGTCAAAGGAGTAGAGAAAGGCATCGAGAAATCGGCTAAGATTTTGATGCCTATCCTGTTTATCCTGCTGATAGTGCTCGCCATCTGCTCCGTATCGCTGCCGGGCGCAGGAGCAGGCGTCGAGTTTCTGCTGAAACCGGATTTCAGCAAAGTGGACGGCAATGTCTTTCTGGGAGCAATGGGACAAGCTTTCTTCTCCCTCAGCCTGGGAATGGGGTGTCTATGCACCTATGCCTCCTACTTCCGAAACGATACGAACCTGACCCGAACTGCCCTCAACGTGTCTGCCATCGACACAATGGTCGCCATCCTGGCAGGCTTCATCATCTTCCCCGCTGCATTCTCCGTAGGCATTCAGCCGGATGCAGGGCCTAGTCTGTTGTTCATCACCACGCCCAATGTATTCCAGCAGGCGTTCGGCAACATTCCGTGGCTGGCAGCCATCCTGTCGCTGATGTTCTACATCTTGCTGGCGCTGGCGGCACTGACATCCACCATTTCCCTGCACGAAGTAGTGACGGCCTACCTGCACGAAGAATTCAACTTCACGCGCGGCAAGGCGGCAAGACTGGTCACCGCCGGATGCATGTTCCTGGGCATCCTCTGCTCGCTGTCCTTGGGTGTAGGAAAGAATTACACGATATTCGGGCTGAACTTATTCGACTTGTTCGACTTCGTTACGGCAAAGATTATGTTGCCCGTGGGCGGCTTCTTCATCTCCATCTTCACCGGCTGGTATCTGGATAAGAAGATTGTCTGGGAAGAAATCAGCAACAACGGTGCTCTGAAAGCACATTTCTATAAACTCCTCATTTTTATCCTGAAGTTTATTGCGCCGATAGGCATCGGATGTATCTTTATCAACGAACTGGGCTTCCTCAAATAAGCAGGAATGAGGAACCCGTTCAAAGACTTCTTATACTTCTCCCGGGGAGAAAGACGAGGCATTCTTGTGCTCATCGCAGGAATAGCGCTCATCTTTCTCTCCGGGTATTTTTATTCCTTTTGGCAAGACCGGCAGGGACTCTCAGATGTGGAAGTCCAACAGCAGATTACCTCTTTGGAAGAATACGATGCTTTCATTGCCTCCGTACGCGAGGAAGAGAAGAGCAGCCGTCCCGATTATCCGAAATATCCGAAGACACAATAACCGTCCCCACCGTCCTGACTTCTTTCAATCCGAACACCGCCGACTCCGCCACCCTCCGCCAACTGGGCCTGCCGGGCTGGATGGCAAAGAACATCCTCCGTTATCGCGAGAAGGGCGGCAAGTTCCGCAAAGCGAAAGATTTCAGGAAAGTGTACGGACTGACGGAAGAGCAATACCGCCGCCTTTCACCTTACCTATATATAGCTCCCGAAGATACCACCAGAACACTAGCCTCCCTCTATCTCACCCAAACCAAAAGAGACAGTATCTATAAATACCCCGTCGGCACCATTCTCGAACTAAACAGCGCCGACACCACCGAACTAAAGAAAATCCCCGGTATAGGCAGCGGTATTGCCCGCCTGATTACCGGCTACCGCCAACGCCTGGGAGGCTTCTACCGGATTGAGCAACTGCAAGACATCCACCTCGATTACCATCCCCTGCAAGCATGGTTTCGTATCGACGAAGCCACCATCCGCCCCATCAACCTGAACCGCACAAGCATCGAACGCCTGCGCAACCACCTCTACATCAACTTCTACCAAGCCAAAGCCTTCGTAGAATACCGCAAAAAGCAGGGAGCACTCCACAGCCTGAAACCGTTACCCTCTATGAGGAGTTCACAGAAACCGATTTGGAAAGAATAAGTCACTACGTTTCATTCGAATAATAATCTGCCTGCATTCACTCACCTTTCAGGCAAATTGCTTATCACACTGACTCCGGTTCGTATACCAATTGGAGTTCAAGTGCATCTTCAATTTTAGATAAAGTTTCGAGCGAAAGATTTTCTTTTCCACGCAGAATTTTAGAGATGTACTGTTGGCTACATCCCATTCTTTCTGCAAGGGTCTTTTGCGTCATTCCAAGAAGTTCCATTTTGTCCAGCATTCTTGCAGCTATCATTTGAGAATAACGTAACCATGCCTTATTCTCTAAACGATATTCAGCTTCTTCTCTCCACCGGGTTGGTGTTGCAGAAGAATGCGCTCTTATTTTTCTTACTATTGAGTCCATAGAACCTCCTTTCTATTATAATTCTTTCAAATACTCAATAAAACTTTCATCATCAATAATATGTTCATCAAGTAAAAATTGGCGTACCTTTTCCATTTTAGCCAACTCATTCAGCGTGTGCTCTCTCTCCTGCATCGTTGCCGTCAGTTTAATGGCGCCACCTGTTATGATATAAATACCTGATGACAATTTTAATGCATATATTCTGAGCCATGAAACATGATGAATGTTCTTTTTCAGCCTTGCTTTTTCCCTCCCTAATATCATTTCATTTGTTCTGCTATTCTCCAAAGGACGGAATAGAGCATCTAAATCGGCTTCAGGTGAAATATCCATTATTAAACATTCCAGCCTTTCACTATCTTCAATGGTATCGTAAATTGCTTTATTAACATCAGTAATTTTGAAGTATGACGTTAAATCATCTATGTTTGCTTTAAAAAAGAATGTAACCAAATGACATCATTCCACTGTTCAAACAAGTTATAAAGAGCATTATCTGCCTGATTATCATATCTGACAGCCCAAAGTCTGCCATCTTCTGTAATATCATCAAAGGTCATAATCGCATTATTTGTTAGTACAAAGATAATGAATAATTCTTAGTTGTACAACTTTTAGGTTGTTTTCCATGCGCTGTCTTCAAATGATGTGTTAACCAAACACTACGTTTCGTTCGAATAATAATCTGCTTGCATTCACCCATCTTTCAAGCAAATCCCCTCCCTTACAAACTACGCGCGCTTCAATCTTTTCATCAGTGCGAGGAAAACCTACTTTCATAGGGAGGAAGAGTTGTCATTATCGTAATGCAGACTTAAAACTAAAGCTTTAGTTTTAAGTAATGGTAGTATAGAAAGCAAGTTTACATAGCGGACGAGGTGACTTTGGATAGGGGTCTTTCTATTCTTATGTCCCTTTCTTTCGATTATTTTGTCTTTTAGCGTACAAATTTAATTTATTTTCATACCTTTGTCGCAATTTCTGATATACCACTATTGTAGTCTATCAGGAAGGGACATATTTACGAAAAGGCGTTTTGTTATTATCTTCCATTCTCAAATCTCGCAAATTTGAACTCAGTGAAGATGATAACAACAACGCCCGTGCTTTTGTTATATACTCAATTCCTCCATTGTTTTAGGCATAACTTTGTGTGGGGGAGATTGTCTGTATACATATAGGTGCGGGCTACTGTTGTTATTTATCTACTGAGTGGGCATGCGAGAGCCTGAGAATGGGACAAATATTCAACGGTTCCCGCGCTTTTTTTATTGTATCACGCCATCTCAGGGGAACGAGGGGCACAACAATAAAAGATAAGAAACAGACAGTGCACTAACTACTTCTCCTCAACAGGACAGGCTTCATTCTGCATGAAGCAGTGGATACTTATATCCACAGAGATAAACAAAACAAATAATAAAATTAATCAGTTTATTTTTATGAAATCAAACAAATTTATAGCAGTAGCACTCGCGGCTACTCTCTGCACCGCAGGATTTACTTCTTGTGGCGACGATTACGATGATACCGTGCTGAAGGGTCAGATAGAAAACCTCGACAAACGCGTCAGCACCCTCGAAGACCAAATGAAATCAGATATTGCAGCCATACAAGCCGCTATCGCAACCGTGGAAGGACGCGACTACGTGAAGGCCGTGAAAGAAGTGGCAGGCGGATACGAAATCACGTTCGGCAATGGCACGGTGGCCACCATCAAGAATGGTAAAGACGGCCTGAACGGAGCCGACGGCAAAGATGGCGTAGACGGCAAAGACGGCCTGAACGGAACCGACGGTAAAGACGGTGCAGACGGCAAGGACGGAATTGACGGAGCGAACGGTAAAGACGGCGTAAACGGCAAGGACGGAATTGACGGAACGAACGGTAAAGACGGCGTAAACGGCAAGGACGGAATTGACGGAACGAACGGTAAAGACGGCGTAAACGGCAAGGACGGCAAGGACGGAGCTGACGGCAAATCAGTAACCGTAAAGGAAGAAGGCGGTGTCTTCTATTGGTATATTGGTGATGAGCCGCTGCTGGATGACAACAACCAGAAAATACCTGCTACAAGAACTCCGGAATTTACTGCTGAACTCGACGAGGTAAGTGGTAAAGTATGCTGGAAGGTAGACGGCAATTGGTTGACGGACGCAGCAGGAAACCATATTCAGGCTACGGGCGACAAAGGCGAACAAGGCATACAAGGCGAGCAAGGTATAGCTGGCCCACTCAATGCAAGTGTAAGCGCAGACGGATTGTCTATCACCTTTATTTTCAGCGAGGTAGAATATAAAGTCAATGTAGCTCAGGGTGCATTGGAAATTATCGGCTCTGACAAATTCATTGTTGGTGAAGCAACCGAATATACGGTAGCCTTGCCGGGAACTTGGAAGGCTGAAGATTTGGACGTTGTCCGTGCCGACGTGGCATGTACTGGCGCAGCAGGTGTTGCCATTACTCGTGCTGACGCAGCTTGGGAAGTAAAAGCCGTGAAAGAAGGTGCCGATGGTGCTAAGATTACTTTGACAGGAAGCAATATTAAAGCAGGTATGGTAGCCGAACTGACGGTGGCTTTCGTAAAGAAGGCAAGTGGTGAAAAACTGGTAGGCTCTACTTTCCTGACGGCATGGGAGAGAGATGCTAACGCAAAGACTCTTGAGATGACTAATGACGATGGCGATGTAGCTGCTGCTATCGAAGGATATGCTGCCGAGTGTAAAATCTATACTAATATTAATATTACCGGTAGCAGTGTAGCAATGGGCACAGGCGACTGGGCTGCATTGGCAGGCTATGAACCTCTGAGAACATTGACAATCAGCAACTCAACTGCCGGTGCAGAAATGCCTGAAGGAGCATTCAAGAATACAGCTTTGGAGTCAGTCGATTTGACCGGTCCGCATTTGCCGCTATTCCTGCAAGTGCATTCGAAGGCTGTACATCTTTGACTTCGTTCACCGGAATTGATGCTATCACTGAAATCGACGCAAGTGCCTTTGCAGGTTGTGAAGCATTGGCTACATTGAATTCTGTGGCTGAGGTAACCACAGTAGGCGAAAATGCCTTTGCAGGTTGCGCCTTGGTTGCTCCTGAATTTACTGCTTTGAAAGAAATCGGTGCAAGTGCATTTGCCGGTTGCAAATCATTGACTGATATACAAGCAAATGAAGTATCAACGCTCGGTATAAGCGCTTTCAGCGGTTGTGAAAGTCTGACAACTCTGCCTACGCTGGCTTCCACAATAACAGTACTTCCTAAAAGTGTATTTGCCGGATGTGCTGCTTTGGAGTCAGTAACTCTAGCCAATATCGAAACTATTGGTGATAATGCCTTCAGTGGTTGTACAAAGTTGGCATCTATTGAATTTGCTGCCGCAACATCAGTTGGTGCAAAAGCATTTGCTAACACAGGGCTTACATCAATCGATTTCGGTACTGCTGTACTTGGAACTGTAGGTGAAGGTGCTTTCGAAGGTGTAACTTACAGTAGCTGTGCTGTTACCGTGAAAGACGGCTCTACTGGTACCCCTGATGCCGACACCTCATCATGGCTTGACCAAACTTGGAGTTCAGTCACAGTAAACTCTTAATCCTCTAAATTACCTGAAAAGGTATTTAATTTCAGAAGCCGCCCCTCCCCCAGGGGGCGGCTTTTTATCGTCCGTCACAAAGCAAGCATCACACTACACATTCGTCCTTCAAATGTAGCTAAAAATTAGCAATTACGGTTTTGAGCTAAATAGGCTGAAAGGCTTAGTTTATAATCAGGAGTATTCATCTTCCCCTTTAGAGGAGTGAGGGGTCTTATTTCTATTCATTTTCGTGCAGTTCTGAATTAAATGGGAATTTAGCGGTTCTATCTCAACTCCCCTCCTCCTGGGAGGCTGCCCCCCCCCGATACCGGGGGAGCCGGAGGGGGTGGGTGCCCAAAGGG
>JAJQAY010000134.1 GCA_021203515.1 Bacteroides sp. | reverse complement strand
AAAGCCTTCTTTTTGCCTGCAAAAAAGGACTGACTAAACTTGTTAGACAGTCCCTGATACCCGCAGTGGTACCCCGTGCTTCTACGGATGTTCCTGATAAACTGTATAATCCGGAAATCCGGCAATATGAGACGAATGGGGATTATATAACAGGTACGGGAGCTACTTATGCTACGGTCGATGTGGGGACGCATTTGAATGTATCGCTAAAAGAAAGGGAAGATTGCCAATTGGTAATAGTAGCTCGCGGCAGTGGTGCGGCGGTCGGCGCATTAGGCTCTCAGTCTTTGGACGATGTACAAAAGAAGGTAGTAGTCAACTCGTCGGTCATTAATGCGATTGACCCTAATCAGGCAAATGCTATGAACGCAATGCCTTATGTTCTTCATCTGAAGAATGTAAAGGTAGCCACTGTCAATGGTGTGGCTGTGATTCAGAGTAAGGAAAGAAGCTATGATACCCGTCTGCTGCTGAAGCGGCTGGCGGCACGGCTGACTGTGACTTGGCATTACAAGGTGACGGATTATACGATGCGGCAGGTCTTGATACAGAGTGTTCCGTTGGACTATGCTGTGGTAGACAAGTCGGAAAAGGACGGTTCGTATCCCGAACTTGTATCTCAATTCACTTCTTTGGTAGTGCCTGATGTTAAAAATGAAGGCTCTTATTCCTGTTGGGTTCCCACCAACGTGCGTGGTGAGAATGGTGCTGCTACTTCGGACCTTTTGCGTATCAAAGACAATGCTCCTACGGGAAGTTTCTATATAAGTTTCATTGCCGTAAATAATAAAGTGGATAAGGAGAAACTGAACTATCGTGTGTACATCGGTAGCGGTTCTTCTAAAGATTTCAACCTTTACCGCAATAAAGATTATAATTACGAAGTGAACTTCGATCATACGGGTATTCCTTTGAGTGATAGACGAGTGACTTATATCAATCCAGTATCTGCTGCCGATAATAATGATAATTTTGTGCCTACCGCCAACTGCTTTATGGTGGCACCGGGTGGCGCGTTCTGCTTCGACCCGTTTGCATTTCGTCAAGGGAACACTGATATTCTGAACCAACAATTGGCGGACTGGTGCACTAACGGCATCGGCATTCAGTCGGTGGAATTGCTTTGGCAGATAAAAGAGAATGGCGACTTGGGCGAAGCGACAATGGGGGTTGCTAATTCGGACAAAGACCATACTAATATTGTAGATATAAGAAATGCGGACGGTACGGCTTTCACCGGACCGGCAACGGGCAGGAACCAATGCCGTATTTATTGTCGGGTGGCAGCCAATACGACCGGAGGTGGCGGAGTTATTGCCGCTCGTGACGGTAGCGGCAATATCCTTTGGAGTTGGCATGTATGGGTGACGGATTATAATCCTGATGCAACAGGCGCTTTTACAGTGTTAGAACCGGAGAATAAGCGAAAATTTAAGTTAGGAAGTTCATCAACGATGATGATGGATAGAAATTTAGGTGCTTATGAGGGGGCGATAACTGTTCCTAAAGAGACATTAGATAAGTCACGTGTCAGTGGCTTCCATTACCAAAAAGGACGTAAAGACCCGTTTCCGAGTAGTTATACTACGGAAGAAATAGAGGAAGTTTATAAATTTACTTTGAGTGCGACTTCACCGCCCAAGCATATAATGAACAGATATGAAGCGAATGGCATTTATGCGATAGTACCTGCAAAAATCAATGGCAGTGATGCTGCTGTGAGTTTGCAGGATGCTTATCGGCATCCGGTGGATATTGCCGGTAGCACTTCTATTGGTGGTGCATCACATTGGTGTAAGGAATATACGAAAGCGATATGGGCTACAACAAAGACGGTGCATGACCCTTGTCCGGCAGGCTGGCGGATACCTCAAAAGTCTGATGCTCAAATACTCATAGATTATAATAGTGGGAAAATTCCTGCTGACGCGGCAGCTACTAATGGAGGGGCGCTCCTAAAATATGATGAGACGGATAACAGGACGTATCTAAGATTTACTGGTTATCCGCCCAATATAACACAATTGAACAATGTGGGGCGGACGGGCTATATGTCTGTGATGGATTTAAGGACGGCTATGGGAGTCACTAATAATTCTATCACAATGGGCCGTATGGAGGATTATGACGCCCATACTACTCGCCGTGTGCAGGAAAATAACTAAAAAAGAAGATACATTTCGCCTTTACACATGTGGAAGAACGAAATATGAAAGAATGGTTGATAAACTAAATCAGCCATTCTTTTTTTCTTTCCTCACATCCCGTCCCTCGTATCGGCAGATAGCTTCAATCCATTCTTCCGTCAGCAGCTTGGATTCATGCTTTTCGAGGTTGAAAGTCACCATGACGGAGCGACAGACACATTTCACTTCTTGTGTTCCCGTGTCGATGACGCGCTGAACGAGGTGAAAACTTTTAGTGCCTATTTCTGTAACGGCGGTTTGCACTGCGATATGGTCGGAACCGTAAATCTGTGCGACGAAGTCGGCTTCGATGTGGACAACAACAATGCCGTCTTTCTCACAATCCACGTCAGGACACACAGAAGCGAAGTATTCGGTCTTGCCTAAATCATAGAAAGAGAAATATACGGTGTTGTTCACGTGACCGAGCTTGTCAACATCGTTAAAGCGTAGTTGTATGGGGAGAGTGTGGTTAAATTAAATTTCTTCCATTGTTTTCTCTTAAACTTTTTTATTAATCAGTGCAAAAATAGTATTTTTGCGTGTTAATCACTCTTTTATAATCAAGAAATGATAGAAGATATCAAAAAAGCCTGCCAGGTGATGAGCGAAGGCGGGGTGATTCTTTACCCTACCGATACTATTTGGGGAATAGGCTGTGACGCTACCAACGAAGATGCGGTGCGCCGTGTGTATGAGATTAAGCAACGCTCGGACAGTAAGGCGATGCTTGCGTTGGTAGACTCTCCCGTAAAGGTTGATTTCTACGTTCAGGATGTGCCGGAAGTGGCATGGGACTTGATAGAACTGGCGGACAAGCCGTTGACTATTATTTACTCGGGTGCACGCAATCTGGCTTCCAACCTGCTTGCTGAAGACGGCAGCGTGGGTATCCGGGTGACAAATGAGGAATTTTCCAAACGGCTTTGCCAGCAATTCCGTAAAGCGATTGTTTCTACTTCCGCCAATATCAGCGGGCAACCTTCTCCCAAAAGTTTCAGTGAAATCAGTGAAGACGTAAAGTCGGCTGTCGATTATATTGTAGTATACAGGCAGGAAGAAACCGGTAACTCTAAACCGTCCAGCATCATTAAACTTGATAAAGGGGGCGTTATTAAAATAATCCGCGAATGAGGACAATGACAGGAGAGAGAATTGGCTGGTTGCAGCGTTTCATTATCTGGCGTGAGAAAAATGTCAAGGAGAAGCGGTTCATACTGGTGCTCAGTTTTGTAGTAGGTATCTGTACGGCGTTTGCTGCACTGATACTGAAGGAATTGATACACTGGATACAGAACTTCCTGACGGAGAATTTCAATGCGACTGAAGCAAACTACCTCTATTTGGTTTATCCGGTGGTAGGTATCTTTATTACAGGGCTGTTTGTGCGCTATGTGGTAAAAGATGATATTGGGCACGGGGTAACCAAGATACTTTATGCCATATCCCGCAGACAGGGACGCATCAAGCGGCATAACACATGGTCGTCTATCATTGCCAGTTCCATAACAATCGGCTTTGGTGGTTCGGTAGGAGCGGAGGCGCCGATTGTGCTGACCGGTTCGGCTATCGGCTCCAACCTTGGAAGTATATTCAAAATGGAGCACCGTACGCTGATACTGCTGGTAGGCTGTGGTGTTGCCGGCGCGGTGGCGGGCATCTTCAAGGCGCCCATCGCAGGCCTTGTGTTTACGCTGGAAGTGCTGATGATAGACTTGACGATGTCCTCTTTGCTTCCGTTGCTGATTTCAGCGGTGACGGCGGCTACGGTATCCTATATCGTGACGGGTACGGAAGCCATGTTTAAGTTTCACCTCGACCAAGCTTTCGAACTGGAACGTATTCCATACGTTATTATGTTGGGTATCTTCTGCGGATTGATTTCGCTCTACTTTACACGGGCTATGAATTCGGTGGAAGGCATGTTCGGCAGGCTGAAAGTACCTTATAAGAAGCTGATTGTGGGCGGTTTGATGTTGAGTATATTGATATTCCTCTTTCCGCCGCTCTACGGTGAAGGCTATGATACGATTGAACTGCTGTTGAACGGAACTCGTAATGTAGAATGGGACACGGTGATGAATAACTCCTTCTTCTACGGTCACGGGCAGATGTTGCTTCTGTATCTGTTGCTGATTGTTATCTTTAAGGTATTTGCATCGAGCGCTACGAATGGTGGCGGCGGTTGTGGCGGTATCTTTGCGCCCTCGCTGTATCTGGGCTGTATCGGTGGGTTTATCTTTTCCCATTTCAGCAATGAGTTTGAGATATCCCCTTTCTTGCCGGAGAAGAACTTTGCATTAATGGGCATGGCAGGCGTGATGAGCGGTGTTATGCACGCGCCGTTGACAGGTGTGTTCCTGATAGCGGAGTTGACGGGCGGATACGACTTGTTCCTGCCGTTGATGATTGTCTCTGTCAGCTCTTATCTGACGATTATCGTCTTCGAGCCACATAGTATCTACTCCATGCGTCTGGCGAAGAAAGGCGAATTGCTGACTCATCATAAGGATAAAGCCGTGCTGACCTTGATGAAAGTAGAGAATGTGGTGGAGAGAGACTTTGTCGTAGTGCATCCCGAAATGGAGCTTGGCGAACTGGTGAAGGCTATCTCGACTTCCCATCGTAATATATTCCCGGTGACGGACAAGAATGATGTACTGATAGGCATCGTTCTGCTCGATGATATTCGTAATATCATGTTCCGGCAGGAGTTGTATCATCGTTTCACGGTGGGTAAGTTGATGACTTCGGCTCCGGCACGGCTGTATGATACAGACAGTATGGAGCAGGTGATGCGTACCTTCGACGATACGAAAGCATGGAACTTGCCGGTGGTGGATGCGGAAGGCAAATATCTCGGCTTTGTCTCCAAATCGAAGATATTCAATTCTTACCGTCAGGTGTTGGTACACTTCTCGGAAGACTAAGGGCATTTACAATTTACCATTTACAATGTACAAATGAAAGAAGATTTACGAATAGTATACATGGGGACGCCGGAGTTTGCGGTGGAACCTTTGCGCTGCCTTGTTGAAGGTGGCTATAACGTGGTAGGAGTATTGACGATGCCCGATAAGCCGGCGGGACGCGGACACAAAGTACAGTTCTCTCCGGTGAAGCAATATGCGCTGGAACATGACCTGCCGTTGCTGCAACCCGAGAAGTTGAAAGATGAGGCTTTCGTTGAGACTTTGCGTGCATGGAAAGCCGATTTGCAGATAGTAGTCGCTTTCCGCATGTTGCCGGAGGTGGTATGGAACATGCCGCGTTTGGGTACATTCAACCTGCACGCCTCCTTGCTGCCGCAGTATCGCGGGGCTGCGCCTATCAACTGGGCGGTTATCAACGGTGATAAAGAGACAGGTATCACCACTTTCTTCCTGAAACACGAGATTGATACGGGCGAAGTCATTCAGCAAGTGCGTGTGCCGATAGCCGATACGGACGACGTAGGTATCGTCCATGACAAACTAATGATGTTGGGCGGTCGCTTGGTGACGGAGACGGTCGATGCTATTCTTGCCGATGCAGTGAAACCTATCCCGCAGGAAGAAATGGCGGCGGTGGGTGAGTTGCGTCCCGCACCGAAAATCTTTAAGGATACTTGCCGTATCGACTGGAACCAACCCGTAAAACGCATTTATGACTTTATACGTGGCCTCTCTCCCTATCCGGCAGCATGGACGGAACTCGTACAGCCCGACGGGACGACAGTCGTACTGAAAATCTTTGAAACGGAGAAACTGCCGCAAGCCCATCAACTGCTTGTGGGAACCGTGCAGACCGATAGTAAGACTTACTTACGTATAGCCGCAGCGGACGGCTTCATCGGAGTGCGTTCCCTGCAACTTCCCGGCAAGAAAAGACTGAAAATAGATGAACTGTTGCGTGGATTACGCTTGACAGAAGAAGTGAAGGTACAGTGATGCAACCTTCACTTTTGTTTTCAGACATTTTAACAGCCAATCTTTCCGCTTCACTTACTTTTCTCCGTAACGAATAGCTTGTAACGCTATTTTTGCATTATCATTTAAAACCCGATAAAAATGTTTAATGCAATAGTACGTTTTTCTGTCAGAAAGAAGCTGTTCGTCGGGCTGACGACACTCTTCCTCTTCATTGGCGGTATCTATGCAATGCTGACATTGCCCATTGACGCTGTGCCCGATATTACAAATAATCAGGTACAGATTGTTACCGTATCGCCGACGCTCGCTCCGCAGGAAGTGGAGCAGTTGATAACCTTCCCTATCGAAATTGCCATGAGCAACATTATGAATGTGGAAGAAATACGTTCGGTCAGCCGTTTCGGCTTGTCCTTAGTCACGGTTGTTTTCAAAGAAAGTGTGCCTACATTGCAGGCGCGGCAACTTATCAATGAACAGATACAGACGGTGGCGGGCGAGATACTTACGGAACTGGGTACTCCCGAACTGATGCCCGTTACTACCGGATTGGGCGAGATATACCAGTACACCTTGCAGGTAGCTCTCGGCTATGAAGACCGGTACGACGCTATGGAGTTGCGCACCATTCAGGACTGGATTGTGAAGCGCCAGTTATCCGGTATCCCCGGCATTGTGGAGATTAACAGCTTCGGCGGTAATCTGAAGCAGTATGAAGTGGCGGTAGACCCGGACGCGCTGTACTCCCTCAATATCACTATCGGCGAAGTGTTCGAGGCTCTGAGCCGCAACAACCAGAATACGGGCGGCATCTATATAGAAAAGGTGAACCGTGCCTATTATATCCGTTCGGAAGGTATGATAAACAGTCTGAAGGATATAGAACGTGTAGTGGTGACCAATCGCAACGGCATCCCCATTCATGTAGACGATGTGGCCACCGTGCGCTTCGGGAGTGCCAAGCGTTTCGGCGCCATGACCATGGACGGCAAGGGCGAGTGTGTGGGCGGCATTGCCATGATGCTGAAAAGAGCTAATGCGAATGTCGTGACTACCGAACTGGAGAAACGGGTGGAGAAGGTGCAGCACATCTTGCCCGAAGGCATCAGCATAGAACCTTATCTGAATCGTTCGGAACTGGTGAACCGGAATATCTCTACTGTTGTTCGCAATTTGATAGAAGGTGCGGTTATCGTCTTTCTTGTGCTGATTGTTTTCTTGGGGAATGTCCGTGCAGGACTTATCGTGGCTTCCGTCATTCCTCTGGCTATGCTTTTCGCCTTTATCCTGATGCGTGTTTTCGGAGTTTCCGCAAATCTAATGAGCTT
Source organism: Bacteroides sp. (assembly GCA_021203515.1). Lineage (GTDB taxonomy): Bacteria > Bacteroidota > Bacteroidia > Bacteroidales > Bacteroidaceae > Bacteroides. The sequence continues at coordinate 21,264 of JAJQAY010000134.1, read as the reverse complement.
GGGTGCCATTGATTTTGGTATCGTGGTGGACGGGTCTATCGTGATATTGGAAGGAATATTGGCGCATGTATATGGCCGTCAGTTTCGCGGGCGTACCCTAACGCGCGACGAAATGGATGCGGAAGTGGAGAAAGGAGCCGGCAATGTGGTGCGTTCCGCCACCTTTGCCGTTCTCATCATTCTGATTGTATTCTTCCCGATACTGACTTTGACCGGCATTGAAGGCAAATACTTCACTCCAATGGCAAAGACATTGGTATTCTGTATCATAGGCGCTTTGTTGCTATCCCTAACCTATGTTCCGATGATGGCTTCCCTTTTCCTGAACCATAAGATTAAGAATAAGAAGGTGTTCGCTGATTATTTCTTTGAGAAACTGAACCGTGTCTATCACCGTGCATTGGGCTGGTGTCTACACCATGTATGCATCACTGTTTCTGCGGCTTTTCTGGCACTGGCAGTCAGCCTGTTCCTGTTTACCAAATTGGGAGCGGAGTTCATTCCTACGCTGGATGAAGGAGACTTCGCCATGCAGATGACGCTTCCTGCAGGGAGTTCGCTGACGGAAAGTATTGAACTGTCCCGTCTGGCTGAAGAAACTTTGATGGAGAAGTTCCCTGAAATCAAGCATGTAGTTGCCAAGATTGGTACGGCGGAAGTACCTACCGATCCGATGGCGGTGGAAGATGCCGACGTGATGATTATCATGAAACCCTTTAAAGAGTGGACCAGTGCTTCAAGCCGTGCCGAAATGGTAGATAAGATGAAAGCCGCGCTCGAACCTCTTGCCGAACGTGCAGAATTTAACTTCTCCCAGCCTATCCAACTCCGTTTTAATGAGTTGATGACCGGTGCGAAAGCGGATATAGCCGTTAAGCTGTATGGCGAGGATATGACGGAACTGTATGCCAAAGCTAAGGAAGCCGCGAAGTATGTGGAGAATATTCCCGGTGCTTCGGATGTAATAGTGGAGCAGGCTATGGGATTGCCGCAATTGGTGGTGAAATACAATCGTGCCAAGATAGCCCGTTACGGCATCAATATAGAAGAACTGAATACTATGGTCCGCACAGCTTATGCCGGTGAGGCTGCCGGAGTGGTCTTTGAGAACGAACGCCGTTTCGACTTGGTGCTTCGCCTCGATTATGATAAGGTGAAAGACCTGAACCTCGATAAGCTGTTTGTCCGTACTACAGAAGGAATACAAATACCCGTCAGCGAGGTAGCGACGATTGACTTGATAAACGGCCCGTTGCAGATAAACCGTGACGCGACCAAGCGGCGTATCGTGATTGGGGTGAATGTCCGTGATGCCGATATTCAGCAGGTAGTAAACGAAATACAAGATACGTTGGAGAAGAATATCAAACTGAGCCCCGGATACTACTTCTCGTATGGCGGACAGTTTGAGAACCTGCAAAATGCGATTAATACCTTGCTGATTGTCGTTCCGGTAGCCTTGTCGCTCATCTTGCTGTTGCTTTTCTTTGCGTTCAAGTCGGTTACTTATACGCTGGTCGTGTTCAGCACCGTGCCTTTGTCGCTCATCGGCGGTATCTTGGCACTGTGGCTGCGCGGGCTTCCGTTCAGCATTTCGGCAGGCGTCGGCTTTATCGCATTGTTTGGTGTGGCGGTGCTCAATGGTATCTTGATGATTAACCATTTTAATGATGTCCGAAAGAGCACCACATACCCGATGTCCACCTCGCGCATTATCCGTGAGAGTTGCCCGCAACTACTCCGTCCGGTATTCCTGACGGGATTGGTAGCCTCACTGGGCTTTGTCCCTATGGCAATAGCCACTTCGGCGGGTGCAGAGGTTCAACGTCCGTTGGCAACGGTCGTTATCGGCGGGCTGATTGTCTCTACCATCTTGACTTTATTGATTATTCCGGTATTCTATTATATTGTAAACTCCGCAGTTATGTTACGTCGTGGTAAGATAAAGAAATGGTTGGGCTTCGGCCTGTCTCTGTTGCTGGTTTGCTTGCCTGCCTATGCCAATGCGCAGGAAGTGCCGCAGACGGTTAGTCTGGAACAAGCCATTGAAATGTCAGTACGGAACAACCCCCCGCTTGCGGATAGCGGCAACCGATATCAAGCGTGCCCGTGCCGCCCGTGGCGAAGTGGTGGAACTGGCTTCCACCGAGTTCAGCTACTCGTGGGGACAACTGAACGGGACGGAACGAAAGGATAAGGAAATGGCTGTCACCCAACCTATCGGCTCTCTTTTGGCTCCTTTCTACAAGAACGCCCTTGTCAACAGGCAAGTTGCTACCGGCACTTACTACAAGCAAATGGTTGAAAAGGAAGTAAAGGCGGAAGTGAAACGTGCGTGGGCATACTATCTCTACGCATGGAACATCCGGGATATGTATAAGGAGCAAAGTGACTGGGCAGACCGGGTGCAGAAGGCGTGAGAGTTGCGCTATCAGCAGGGAGACATCACGCTATTTGAAAAGAGCATGACTACTACTATCGCTTCCGATATGCGCAACAAACTGTTTCAAGCGGAAGAAGAACTCAAACTGGCGGCTTCCCGCTTGCAATGGATTTGCTACTCGGCACAACCTATCGTGCCGGACGAAACCGATATCTCGCTCTATCCGGTCGATATGGATATGCCGGAGCTTTCATCCGCACATCTCAACTATTTCGAGAGTCAGGTGGGCGAGAAGCAAGCGATGCTCAATATCGAGCGCAGCCGCTTCTTCCCCGAACTGTCGCTGGGTTATGTCCGGCAGAATATTCTTCCGGAGAAAGGGCTTGACTCTTGGATGGTAGGCGTCTCTTTCCACATTTGGTTCTTGCCGCAACACAGCAAAGTGCGTCAGGTCAAGTTTGAACGTAGCATCGCACAGACACAGGCGGATGCCAACGTCCGTGAACTGAACAACCGTGTGGAGGAACTCCGTGCCGGCATCCGCCGTTATAGCGAAAGCATCCGCTTTTATACATCGAGCGCCCTTGCCGAAGCGGACAACTTGGTAAAGACCGCCGACTTGCAGTTCCGCGAGAGCGAAACGGATATTACGGAATACGTGCAAAGCATGAATGCCGCGCGAGAGATAAAGAAAGGATATATAGAAGCGGTTTACCAATATAACATCTCCGCCTTGGAATATGAATTGTATCATCAATAACACCAGATAGAATATGAAAAAGATAATCTTCCCCGTTGCGGCTTTGCTGTTGGCATCCTGCAACTCATCAAACAAACCCGTGGAAAACGCCGCTACTCAACCGGCTGTGGACACTACTTCCGTGACGGCTTTCGTTGCCGCCGATACGGTGCAGGTAGACGGCGTTACGTCCGCCACGGCTATCGCCAATCCCGCTTCATTTAACGGAACACTGGTCATACCGCCCCGTAACTTCGCAACTGTCACGCTTAGTATGGGAGGCATTGTGAAAGACATTTCCCTGCTTCCGGGCAGCTACGTTGCAAAGGATACGGTGCTCGGAGTCTTGGAGAACCCAGACTTTATAGATTTGCAGCAAACCTATCTGGATAGCCGTGCGCAGTTGGAATATCTGGAAACAGAGTATCAACGCCAACAAACCTTGGCGAATGAAGCGGTTGCCTCGCAGAAGAAGTTCCAACAGAGCAAGGCGGATTACCTTTCCATGAAAAGCCGCGTACAGGCAGCCGCCGCACAGCTTCGTCTACTGGAGATTAATCCTGAAACGTTGGGTGATACGGGCATCCGTCCCTACATCGAAGTCAAAGCCCCCATTAACGGATATATAAGTAATGTGCAGGCAAACTTGGGGAAATACCTCAATGTGGGCGAACCGCTTTGCGACCTTATTGACAAGAGCCAGACTATGGTTCGTCTTGTTGCTTACGAGAAAGACCTGGAAGGGATGGCACTAGGCAAACGCGTACAGTTCCGTGTCAACGGTTTGGGAAAGACAACCTTCCATGCGACACTGGTTTCCATAGGACAGCAGGTGGACGATGCTAACCGTTCCATCGAATTGTACGCCAAAGTATCCGATGCAAGCCCTTTATTCCGTCCCGGCATGTATGTATCGGCCAGAATGGAAAAGGAATAGATAAGAATGATTATCTTTGCAAAGTAATAATATGAGAGTACGAATGATAACAACGAATAAGAAGTATATCCAGTTGACGGTGTTTGTGTCATTGGCTGTCGGCTTCCTGATACATTTCCGGAACTGGTATCGCTGACGGACGTACTGGAACAGCAAACCTTGTTTCCCGGCATGTCATCCGCCGATGTACTGTTCGAGGTGGGATATACTTTTCTGTCGTTGTTGGTTCTGTTTGCGGTAAACACCGTCCTGTTCGGATTTAATCATCCTACGGTGCGCATGCCGTGGTGGAAGATAATGCTGTCGTTCATACTTATGTGGCTGTTGAGCCGGTTGCTGGGCGAGTTGTTCGTATATCTGCACCGCAATTTCAATGTTCCGGCCATCGACGCTATGGTACATCATTACCTGCATCCGGTTCGCGATTTCATTATCAGCCTGATTGTGACGGGAACGTGCTACATCAGCTACCTGATACGCGAACGTCAAGAAGTGCTGTTTCAGAACGGGAAGCTGTTGGCGGAGAATATTCAGAACCAGTACCAAGCATTGAAGAACCAACTAAATCCCCACATGCTCTTCAACTCGCTCAATACGCTTCAGTTCCTCGTGCGCGAAAGCCCGGAGAAAGCGCAGGACTATATCCGCGAATTGTCGCACGTGCTTCGATATACGTTGCAGGAGAATGAGTCGCATACCGTCGCGCTCAGGGAAGAAATGGACTTTGTGGACGCGTATATCTTCCTGATGAAGATGCGCTATGAAGATAACTTATGCTTCGTGATAGCGGTGGACGAATATTTAATGGACTACCGTCTGCCGCCTCTCTCCATCCAGACTTTGGTGGAAAACGCTATCAAGCATAATGAAATCAGCAACCGAAATCCCCTTACGATTGACATCCGTACCTGTGTTTCTTTGGATGGAAAGGAGGCTCAATTGTGCATCGATAATGATTTGCAGCTTCGCCGCACGGCTCCTTCGGGAACAGGAATAGGGTTGGCTAATCTTTCCAAACGCTATGAACTGCTCTTTGGCAAGGAGATACAGATAACCGAAGCAAGCGGGAAGTTCAGTGTCTGCATTCCGCTTATTAAACCCTGAAATCCGATACTCTTTTATGAAAGCCCTGATAATAGAAGATGAAAAAGCGGCGGTTCGTAATTTGACGGCTGTGCTGGAGCAGGTTGCTCCCGAAGTGGAAATCATTACTGCCTTGGACAGCGTGGCGGATGCCATCGATTGGTTTGCCGTGCACCCGATGCCCGAACTTGTATTTATGGATATTCATCTGGCCGACGGTTCGGCTTTCGAGATATTCGAACATACGGATATACACTGTCCCGTTATCTTCACCACTGCTTATGATGAATATGCATTGCGGGCGTTCAAGGTCAACAGCATCGACTATTTGCTGAAACCTATCGGTGAGGAAGATGTGAAGGCGGCGCTTGCGAAGTTGAAGCATTTGCACGGGGAACATTCGGACGAAACGGACTTCCTGAAACTGATGCGGGCGTTGAAACGCGAAGAAAGCTATAAAACCCACTTCCTTGTATCGGTCAAGGGAGATAAACTCTTGCCTTTGTCCGTCGATTTGATTTCTTATTTTTATATAGCCGAGGGCATTGTGAAGGCGGTTACGACGGAGGGGAAAGAATATGTACTCTCACAAACGCTGGACGAACTGGCCGAATGCCTGAACCCTTCACTCTTCTTCCGTGCCAACCGGCAATATCTTATCTGCCGGGATGCGGTGAAAGACATTGATTTGTGGTTCAACAGCCGTCTGGCTATTAATCTGCATAGCTCCACGCCGGAGAAAATAGTGGTTAGTAAAGCCCGGGTAGGGGAATTTAAGGAGTGGTTCTCCGGAGAACGGTAAAGTTTATTAGGATGTATCAAATCTTTTCTATACATTTGTATGTTATTAATTCATATAAACTTTAGAATACAGCAGTCATGAAACCTATTATATCTCCTTCTATCCTTTCAGCGAATTTCGCTTATCTGGCGAATGACATCGAAATGCTTAACAGTAGCGAAGCCGACTGGGTGCATATCGACATCATGGACGGTGTGTTTGTCCCGAATATCTCTTTCGGATTTCCGGTGTTGAAGTATGTGGCAAAGTTATCCGAGAAGCCTTTGGATGTGCATCTGATGATTGTGCAGCCCGGGAAGTTTATTCCCGAAGTGAAGGCACTGGGCGCTCATGTGATGAATGTGCACTATGAAGCCTGCCCGCATCTGCACCGGGTGATACAGCAAATCCGTGAAGCGGGGATGCAGCCGGCGGTAACGATTAATCCGGCTACACCGGTGGCGATGCTGAAGGATATTATCAATGATGTCTATATGGTGTTGATAATGGGAGTTAACCCCGGTTTCGGCGGACAGAAGTTTATAGAACACACCGTAGAGAAAGTGCGCGAGCTGCGCGAACTGATTACGGTGGCCGGTTCGCAGGCGCTGATAGAAGTGGACGGGGGCGTAAACCTGGAAGCGGGTGTGCGCCTGGTTGAGGCGGGTGCCGATGCGTTGGTAGCCGGCAATGCCGTATTCTCTGCTTCCGACCCGGAAGAAGCCATTCGCGCTTTGAAGAATTTGTAATCCTTATTTTTATTAATCAGTAAGCTTTAGTATCTGTTATTCAGAGCGTAGCAAAGAATCTACTCTCCTTATACACATAGAGAAGAGATTCTTCGCTACGCTCTGAATGACAGATACTTCTTGTTATATACCAATTAGGGTGGGATATTTGAGCAGTCTGCAACGGCATCCCTTTCTTCGACTTTTAATGCCGTTGGTGGGGGGGGATAGTATGTGGGGAGTTGTTTCCTTGTGTACTGCCTTTGTACGTGTGGCTGGGCGGGCTGCTGTTGCTGGTAGGGATATTTATCCTTTACAGGCGGTATGCGTTTCATGAGGTGTATGGAGCGGTTGTTTTCCTGCTGCTTTTTGCTTTGGGCGGCTCGTTGGTAAGCCGGCAGTTGGCACAATCGGAATATATATTCCCTACTGCTAAAGCTGACGTTTACGATGCTGGAGTTGACCTTTACGGTGCTAAACCTGACCTTTACGCAACCAGACCTAACGTCTATCAGATAACCCTTGCCGAACATCCCGAAATCAAGGAACGCAGCGTCATGTTTCGTGCCGTCTTGCAGGGCGAAGTCCGGGCCGATACCTTTCTACAGAATACCCGTAAGACTGAATTTCTTCTTTATTTTCCGAAAGACTCAACTTCCTCCACTTTGCGCAGAGGCGACAAACTGCTGATAAATACCCGCCTGGTTCCACCTGCCAATAATGGCAATCCCGATGAATTCGATTATGCCCGCTACCTGAAGCGGAAAGGCATAAGCGGCACGGCTTATGTAGCTGCCGGACATTGGCAGGTAGTGGGGCAGGAGACTTCCCGCACTTTGCGGCAAGTTGCTTTGGATTATCGCGAGAAAGTAGTCGGCTATTACCGGCATTTAGGATTTCGTGGAGATGAACTGGCGGTGCTGTCCGCGCTGACGGTGGGCGATAAAGACGAGTTGAGCGAGGATATTATGGAGACCTATTCCGTGGCGGGCGCCAGTCATGTGCTGGCACTTTCCGGGTTGCACATCGGATTTCTCTACGCGCTTTTCCTCTTTTTCTTTTCCCCTTTGTGGAAGCGGTGGAGCTTCTTAAAGCCTTTCCTGCTTCTGCTGACAATCGTCTGCCTGTGGGGCTTTGCTTTCTTCACGGGGCTGTCTTCTTCGGTGATTCGTGCGGTGACGATGTGTTCGCTCCTTATCCTCTCCATGTTTCAGTCGGAGAAGCCTTTAACGCTGAATACACTGGCGGCAACGGCTTTCCTGATGTTGCTGTATAACCCTGCTTGGTTGTTTGATGTCGGCTTTCAGTCGTCCTTCTCGGCAGTGGCGGCCATCTTGATTTTTCAGCCGAGGATATATGGTTTATGTACGATGAAAAACTATTTTCTTCGGAAGATATGGGGACTTGTTACTATCTCGATAGCTGCACAAGTAGGTACAGCGCCTATCGTTGCGCTATACTTCTCCCGCTTCTCCACCCATTTCCTCTTAACTAATCTGTGGGTGATACCTTGCGTGTCGTTGGTCATGTATGCGGCGGTGCTTCTGTTTGTATTCGCTCCTTTCCCCCGCCTTGCAACAAGCCTGGGCCGAAGGGCTGGAAGCGTTGATACGCGTGCAGAATAGTGTGCTCCGCTGGATAGAGCAACTGCCTCTGGCCTCTTTCGACCACATTTGGGTGGATGTATGGGAGGTGCTGTTGCTGTATCTCTCTTTCTGGATGATATATCGCGCATGTTTACGACCTACGGTTCGCAATACGTACGTGGCTTTGTCCGCTTTGCTCCTTTGCACTTCCTGTCACTCTTTCTCTGCGATTATCCACACTCCGCAGCGCAGCCTGGTCTTTTATAATGTCCGGGGTTGTCCCTCCGTCCATTGCCTGACGGACGGTTCCTGTTCGTGGCTGGTCCGCTCCGAAGATAGTGCCGGAGTTTCCTATTTGCAGCGTGCGCTTTCTCCCTACTGGAACCGCTTGCACTTGGAACGCCCGACCTTGATAACCGGTGACTGCTCCCTGCCCGAACTCTCTGTCCGCAATCAGATTGTGTCTTATGCCGGAAAGCGCATCTGCCTGCTGTACGATAATCGTTGGCAACATAAAACGGCCGATGCACCGATAGCTATAGATTATCTGTACGTATCCCGGGGCTACAAAGGAGATTTGAAAGAACTTCTCCCTCTCTTCACCGTGGGTACGGTCATGTTCGACTCCTCCTTTTCGGCTTATTACCGGGAACGGATGATTAACGACTGCATCCGCCGGGGGGGGGATTCCTATCTTTCCCTTTCAGAGAAAGGTTCTGTTCGTATATTGTTATAAATCATAAACTTTTTCGTATTTTTGCCCTTTCAAATTGTTACAGACGAATGAGACCACTTCAATCGTCGAAACATAAATCGTATATAATTAATATGTTGACTAAAGTAATAGAACAAGCTAAGATAGACCACTTTGCCAAGTGGATGGAACGTGCGGATAAAATAGTAATCGTTGCCCATGTATCTCCGGATGGAGACGCAATCGGTTCCTCCCTGGGATTATGGCATTTCCTGAATACACAAGACAAGGACGTAAATATAATCGTCCCCAATGCTTTCCCCGATTTCCTGAAATGGATGCCGGGCAGCAAGGACATCCTTCTGTACGACCGCTATAAAGAGTTTGCCGATAAGCTGATAGCCGAAGCGGACGTAATCTGCTGCCTCGACTTCAACGCCATTAACCGCATCGATGCGATGGGGGAGGCCGTGCTTGCCTCTCCGGCCCGTAAGATATTGGTAGACCACCATCTCAACCCCGAAGACTTTTGCCGCATCATCATTTCCCATCCCGAAATATCATCGACTTCGGAACTTGTCTTCCGCCTGATTTGCCGGATGGGATACTTCGGTGACATTACGAAAGAAGGCGCCGAATGCATCTACACCGGAATGATGACAGATACGGGCGGCTTTACTTATAACTCCAACAGCCGGGAAATCTATTTTATTATCAGCGAACTGCTCTCCAAAGGCATCGATAAGGATGAAATCTACCGGAAGGTGTTCAACACATATTCCGAAAGCCGCTTGCGCCTGATGGGGTACGTGCTGTCGCAGATGAAAGTATATCCCGACCACCGTGCCGCTTTGATTTCGCTGACTAAGAAGGAACAGAGCCAGTTCGACTATATCCGGGGCGACAGCGAGGGCTTCGTGAATATCCCGTTGAGCATCAAGAATGTCATCTTCTCCTGCTTCCTGCGCGAAGATACGGAGAAGCCGATGATAAAGGTGTCGTTGCGTTCGGTAGGAAAATTCCCGTGCAACCAACTGGCGGCCGAGTTCTTCAATGGCGGCGGACACCTAAATGCTTCCGGTGGAGAGTTTTACGGCACGATGGAAGAGGCTAAGAAAGTGTTGGAACAAGCATTGGAAAAGTTTAAGCCGTTGTTGACTGCCAAAGGATAACAGAAGTCAGGTATTAAAGTTAAAAGATACGAACTTTATTATCTGCAACTTTTAACTTTCGAGGAAATCAGATACTTTTGTACGAAATTACTAAATAACAGAAATGAAGAAACTTACTTTATTCTTTTTGTCCTTATTGGCACTCGGTTTTGGCTTTCAGGCCTGCGACAACACTAAGACTTATGCGGAGATGCTGGAAGAAGAAAAAGACGGCATCAATGCTTATATCAGAGACCATAATATAAAAGTTATCTCCCAAAAAGAATTCTACGACCAGGACTCAACAACGAATGTTGATGATAATGAGTTTGTGCAACTTGCCAGCGGAGTATACATGCAGATTGTAGACCGCGGTTCCACGAATAGGGCGGACACGGTGAAGAACAACGACCAGGTATTGGTGCGCTTCATGGAATATGGCATTCTCCAGAAAGATACGACTTTATCCAATCTGAATTCGACTGAAATAGTAGACGAATTCCGTTATACGGTTAGTTCTTCTTCTATTGCCGGGCTTTTCCTTCAGGAATATATGTACAGCTATTACGGAACACAAGTGCCTGCCGGCTGGCTCGTACCGTTGCCATATATTCGCAACTACGCCCATGTAAAGCTGATTGTTCCCTCCAAGATGGGACATCAGAATGCCATGCAGGCTGTCTATCCTTATTATTACGATATTCAGAAATATCAAATCTGGAACTAACCAACAAATTAAATAATTGACCTATGACTCTAATCAAATCTATCTCTGGAATTCGCGGAACTATCGGCGGCAGTGCCGGCGAGGGATTAAACCCGCTGGGCATTGTGAAGTTCACTTCTGCGTATGCCACTCTGATCCGCAAAACGTGTACGGTAAAAAGTAACAAAATCGTTGTAGGCCGTGATGCTCGTATCTCGGGTGAAATGGTGAAGAACGTAGTAGTAGGTACCCTGATGGGTATGGGATGGGATGTAGTAGACATCGACCTCACCTCTACTCCGACTACCGAACTGGCTGTGACGATGGAAGGTGCCAGCGGCGGTATCATCTTGACTGCTTCTCACAACCCCAAGCAGTGGAACGCCTTGAAACTTCTGAACGAGAAAGGCGAGTTCCTAAATGCTGCCGAAGGCAACGAAGTGCTTCGCATTGCCGAGGCCGAAGAGTTTGACTTTGCCGAAGTAGACCAACTCGGCTCTTACCGTAAGGACTTGACGTACAATCAAAAGCATATCGACAGTGTACTGGCACTCGATTTGGTGGACGTGGAAGCCATCAAGAAAGCGAACTTCCGTGTTGCCATCGACTGTGTGAATTCTGTAGGCGGTATCATCCTTCCGCAATTGCTCGAACAACTGGGCGTTCAGCATGTAGAGAAACTCTATTGCGAACCTACCGGTAACTTCCAGCACAACCCCGAACCTCTGGAAAAGAACCTGGGCGACATTATGAACTTGATGAAGGGCGGCAAAGCCGATGTTGCTTTCGTGGTAGACCCGGACGTAGACCGCTTGGCTATGATTTGCGAAGACGGAAAGATGTACGGTGAAGAATATACGTTGGTGACCGTTGCCGACTATGTACTGAAACATACTCCGGGCAATACGGTTTCCAACCTGAGCTCTACCCGCGCATTGCGCGACGTGACTCGTAAGTACGGTCAGCAATATGCTGCTTCTGCCGTAGGCGAAGTGAACGTGACTACCAAAATGAAAGAAGTAGGCGCCGTTATCGGTGGTGAAGGTAATGGTGGAGTAATCTATCCTGCCAGCCACTACGGACGTGATGCTTTGGTAGGTATCGCTCTCTTCCTGAGCCATCTGGCACACGAAGGTAAGAAGGTAAGCGAACTGCGCGCTTCCTATCCGGCATACTTCATGGCGAAGAACCGTGTAGACCTGACTCCGGATACGGATGTAGACGCTATCCTTGCCAAAGTGAAGGAACTCTATAAGAGCGAAGAAATCAATGACATCGACGGTGTGAAGATTGACTTCCCCGATAAGTGGGTACACCTGCGCAAGAGTAATACGGAACCGATTATCCGTGTTTACAGTGAGGCTGGTACACCGGAGGCTGCCGAGGAAATCGGTCAGCAGATTATGAAGGTTATTGAGGACTTGGCTAAGTAATTAGGCAGTATAAAAAACAGATGATGCGTTTGCCTCAAACGCATCATCTGTTTACTATAAACGCATCATCCGTTTGACACAAACAGATGATGCGTTTTTCTATGATGGATGATGTGTTTTTCTTTATAGCAAGTTCACCCGTTCCACCTCTCCTTCAAAGTTCGGAGTGAAGACACCTTTCCCCAGGTTTTCCTTGATTTCTTCGATGCTCCAGAAGCGGCCTCCGTCCAGTTCGTTACTGGGATGTATCTCGCCGTCGTACACCGTCTTGTGCACAAATACCAGCTCCCGTTCGCGGGCGGACTCAAAGACGTAGTTCGTGATAGTTTCAGGAGTGAAGTCGGTGATACCCAGTTCTTCGCACACTTCGCGCTTCAACGCTATCTCCACGCTTTCACCCAAATCCACGTGTCCGCCTACGGAGGTGTCCCACTTGCCGGGCTGAATATCTTTCCATTCGGGACGCTTCTGCAGGTATAGTTCTCCTTTGGAGTTGAAGACGTGCAGATGCGCTACCGGATGCAGCAGCTTGCTGCCGTTGTGGCACTCGCCGCGTGTGGCGGCTCCTGTGATGTTGCCTTGTTCGTCGACAAGGGGAACATTTCCTGATTGTTATCGCTGTTCATTGTTTTTAAGGAATTAGTAGTGAAGAGTCCCCATAACTTAAGAACCGGAAATCGTGGGCGAGCGCATAGTCGTAAATCTTCCGCCAGTCTCCGTGCAGAAATGCGGAGACGAGCAGTAGCAACGTGCTTTGCGGTTGGTGGAAGTTGGTGACTATAGCTTTCACAATTCTGTACTCATACCCCGGAGCAATGATGATCTGTGTACTGGTGTGCAACGTCTCCATGCCATGACCGTCCAAGTAGCGGATAATGGCCTGCAGAGCCTCGACTGCGGGAGTGGCAGCTTCTTTGGAACTCATTTCGTAAGGTTGCCACTGCTTCACTTGCAGCTCTTCTTCCGTAGCATCGGGGTTTTTCAGCGGCGTGATGCCGATGTGGTAAAGGCTCTCCAATGTTCGCACCGAAGTAGTTCCCACGGCAATGGCCTTGCCGTCGTGCGCTATCAACTTCTCCAGCGTCGTGCGGTTGACGGAGATATACTCCGTGTGCATCTCGTGCCCCTCTATCTCCTCGCTCTTTACCGGTTTGAACGTTCCGGCTCCCACATGCAGCGTCAGTTCCTCCAACTCAACCCCTTTTTCGCGCAAGGCATCCAGCACGCGCGGAGTGAAGTGCAATCCGGCTGTAGGAGCAGCCACCGAGCCTTTTATCTTGGAATATACCGTCTGATACGTTTCCTTGTCGCTCTCCTGCGTATCCCTGTTCAGATAGGGAGGAATGGGCAGCTCGCCGAACACTTCGAGAATATCGGCAAAGGTAATCTCCGGATTGTTCCAACGGAAATCCACCCAATGACTTGTGCCGTGACACGCACCACGTTCGGCCGTCAGCGTAAGCGGTTGACCTTTCACGGTCATTTCCTTACGCAGCACCCCCTCTTTCCATTTCTTCAGATTGCCTATCATGCAGAGCCATGCAGCATGTTCCGTCTGCTGGAAGTTGAGCACGTAGTCATTCGGCTGTATCGGTTCGAGGCAGAACACTTCGATAAGCGCCCCCGTCTCCTTATGGAAATGCAGGCGTGCCTGAATGACCTTGGTGTTATTGAATATCATCAGGCTTCCGGCAGGCAGATAAGCGGGTAGGGAAGTAAAGATGTCTTCGGATACGTCGCCGTGGCGGTAGAGCAGCAGTTTGGACTGGTCGCGCACCGGCAACGGATATTTCGCAATGCGCTCGTCGGGCAGCGGATAATTGAACTCGCTAATTCGAATATGTTTAGGATCTTCTTTCATGTCTTCGCTTCTTTTTACGGATTGCAAAGGTACAGATATTTAGATAGATTTGAAGAATAAGGGAAATAATTCCTAACTTTGCGATGCAAAACTTCTGCATGATGACGCAGAAGGTAGTATATTAAAATATAAAGTTGATTATGAGAATAGGAGATAAGGTACGCTTCCTCAGCGAAGTAGGTGGCGGTGTTGTAACGGGATTTCAGGGAAAGGACATTGTTTTGGTGGAAGATGCGGATGGCTTTGACATCCCTATGCCCATACGCGAATGTGTAGTGATTGAGACGGACGATTATAACGTTCCCACTCCCGCAGCCAAGGCGGCTGCCAATAAGAAGAAGGCGGAAGAACAGCCGGTTCGTCCCGCCTCTGCTTCTCAGCAAGTATCTTTTGTAGAGTCGCAGGCGGAGCGTCTGGCAAAGCCCCAGGTTTCTGTCTATCGCCAACCCGAAATGAAGGGGGGAGATGTGCTGAACGTATATCTTGCTTTCGTTCCGGAAGACATCAAGGCGGTGAGCACCACTCCTTTCGAGGCTTACCTGGTGAACGACAGCAATTACTACCTATACTACACCTACCTGAGCGCCGAAGGCAAGTCTTGGTCGGCCCGTTCCCACGGTCTGATAGAACCGAACACCAAACTCTTGTTGGAGGAATTCGAGAAGTCGGAACTGAACGACCGCGAACACGTAGCCGTGCAATTGCTTCCTTTTAAAGACAACCGTTCGTTTGTCCTGAAGCCGGCAGTCAGCGTAGAAGTGCGCATCGACACGGTGAAGTTCTACAAACTGCATACCTTCCAAAGCACCGAGTTCTTCGAGACACCCGCCCTGGTGTACGACATCATCCGTAACGACCTCCCCACCAAGCAAGTCTATGTCTCTGCCGAAGACTTGCAAAACGCTCTAATCCAGAAGAAAACGGCCGATGCCCCGGACGCATCCAAGCCGCAAACCATCATCAAGCGCGGTGCTGCCAAGAATGGAATTATAGAGATTGATTTGCACATCGGCGAACTGCTGGATGATACTTGCGGCATGAGCAACAGCGAGATACTGAACTATCAGTTGGATAAGTTCCGTGAAGTGATGGAGCAATACAAGAATAAGCGCGAGCAGCGCATCGTCTTCATCCACGGCAAGGGCGACGGAGTACTTCGCAAGGCTGTGCTTGACGAACTGAAACGGAAGTATCCGACTTGCAAGCCGCAAGACGCCTCGTTTCAGGAATATGGTTTCGGGGCTACTATGGTGACAATCAAATAACCTGAGTCAGAAAGAGATAAGAAAAGGGGCGCTAAACACGAAGTTCGGCACCCCTTTTATATCTCAAATACTTTTTCGCATTTATCGGAAGTGAAACTTACTTCACTTCGATACCCTTGTTCTGTAACGTAACGTTCAATACTTTGGTGTAATCAGCATACTGCTTTTCGTTCAAAGTTTGTTTCATCAGTTTCAGGTTGCCGTAAACTGCAGTGCGCAATAACTTTTCCTGATTTTTTCTTAGAGTTCGTTGCGCGTGCCATTTGTTCCTGGAAGTATTCGCAAATGTTTGCTACTTCTTGGTGCTGGTCGGCAGACAACTTCAAATACTGGCTCAACTTCGTTACGTTGATGTTACCTTCCCATTTTGCAGTTGTAGGTTGGTTTCCTGCTGCAAATGTCGCGATGCTCAGGCAGAATGCTGCCACTAATGTTAATCCTAAACGTTTCATAATACCTACTGTTTAATTGTTATACCTAAAAACTAATCTAATAGAAACTAATACCTATTGAAAACAATCTAAGCGCTCAGCTTTTCTTTTTACCTGTTGCAAATGTAGAAACATGTTTTATAACACAAAAAATAGAAGCAAGGAAAAGATGAACACTATCTTCATTTCTTGATTTATATCAATTATTTCGGTGTACAAATGCCGTTTTTAGGATATTTATGTAATGTAAATGTAATATTATGCGTGCATGTGATAGCCAATGGATATATATCGGCTGCTTTTATTGGCATAATGACAAATGCCTGTCAGCGCTGCGGGCTCTTAGCCTGGGTATAAGGTAGCAAATCATCCCAATTGATTATTTCATCCGGCAACTGCATCACCACTCTTGCCTCGGAACTGATACCCACGAAGCCCAGTCCGCCTTTTACATTATTAGGAATAATGACAGGCTTCATCAGCGCCTCTTCGTAGTTATCCGACTCCAGGCAGTTCAGCGCTTTCAGGTAGCGATACTCCGCTTCCGTAATGCTGAGCAGGCGGACGGTAATAGTTCTGCAATTACGGTTGACGTGGTAGATATATGCCGGTTGGTAGCCGTCATAAAGGTTGGTGTAAACTTTCAGCGTACAGTTGGCATTGGCGAAGCGGCCATCGCTGAACACATTATATTTGTTGGCGATGTACGTGCCGAAAATATCATCCTCGTCTTCATCGGTCATCGGATTTCCGTCGGTCAGCACTATGTCTTCCCGGTTGATTAAATCCGTGAGACGGGTTTGGATAATCGTGTCCCTTTCGCCAAAGTCCTGTGCATACGTAGTGATGTCGTGGCGAATATCCAGCCGGTAGTAATTCTTCTCGCCGGGACGATCCTGCAATGTGATTTTGAACTGGCGATAGGTCTTCCAACCGCTGTATTCCCGGAGAGCAGTGCGAGTAGTATCTACCCGGATAGGATTTACCGGGTGGGGCACGGTCGCTTCCGTCCACGCATGATACTTCCCATTCTCGGCTATGGCGTCCAAACGGACAACATCACCCGGCTGCAGGGCGGTGCGCATCCGGAACTCCTTGCGCTTGCCAATCTCCGGAAGGAAGTTGAGCCAGTTGTTCGGGTCCTGATCCAAACTGCCGAGGGGTTTGAGCGGCGGGCACTCCTCCAATGCTTCCACCTGCTTCCCGTTGATACTAAGGGTGACGGACGCTTCTTCCACATGCCCGATGCTTTCCGCACCGCTCAGGCTCAGGTAGACAAAGTTCTCCGCTTTACCGGCATCCAGCAAAGCATTCATTATCAGTTGCGGTTCCTTGAATCCCGTTTTGTAGGGGATTTCGTTTTCGCAGGATGAAAGCCCGCCGGTAATGCATATACATATAATAAGGTATAAAGTTGCTTGTTTCATATCATTGTCTCTTTTTGATCAGTTTTGAGTTAAATGGTTTCACCACAGAGGACACAGAGTCCCACAGAGTATTTTCTTTTTAAACCACAGATTACGCAGATTAACACAGATTTAATCTATAGAACTCTGTGGGACTCTGTGTCCTCTGTGGTGAAATCATTGTATTCATGTTTATTCCAGCATATTTTAATCATCCTTTTCTTTAAAACCTATACGTATACGTCACCGAAGGAATACACGGCAGCAACGTCAGCTTCTTAATTACAATCTTCTGTTTATCAGCCCCAATACATAATTCCCGTTACTGTCAGGATAATACAGCGAGCTTTCCGTTCCCCGTTTAGTATAAATCAGTGTCGGGTTCATCGCATTGTAAGCATTGTACAGGCTGATGTTCCACGTACGCATACCGTGCTTCGTCTTCTTGTTGAAGTTCACACCGAGATTTAACCGGTGGCTGGCGGGTAAGCGGTAGTTGTTGCGGTGGGAGATATAACTCGCCTGCCCAAGCTCCCCGCTGGGTGTAATGATAACCGTCTGCTGTTCGGGAATGGTAGCCGTTCCCCCGCTGTTGAACACCCACGACGCGCCGATGTCTATTCGTTCGCTGAACTTATGGTTGACGCAGAGATTAATACTATGTCTGCGGTCGTACTTATACGGAAACCGTTCTCCGCCGTTTATCGTGCCGTTCTGGAACTGGCGGTCAGACTTAGACAACGTATACGCCAGCCATCCGGTAGTCCTTCCTACCGTTCTCTGCACCATAAACTCGATACCCATCGACCGTCCTTTGCCCATTTCCACTTTCTCTTCCCAGTTGATGGAACTCCCGAAGAAACTCACCCCGTCCTGATACTCCAGTACGTTGCGCATCCCTTTGTAATAGCCTTCCACCGAAAACTCCCAGCCCGGCAGTCCGCCATAATATCCCCCTATGGAATATTGGGTGGAGTACATCGGGCGCACATTCCGGGTGATAGGCACCCACAAGTCCGTCGGCATGGCGAGCGGCGTAGAAGACAACAAGTGTACATATTGTGCCATTTGCGAGAACGATGCTTTGACGGCAAAGCCCCGGTCGAACCGGTAGCGGGCGGACAATCGCGGTTGTACCGAGAAATAACTTTTCCCCTGCGTATGGAACAACGATGCGCGCACTCCCGCATTCACACTAAGACGATTGCCGATGTCGAAGTTATCTTCCGCATAGACAGAAGCCTCGTGTCCGTGCAGATAACTGTTCGAGGCGCCATGATACAGCGTATCCTGTGCCACAACGCCACTTTCTTCTTCCTTTATTTTTGAAGTAGTTGTTTCAGGTCGAAAGGTATGGTAGAGGTATTCCATGCCGAACTTGATATGGTGCGTCGGGAGAGGAGTATAATCGAAATCCGTCCGGTAGCTCCAGTCGCGGATGCCCGAACGGTAATCCGAGTTGTATTGATAAACATAGGGTATTTTCCCATTTGTGCGCTGTTCGTAGCTATCGCTTCTCAGTATCATCCGGTAACTGTTGAAAGACACGGTCGTATTACTGAACAGCTTATTGTTGAACACATAATTCCAGCGTCCGGCAACAATCGTGTTTCCCCAGTTCAGACTGCTTTTATCATCGTAGATGCCTTCCGGATTATTATCTCCATAGCTGTTGTATGTCTCTTTAAAATTGAAACGATAGTGGTCTTTCCCGTGATAGAAACTGAGAAACGCGCGGCTGCGGTCGCTGAACTTATGGTTTACTTTGGCATTGAGGTCGTAGAAGTAGTAGTTGAAACTATCGCCATCGCTCTTGAAGGCGCTCGAAAGAAAAGCGGTGTGCGTGCCCCCGGGCGCTGAGCGAGAAAGACGTGCGCCCTTTCACGATAGGCCCTTCTACATGTAGTTTGCTGGTAAGTGTCCCCACGCTGATAGCGCCGTGAAGCCGGTTCATATCTCCGTCATTAGTGCGCACGTCGACAATAGACGAAAGCCGTCCGCCGTAGCGGGACGGGAAAGAACTTTTGAACAGCGTTACTTTCTTTACCGCTTCGGGCGTGAAGATAGAGAATACTCCCATCAGATGATCGGCATTGTACACTGGTATGCCGTCCAGCAATATCAGGTTCTGGTCGGGGCCGCCGCCGCGCACGTATAGCCCAGAGAAGCCTTCCATACCCGCCTGCACACCGGGCATCAACTGAATGGTCTTCAACAAATCGGCCTCCCCCAGTACGGAAGGCGTGTGCTGGATTTGCGTCATCGGAATTTCGTGTGCTCCCATAGCGGTGCTTTGCAGGCCTGCTTCCTGTTTGTCCGACATCACTACGACTTCTGCCAGTTGGTTATTGCTGCCTAACCGTACATTAAGTAATGTATCCTTGTTCAGTTCGAAACGACTGTATTGGTTTTCATATCCCAGATAGGAAAAAATCAGTTCTGCTTCCCCTTCCGGCAGCGTAAGCGTATAGAAACCGAAAGGATTGGTGGAAGTACCTGTGGAACGACGACTCTCAAGGATATTGGCACCAATCAGCGTCTCGGAAGACGCCCCGTCTGTCACGTATCCGCTGATAGTGAACTTGCGGCTAACGGGTTTCTGCGGCACAGGCCGCTTTTGCAATAGAATATGCTTTCCGGTGATTTCAAACTTGATAGGTTCGTCCTCGAAAGCACGTTGCAGTATCTCGCCGACGGTTTTCTGCCTCACTTCCAGCGTGATGCGGCGGGTAAGTTTCACTTCTTCTCCATAGACGAAGGAGAAACCGGTCGTATTCTCCAGTTGCCTCACGAAGCTTTCCAGCGTGGCATTGCGCACAATTAGGTTGATGCGGGCTTCTTTATTCTGTGCGTGGAGCGAACTGCTTAGAAGAACCACGCACATCAGAAGCACTGCTCTGATGTGGTGGTGTGAACAGTAGATAGGAATTCTCATTGTTTTAGTTAAGTTTAGTAATGATAATAGTTTTGTTTGTCTGTTTATAGTCGAAGTTGCCGGCTTCTTTCAGCAGGTTGAGGATTTCCGTCAGGCTTTCGTTGGGGCTGAATGTAGCGGTCATACGATAATTTTTCAGGCTGTCGTCCTCAATACGAATATCTGCATGGAACATCGTGGAGAGTTGGTCTACAATCTCCTGTAGCGGCTGCTGGCGGAATACCATGACTTCCCTGCTTTCGGGCGCTGTCGGTGCGGGAGCTTCCATCGGAGCAGGGGCAGGTTGCGTCGGCTCTATATATAGTGCTCGATAGGTTGCCCAGCTTGCCACGCATAGCAGGACTACGGCGGCGGCACTTGTCGTGCGCAACCAGAACCGCCGCTTGATGCGTCGGGCAAACAGCTTGCCTTCCAGCAGTTTCCAACTGTTCTCTGCCGAAAACTTCCCTCGCGGCGAACGTGTGGAAGCGATTAGTTTGTTCAGTACTTTGTCAAAATCCTCGTTGGTTATCATTATTGTTCCTATTTGATAGCTAACTCCAACGTTAGCTGAGATTGTTTTACTTCCGTATCCTTGGGCGCGCAGACAATGCGTATCTCCTCAGTTCGTTTTATCGGTTTCGGATAAACACGGATACGTGCGGTTGCCGCCTTCTTTTTGGCAGGAATTACCACTGTCCTGTCCAGTAGCTTGAAAACGGATTGCTTTCCCGGTTTCCAATGTCCGCTGAGTGCCACTTCTCTATCTTTCCCACTCTTTTCCGCAGCAATAATCTTGATGCTTATATCCTGTTCTTCCGCTTGGGAATTGAATATGTACTTCTCTATAGTCTTGTCAAAGCCCACGTACTCTTTCGGATAATTAGCATGATTGTCATCGCATGCACTCAAACTGAGCAGGGTAAATAAAATGCCTGCTCCCCATGTAAATAAGTTCTTCACTTGTCTTGTTCATTTAGTTTTCATAGATAAAGACAGGTGCTTTTAAAAAAAAACTCCCTACGCGTAAAGCGAAATATTTTATTCTTTGTACATATTCAATTTCTCACGGCCGTAAAAATTACTGTTGTGAGAATTTAATAAATGGAGCCTATTCCCTCCTCTTCCTCCTCTCTTTCTCCTTCTTCCTATACAGTTGGAAATGC
>JAJQAY010000088.1 GCA_021203515.1 Bacteroides sp. | reverse complement strand
TAGACAAATATTGTCTTTACGGTACACACAAGATTAAAACAGACAATTCCGAAAACCATTTAATAGACGAACGTTATGAAAAAGATGAAATTTACAGCATTATTGCTGAGTGGCGCTCTACTGCTAGGCAGTTGCAGCACCATGAACCAGACGACCAAAGGAGGTATAATCGGTGGTGGCTCGGGCGCAGCAGCCGGAGCAGTTCTCGGCGGACTGATAGGTAAGGGAAAAGGAGCCGCTATCGGTGCGGCAGTAGGTGCAGCGGTAGGTACAGGCGTTGGCGTGACCATCGGCCACAAAATGGACAAGAAGGCTGCCGAAGCTGCCAAAATTGAAGGTGCCCAAGTAGAAGTGGTGAAGGATGCCAATAATCTGGATGCCGTAAAGGTTACATTCGACTCCGGTATTCTGTTTGCATTCAACTCTTCCGCACTGAGCAATGATGCCAAATCTTCCTTGCGCGACCTTGCCCAAATCTTGAAAGAAGACCCTACAACGGACGTTGCCATCATCGGGCATACGGATAAAGTGGGTACTTACGAAGCCAATATGAAGGTGTCTAAGAACCGTGCTTATGCCGTAGAGAACTATTTGCAAGATTGCGGCGTGTCTCCTCGCAGTTCAAGAAAGTGGAGGGCGTGGGCTACAATGACTATGACGATGCACTGTCTGCCAGCCAAAACCGCCGGGTAGTTATCTACATGTATGCCAGCGAGCAGATGATTAAAGACGCAGAATAAAGTGTTGCTGTAGTAATGAACCTTCGGAAGCTGTTGCGCATACTTCGCAACCTCATACTTTTCTTTTTTATATCTACCGTCACCACAGTCATAGTATATCGTTTTGCGCCGGTATATATTACCCCGTTGATGGTTATCCGAAGCGTACAACAAATAGTAAAAGGGGAGAGTCCGGCATGGCACCACAAGTGGGTGCCGTTCGACCGGATCTCCCCTCACTTGCCGATGGCGGTCATCGCTTCGGAAGACAACCGCTTTGCCACGCACAACGGCTTCGACTTTATCGAAATAAAGAAAGCGACGAAGGAGAACGAAACGAGGAAAAGAAAACGCGGGGCAAGCACCATCAGCCAGCAGACGGCGAAGAACGTATTCCTGTGGCCGCAATCGTCGTGGGTGCGCAAGGGTCTGGAGGTCTACTTCACCTGGCTGATTGAGTTGTTTTGGTCGAAAGAGCGCATCATGAAGGTTTATCTCAACTCGATAGAAATGGGGAAAGGAATATACGGGGCAGAAGCGGCTGCCAAATATAAGTTTCACACCACTGCCACCAAGTTCTCTGCCGGACAATGTGCGCTGATTGCGGCAACCTTGCCCAACCCGATACGTTTTGATTCAGCACATCCTTCACCTTATATATTGAAAAGGCAGGGACAGATACTGAGGCTGATGAAGCTTGTGCCGAAATTCCCGCCGGAAGAAAAAAAGAAAGATAAATGATAATTTAGGGGCGAAGCCGCTAAAAGTTATGAGTTATAAGTTATTTGTTGATGCATTCCCTTTCGGTATGATAATAAGACTATCTCAATTCTCCTCCTCCTGGGAGGAGGAGTACCCCAACGGGGGGGGGAGGTGGTAGGAATAATAATTTCCTCTGAGAGAATGATTGCTATGCTTGGTGCTCTCTACCACCCCGCCCTTTGGGCACCCCTCCTCCCAGGAGGAGGGGAATTAAGTTACTCCTGTAGATAGAGCAGCGTTGTCGCAAACAAATCACTAATCATTAATCGCTAATCACTTAGCGAAGCTTCGCTTCGCTAAATTCCCATTTATAAAATCAATAAGCATGCCCCCTTCTTCTCCCATTTCCTTCGCATCAATCTTCTTCTTGTCCATGCTGCGCCAAACATAGAAGATATAAGCAAGCACGAACGGGGCAAGGATAGAAACATACGCCATTACCCGCAGGGTGAACTGGCTGGAACAACTGTTTGCCAGCGTCAGGGAGCTTTGCAAATCGGCTGTAGAGGGGTAATAGGCAGTATTGTTGTAGCCGGCAACGAGCAGCAGTGCAAGCACCGTGAGCACAGTTCCTATTCCGGCAAACCAGATGCCTTTATCAAAGTCCGGCTTCCACAGCGTGCGGATAATGCCCCAAAGCACGGCAAGCACGCCGATGAGGAACACAATCAATACAATCGGCATCTCGATGAAATTCGTCAGATACTTGTAGGGCTCCATAAACACCTCGCCCGTCTCCGGATTAACGGCAAAACCATCGGCCAGCAGCGTGCGGATGACGAATGCAAGGAAGAAGACGAGGAATAGTCCCGTATTTGCCCACAAGGAACGGCGGCAACGCTTCACTAAATTTTCTTCGTTGATGTTATTGATGAAATACAGCGAGCCGAGGATGCGTGCAAGGAAGAACACTGCCAGTCCCAAGACCACATTCCACGGATTGAGCAACGCATCCAGCCCGTGCCCGGCATTTACCCATTGGCTAATGACAGGCATCACCGTATCGGCCATGTTACTCTTATTGATATAGAATGCCGAGCCGGTGAAGAACGTAGCCACAGCGCCACCCAGCAAGAGCGGGCCCACCACTTCGTTTATCGCCAGAAATACACGATACGTCGTCTTGCCCAGCAGATTACCCGCCTTCGACTGAAACTCATAGCTGACTGCCTGCAGCACGAAGCTGAACAGAATAATCATCCACAGCCAGTAGGCCCCGCCGAAGCTCGTACTATAAAACAACGGAAACGAAGCAAAGAATGCACCGCCGAACGTGACCAGCGTAGTAAACGTGAACTCCCACTTCCATCCCGTAGAGTTTATAATCATCTTGCGCTGCTCTTCCGTCTTGCCCAGGCAGAATATCAACGAATTACCTCCCTGCACAAATAGCAGGAATACAAGGATAGCTCCAAGCAGGGAGACTATGAACCACCAATATTGTTGTAAGAAATGATAAGTATCCATTTGAGTTATGAGTTATGAGTTATAAGTTATGAGTTATGAGTTATTAAGTTATTAAGTGATGAGTTGAAAACACAAGCAAATAACTCATCACTCATAACTCATAACTCTTTTTCCGGTCCCTTCCGTATTGCCTTCAGCATAATTCCAATCTCGGCTATCAGCATGACGGTGAACAGCACGAGGAAGATGAAGAAGGTGGTCTGCACAGAACCTACATCCAGTTTGGAGATAGCTGCACTCATAGGCAGCATATCCTGGATGGCCCACGGTTGGCGTCCACACTCGGCCACCACCCAACCGGCTTGTCCGGCAAGATAGCCCAACGGGATAGTCAGCATGGCCACCCAATGCATCCACCGCATCTGGGTCAAGTCTTTCTTATAAGCCAGGAAGAGCACGACAATAAAGAAGAGGATGAAATATCCGCCCAATATCACCATGATGCGGAACATATAGAACGTGAGCGGCACATTGGGCACCAACTCGTTCACATCTTTAATATAACCATAACCGAAGTACGCCACATTCTCCTTCAGCACCCGGGCGGCCACTTCTGCATCGGCAGTGTTGCCCGCAGCCTTGGCTGTACGATAGGCGGCAAAAGCACCGATAGCCGTCTTGCCTTTCTCAATCTTCTCTTCGGCAGAGAGGGCCATCGTACCGTCCTTCAAGGGGTATCCGCCTTTCAGCAGGTCGTTGATGCCCGGCACAAAGGCATCCGCCTTGCGCTCGGCAAGCAGAGAAAGCATCTTCGGGATTTCCATGCGGAAGAGGAAAGCATCTTTGTCGTCGGCAGCAGTCTTCTTATCGGGGTTGAGGATGCCGAAAGCAGCCAGTCCGGCGCCTTTCTGACCCTCGTAGTAACCTTCCATGGCGGCTAGCTTCATGGGCTGTTTCTGTGCCACCTGATAGCCCGAACCGTCACCCGTCCATGCAGAAAGCACGGCGGCACACAGTCCTACCCAAGCGGCAATCTTGATGCTTGCTACGGCAAATTTCTTGTCCAGCTTCTTCCAGAGATACCAGCAACCTACACCCACTACAAACACTGCAGCCAGCACCCAACCGGACAATACGCTGTGAAAGAACTTGTTGACCGCCATCGGCGAAGTAGCCACGGCCCAGAAGTCCACCATTTCGTTGCGTGCTATATCGGGATTGAACTCCATACCTACGGGGTTCTGCATCCACGCATTCGCCACGAGTATCCACCAGGCAGAAATCGTGGCGCCCAGTCCCGTAAGCCAGGTAGATGCCAGGTGAAAACGCTTGCTCACCTTGTCCCAACCAAAGAACATGACGGCAATGAACGTAGCTTCCATGAAGAAAGCCAGAATACCTTCGATGGCAAGCGGCGCACCGAAGATGTCGCCCACAAACCAACTGTAATTACTCCAGTTTGTACCGAATTCAAACTCCAATATCAGTCCCGTAGCCACTCCTACGGCAAAGTTTATTCCGAATATTTTCATCCAGAACTTGGCGGTACGTTTCCAGAATTCGTCACCCGTACGGTAGTAAGCCGTCTCCATAATTCCCATAATCACCGCCAGACCCAGGGTGAGCGGCACGAAAATCCAATGATAAATGGCTGTCAAGGCAAACTGCGCTCTCGACCAGTCAATCAAAGATGTGTCAATGTTTTCAAGCATGCAAGTTAGTATTAAAGATTAAATATTAGGTATTAAGTATTAAGTATTAGATATTTCGTTTATCAATCGCCTGCCGACCTGTTGATTAGTTCACGGCTCACATAGTCGTCCTTGTCGTCTCCGGCAGCCTCGTTCAGGTAATTCGGAAAGAAAAAGATGCGAAGGATGAAGAATATGATGAATAGCTTGATGGCGATAATCAGCCACAGAGTGCGTCCCAGTGTCATACTCCGGAAGCCGTCGAGATAGAATTGCCAGATATTGGCTACAAGTCTTTTCATATGAGTTCGGATTTATAATCATTACAAATATAAAATACTTTTATATAAATAACAAATAAAAGCCTGAAAAGTTAATAGTCGGCACAAAAAAGTAATCCGGCGGAGAAAACGCGGCAAACGTCTATCGGTTTTGCAGATGCCGGAAGCAGCGCCTACCTTTGCAGATACAAAAATAGTATGGAAAGATATGACAAACGTAAGAAGATTAACAGTGATAACCGTCTGCATGGCAGGCATCCTTGCCGGTGGAACGACGCTG
Organism: Bacteroides sp.; assembly: GCA_021203515.1. Classification (GTDB taxonomy): domain Bacteria; phylum Bacteroidota; class Bacteroidia; order Bacteroidales; family Bacteroidaceae; genus Bacteroides. The sequence continues at coordinate 23,695 of JAJQAY010000088.1, read as the reverse complement.
CAAGCGCAGGAAACCGCCACAGAGCTACAAACAGCATCCACTGATGCAGGGCCGGAACTCCCTGCACAGTGGGACTTGCAGACCTGCATCGACTATGCCTTGCAACAGAACATCACCATCCGCCGAAACCGCCTCAACGCGGAAAGCGCGGAGGTGGACGTGAAGACCGCCAAGGCCGCCCTCTTCCCCAGCCTCTCGGCATCGGTGGGGCAGCGCATCGTGAACCGCCCTTACAGCGAGACGAACACGATTATCAACGGTGACAACATCACCAGTAGCCAAAGCAAGACCAGCTACAACGGCAGCTACGGCATCGATGCCAACTGGACGCTCTACAACGGCGGCAAGCGCCTGAACACCTTGAAGCAGCAGCGGATGAACAACCGCATTGCCGAACTGAACGTGGCGCAAAGCGAGAACAGCATCGAGGAAAGCATCACGCAGACCTATGTACAAATTCTCTATGCCGCCGAAGCGGTGAAGGTGAACGAGGCTACGCTGGAAGTGAGTCAGGCGGAATGCGAACGTGCCTGCGCCTTGCTTGCCGCCGGAAGCATTGCCAAGAGTGACCTCGCCCAACTGGAGGCGCAGGTCAGCACGGACAAGTATCAACTGGTGACGGCACAAGCCACCCTGCAAGATTACAAACTGCAACTGAAGCAACTGCTCGAACTGGACGGTGAGGAGGAGATGAACCTTTACATTCCCGAACTCGGAGGCGAGAATGTACTGTCTCCATTGCCCACCAAGACGGATGTGTATCGTTCAGCCCTTGCCCTGCGTCCCGAAATAGAGGCAGGCAGGCTGAACGTCAGCACCTCGGAACTCGACATCAACATCGCCCGTTCCGGCTACATTCCCACCCTAAGCCTGAGCGCGGGCATCGGAACCACCAATGCCAACGGCAGCGACTTCACCTTTGCCGAACAGATAAAGCAGAATTGGAACAACTCGCTGGGAGTGACGGTGAGCGTGCCCATCTTCAACAACCGCCAGACCAAGAGTGCCATACAGAAGGCAAAGCTACAGAAGCAGACCAGCGAACTGGACTTGCTGGACGAGCAGAAGACGCTATACAAGACCATCGAGGGCCTTTGGCTGGATGCCAACAGCGCCCAGCAACGCTATGCCGCCGCCGTGGAGAAGCTGCGCAGCACGCAAACCAGTTACGACCTGATACAAGAGCAATTCAACCTGGGCATGAAGAACACCGTGGAGCTGCTGACGGAGAAAAGCAATCTGCTCAATGCGCAGCAAGAGACGTTGCAAGCCAAGTATATGGCAATATTGAACACGCAGTTGCTGAAGTTCTATCAGGGAGAGACGATTTCCCTCTAAGCAGTTAGCTATCAGCGCCTTGCATTTACCGCCTCTTTACATTGGGATGTAAAAGCATTTACCTCGTAGTGTAACGCCTTTTACCTCGTAGTGTAACGACCTTTACCTCGGTGTGTAAACGGAGTTACCACGAGGGGTAAACGGAGTTCCTCCCTGAGGAAACGGAAGCCCCCCTGAGGAAACGGAAGTTTCCCTGCAAGGTGACGGACACTTCCCTGTGGAGAAACGAAAAGAAACTAATAATAAAAGAGAATATGAACAAGAAGAAAATCATCTTAAGTGCCGTAGTTGTCGTTGTGATAGCCGGTGCAGGCTTCTGGCTCTTCGGCGGGGCCAAGGCCCAACACAAAGTGAGCTACGAAACGGCCACCGTAGAGAAAGGCACCATCTCGGAGTCGGTAACCGCCACGGGCACCATCGAACCGGTGACGGAAGTGGAAGTGGGCACGCAGGTGAGCGGCATCATCGACAAGATTTATGTGGACTACAACTCCGTGGTGACCCGGGGGCAGCTCATTGCCGAAATGGACCGCGTGACACTGCAAAGCGAAGTGGCCTCGCAACGCGCCACCTACAACGGGGCGAAAGCCGAATACGAATATCAGCAGAAGAACTACCAGCGCAACAAAGGCTTGCACGAGAAGCAGCTCATCAGCGACACGGACTACGAGCAGTCTCTCTATAACTACGAGAAGGCGAAGAGCAGCTACGAAAGCACTCAGGCCTCGTTGGCAAAGGCGGAACGTAACCTGTCGTATGCCACCATCACCTCGCCCATCGACGGGGTAGTTATCAACCGTGCCGTAGAAGAGGGACAGACCGTGGCTTCGGGCTTCGAGACACCGACGCTGTTCACCATTGCCGCCGACCTGACGCAGATGCAGGTAGTGGCCGATGTGGACGAGGCCGACATAGGCGGTGTGGAAGAGGGACAACGGGTGACGTTTACCGTGGATGCGTATCCGAATGATGTGTTCGAGGGTGCGGTGACGCAAATCCGGTTGGGAGAAGACAGTTCGTCGGGTTCTTCGAGCAGTTCGTCGGGCACGGTGGTGACGTATGAGGTCGTTATCTCCGCCCACAATCCGGACTTGAAGCTGAAGCCGCGGCTGACGGCCAATGTTACTATTTATACGCTCGACCGCAAAGGGGTGCTGTCCGTCCCCGCACGTGCCTTGCGCTTCACGCCCGAAAAGCCGCTCATCGGCAATGATGATATCGTGAAGGATTGCGAAGGCGAACATAAGCTCTGGACGCGCGAAGGAAATACATTCACTGCGCATCCGGTAGAAATAGGTATCTCCAACGGTATCAATACGGAAATCATCAGCGGCATCGATGAAGGTGCGGTGGTGGTGACGGAAGCTACCATCGGGCAGATGCCGGGCGAAAACGGAACGCAGGAGATGGGGCAAGAGGCGAACGGGGAAAAGAGCCCGTTCATGCCGGGACCTCCGGGAAACAGTAAGAAGAAGGGGAAATGATAATTTAGCGGTCGTATAATAGAAAGTATCTCAACTCTCCTCCTCCCTGGAGGAGGAGTACCCCAACGGGGGGGGGAGGTGGTAGGTAAAGCTATGAAGTACCTCTTATAAAAGGATTTTCTTTTCTCACCTACCACCCCGCCCTTTGAGCACCCCTCCTCCCAGGAGGAGGGGAATTGAGATAGTCTTGGTATCATCCGAAGGGAACTCTTGCTGGGGCGCTACGCCCCTAAATTCCCACTTATAAAACAACTTATTATTATGAGCAAAACAGTCATTGAACTTCAAAACATAAAGCGGAACTTCCAAGTGGGAGACGAAACGATACATGCCCTGCGCGGCGTATCGTTTACAATTTCCGAAGGCGAGTTCGTCACCATCATGGGCACGTCCGGCTCAGGAAAATCGACTTTACTGAACATACTGGGCTGCCTGGACACACCGACGCATGGCGAGTATCTGCTGGACGGAATTGCCGTCCGCACCATGGGCAAGCCTCAACGGGCGGTGCTTCGTAACCGTAAAATCGGTTTCGTGTTCCAAAGCTATAATCTGCTACCCAAGACCACAGCGGTGGAGAACGTGAAACTGCCGCTGATGTACAACTCCTCCGTGTCGGCCGCCGAGCGCAGGAAACGTGCCGTAGAGGCCCTGCAAGCCGTGGGGCTGGGCAACCGCCTGGAGCACAAGTCCAACCAGATGTCCGGCGGACAGATGCAGCGCGTCGCCATTGCCCGCGCGTTGGTGAACAATCCGGCAGTTATCCTGGCGGATGAGGCCACCGGTAATCTGGATACGCGAACCTCGTTCGATATATTGGTACTGTTTCAGAAATTGCATGCTGAGGGACGTACCATTATCTTCGTGACGCACAATCCCGAAATAGCCCAATACAGCAGCCGCAACATCGTGCTTCGAGACGGCCAAGTAAAGGACGATACCATCAATCCCAACATGCAGAATGCAGCCGAAACACTGGCGGCACTGCCGAAGCAGGAGGACGAGTGAATGATAATTTAGTATTTCGCCACAGAGGACACAGAGTCTCACAGAGGAATTTATATTCAAACGCAGATTAACGCAGATTTTCGCAAAGAAAACTCTAATTATATAAATAATCTGCGTGAATTTGCGTTAATCTGCGTTTCCTTAATATTTTCTTTAAACTCTGTGAGACTCTGTGTCCTCTGTGGCAAAAACAAACAATCTAAATATAAAATCAATGAACGGAACAAACCTTTTCAAAATAGCCCTCCGGGCACTCGCCAACAACAAGATGCGGGCATTCCTCACAATGCTGGGCATCATCATCGGCGTAGCGTCCGTCATCACGATGCTTGCCATCGGGCAGGGGTCGAAAAAGAGCATCCAATCGCAAATCTCGGAAATGGGGTCGAACATGATTATGATTCATCCGGGAGCCGATATGCGTGGCGGAGTCCGCCAAGACCCCAGCGCCATGCAGACGCTGAAACTTGCTGACTACGAGTCGTTGCGCAACGAAACAAGCTACCTCTCCGCCGTCAGCCCCAACGTGTCTTCATCGGGACAACTCATTGCGGGCAACAACAACTACCCTTCCTCCGTCAGCGGCGTAGGTACGGAGTATCTGAAGATACGGCAGTTGCCGGTAGACAACGGAGCGATGTTCACCGAGGCAGACATACAGACGTCGGCCAAAGTCTGCGTCATCGGCAAGACGATACAAGACAACCTCTTTCCCGGCGGCGAAGATCCGGTGGGGCGCATCGTGCGCTTCAACCAAGTACCTTTCCGCGTGGTGGGCGTGCTCAAGGCAAAAGGCTACAACAGCATGGGCATGGACCAGGACGACGTTGTGCTGGCCCCCTACACCACCGTCATGAAACGGCTGCTTGCCCAAACCTATCTGCAAGGCATCTTCGCCTCGGCCCTGACCGAGGACATGACGGACAACGCCACCGAAGAAATCACCGAACTCCTCCGCCGCAACCATAAGCTGAAAGAGAGCGACGACGACGATTTCACCATTCGCAGCCAGCAGGAACTCAGCTCCATGCTGAACACCACCACCGACCTGATGACTACGCTGCTTGCCTGCATCGCCGGCATATCGTTGGTAGTGGGCGGCATCGGCATCATGAATATCATGTACGTCAGCGTCACGGAGCGCACCCGCGAAATCGGCCTTCGCATGAGCGTGGGTGCACGCGGGGTAGACATCCTGTCCCAATTCCTGATTGAAGCCATCCTTATCAGCATCACCGGCGGACTTATCGGGGTCGTCATCGGCTGCGGCACCAGTTGGATAGTGAAGAGTGCAGCCCATTGGCCCATCTACATCCAGGCATGGAGTGTCTTCCTCAGTTTCGCCGTCTGCACGGTGACGGGTGTCTTCTTCGGTTGGTATCCTGCCAAGAAAGCGGCAGATTTAGATCCGATTGAGGCGATTAGATACGAATAATTAATTGAGTTATGAGTGATAAGTTATGAGTGATTTGCTTGTGTTTCTCCTTTCGGCATGATAGCACAGTTCATTACAAACAAATCACTCATAACTTATCACTCATAACTCAAAAACATTATCTTTGTAACGATATGAAACAACTACTCAATTCACGGTCGCGCATCATCGAAGCCCTGATACATGTTATCGGATGGGGAATTGTATTTGGTTTCCCGCTCCTGATGATGACACGCAGCAGATTTACGATTACGTGGGTGGAATATCTGCACCACGGAAGCGTCGTTCCGCTCTCGTTCCTCATCGTGTTCTATGTCAACTACTGCTTCCTCATTCCCCGTTATCTGTTCGAGGGACACATCCGGCAATACCTTTTGCTGAATGTAGCGCTCATCACCTGCATCACTGCCAGTGCACACTTCTGGCAGGAATACACATTCCAGTTCTCCGATAAAGGCGCTGGTAAAGGCAGACCGCATATGGGACCGCCGAAGTGGATATTCATCATGCGCGATGCCTTCTCCGTGATACTCACCGTGGGGCTGAGTGCCGCCATCCGCCTGAGCAGCCGCTGGGTACAAGTGGAAGCTGCCCGCCGCGAAGCAGAGAAGAGCCGTGCGGAAGCCGAACTGAAGAACCTGCGCAGCCAACTCAACCCCCACTTCCTGCTCAACACGCTGAACAACATCTATGCCCTCATTGCCTTCGATGCCGACAAAGCACAGACTGCTGTGCAAGAGTTGAGCCGCCTGTTGCGCCACGTGCTCTACGACAACCAGCAGAACTTCATCGCCCTGGGCAAAGAAATGGACTTCATCCGCAACTACATCGAGCTGATGCGCATCCGCCTTTCTGCCAATGTTCGCGTGGAAACCCGCTTCGATGTCCGTCCCGACAGCCACACGGAGATTGCTCCGCTGATATTCATTTCCCTTATCGAGAATGCCTTCAAGCATGGTATCTCCACCATCGAACCTAGCTACATACGCATTTGCTTCAGCGAAAGCCCGAAGGAAATCCGTTGCGAAATAACCAACAGCTACCATCCCAAAAACGAAGCCGACAAAAGCGGAAGCGGCATCGGACTGGAACAGGTGCGCAAACGACTGGAACTCACCTATCCCGGCCGATACGAGTGGCAACAGGGCGTGAGCGAAAAAGAATATAAATCAATATTAAGTATTAGGTATTAAGTATAAAGTATTAACCATGCGGCATCACAGCGCAACTTAATACTTAATACCTAATACCTAATACCTAATACTTAAACTTAATATCCGATTATCATGAATTTGAAATGTGCAATTGTAGATGATGAACCGCTGGCACTGAACCTATTGGAGAGCTATGCCACCAAGACCCCGTTTCTGGAACTCGTAGGAAAGTATTCCAGTGCGGTGCAAGCCATGAACGACCTGCCGGACAAACAAGTTGATTTACTGCTCCTCGACATCCAGATGCCTGAACTCAACGGTCTGGAATTTTCCAAGATGGTAAATCCGCATACCCGCATCGTGTTCACCACCGCCTTCGACCAGTATGCCATCGACGGATACAAAGTCAATGCCCTCGACTATCTGCTGAAACCCATTTCTCATGTAGACTTCCTGCAAGCCGCCAACAAAGCCGTGCAATGGTTTGAACTGATGCAACAGCCCAAAGAGGAGATTGAAAGCATCTTCGTGAAAAGTGACTACAAACTGGTACAAGTGGAGCTGAAAAATATTCTCTACATTGAAGGATTGAAAGATTATATAAAAATCTACGAAGAAAATATACCCAAGCCTATCCTGTCACTGATGAGCATGAAAGCGATGGAAGAACTGCTCCCCTCCTCCCGCTTTATGCGTGTACACCGTTCCTTCATCGTACAGAAAGATAAGATACGTATCATTGACCGCGGACGCATCGTATTCGGGAAAAATCATATTCCCATCAGCGACAGTTACAAGCAAATCTTTCAAAATTTCCTGGATAAACGTAGTTAAAATATATCCATCTATCTATATTTCGCATTATTTGGTCAAATTATTACAAGATGCTATTGCATATTAAAAGATGTTTTTACCTTTGCACCGAACAGATAGGAGTTGTGAAACTCCCCCAATAGAATAGTTTAGTTAAGTCTAGTTTAGTTTTTGTGTGAAGCACTTCCTCCGTAAGCGAACGTTGGAAGTGCTTTTATTTTAGGAGTATCAGGCACTTACGGAAAAAGCATAAATTGAAAATAGTCCCACTTTTGGGACAAAATAATTGCCGAAAAATCGCAGAATGAGGTTTTTGAATTGCTAAAAAATGTATTTAAAATACTAAAACTAAGTTCTGTATGACAACTTTAAAATTAGCGGTATTACCAGACCGGACATTAAAAGATGGTAAACATAAAATTCGGGTTTCTATCTCGCACAAATCTGACACGAGATATATTCTAACTCCATATGTGATAGATAACATCTCCGAATTCAAAAATGGGCAAGTGATAAACCGTCCTGATGCATCTATCATGAACTCCCGATTACGGAAAAAGATGAACTTCTATCATGATGTACTAGAAAGTATTCCTAACGCAGACCGATATTCTTGCACAGAACTAAAGGAACTACTTACATCTCGAAAGGATTATTGCGAGATATCCTATATGCAAGTAGCCGAAGAATACCTTTCTGAATTGTCGGGAGAGAGCAGAAACAAATCAGAAAAGCTATACCGGCTCGCATCTAAAACATTCATTAAGTATGAAGGTAACCTGCAGCTTGCGGACATAAGTTGCAAACACATTCAGCATTTCAAATCTTCAATGAGAGCCAAACCACTTTCGCCAACTACTATAAAAATCTACCTTACCCTTGTTAAGGTTATCATCAACTATGCAAAAAAAGCATAAAATGGTAATATACGAAATCGATCCATTCGAGTTTTGCGATATGCCAGCTTCCAATGTTCGCGAACTTGACCTTAGCATTGATGAGTTGAAAGCTATCCGAGATATGGAAATCCCTAAATATAATATAGGTGTAGTACGGGATATATTCATGCTGAGTTACTACCTCGGAGGAATCAACCTTGTAGATATGCTCGACATTGACTTTCGCAAAGAGTGGATAGAATACTATAGACGGAAAACCAAGAACAAGAAACAAGGGGAAAGCAAAACCGCATTTTCCGTTCAGCCGGAAGCCAAAGAAATCATAGACAAGTATATTCAAAAGAATGGGAAGTTGGTATTCGGCAAATACAAAACGTTCGGACAATGCTATTCTGTCGTGTCCCGCAAAATGGATGAACTTGCCAAGTTAGCCGGAATAAAAAAGCGGGTAGTTTATTACTCCGCCCGCAAATCATTCGTTCAGCATGGGTTTGAGCTGGGTATTTCATTGGAAATACTCGAATATTGTATCGGCCAGCCGATGAAGACCAACCGGCCCATATTCAACTATTTCCGTGTCATGCGAAAACATGCAGACGACGCAATGAGGAAGATTTTCGACGGGTTAAAGTAATTGTTCCAGGATGAAGGCTATTGCTTCGGCAGTAGCTTTCTCCTATTTTTATCTAAAATATCCAAAACCGATTATCAAACTCGCGTATTCTTTGTTTCATAGCGATGAAGAATCTGGAAATACATAACATAGATATTTCTACCAATCTTCCGCTACAATATGCAGACGAAGGTATTCGTGCCGGATTTCCAAGTCCTGCTCAGGATTATATGGAGCAAGCCATAGACTAAGGAGACCAACTGGACAAACCGGCACATGTATTTTATGAAAGAATTGTATCAGGGTTATTTCTGCTTAACACTGCACGATTTGTAGTAATAGTACTATTCACTGCCTTTATTACAGCTTTAGAAGGAAAATTCTTAGTACAATAGTTGTACAAGATATTTCCAACATTAGTCGAGAGTGGTGCTAAAGTCTGTAGATTCTGTGCTATATTTGCTGTATAAGTGGGATGTGATCCAACATGTGCTGTTCTTCCCATTAAATATGATAATCCTTTTGTAGATGATGACAACATTCCATTAAATCCACAATCATCAAGTGGAGTACCTGTTACCTCTCCTGGATATAACTCTTGTGGGATAATATGATGAGCTTGTGTGTTGTCTTCTATATTTGCACCATTAGCACCCAATAAACCGGTTATTGCCGCCGGAGGTATTCCTAAAATAGCCATTCTATTGGTTGCCTGTTGAAATAAGTTAGCCGAATCCATCGATGTTCCATGCCACATCTGAATGGTTTGACTTCTATTATCCACGAAATTCTTCAACCGCCTATTCCCAGTCTCACTATTAGCAACCGCCCTACTCAGTTTATTCCTTTGTTCCCTACCATACTCTGCCATGATACACACATTTAAGATGATGGCCAAAGATAGACAATATGCATCAGATTTCAAAAAGAATTTTGCGAACGACAGGATTTGGGGGATGAACAGGAGAAAGGCGGGGATGAAAAGAAAAGGCAGCTTATTCGGCTGCCTTAACTCTCTGTTACAATGTATATCTTATAAATCCAAGCAAATTCTGATCTGTAACTTGAGCTGCCACGTTCATCTCTTTGTTGTCAGGTTCATGATCACATTGTTTTGCATAAAAGATTCGTCCTGTATAGGGTTCTGGGATACCCCAAGATCTGAATAGATTTGATGCGGCTGCATGTGCTACCAAAAAAATGGTCAGTACTACCCACATATCCACTTAATCGATCTTTAATAATATACCTCATAATAAATATTTTTTTCCTACTCTCTTATTGGCTTTTCGGAACCCGCCTATCAATTAACTATCTCTGTAAGCTTACGATGCAAAGATATGGGAGTAAACAGTAATAAAGAAAAGGATTATACGAGTGGCAATATTCTCTTATAAACGACAGGATGATATAAAAAAGCCCCAACCTATTCTAGCCAAGGCAATCGCCAATCAATTATTTACCGTCCGTGGAATACCTTTATTTCCAAAGTTGGAAGCGTTGGAGAATATTGAGTTAGGCTAATTGTAGCATAATCACCATCACCAGAGCTGCCGTCGTACCCTACTAACATTATGTCTAAGTAATCACTACCTTTTGAATGTATACGAATATAAAATCGACCATCTCTTGATACGATTTCATCCATCGGGCTATTTAAAACCCATGGGAGGTCGCTTCTACCGTAATATACCCCATTAATATATGTGATTGAATAGCTATTTATATTAATTCGATATACATCTCCACTTCGAGAAGGAATAATCAAATCGTAAGCCGAAAACACATATTTATAGGTTACGACATACTTTTCAATACCATCCAACATTACACACTCACCGTCACCATAGGAGCCATTGACGCGCACACCGCCTTTAGCTAATATCTCACTACTGTAGGGAATAAATAAAAAGTGGAATTTTAAACAAGAACAGCTTTCCCCTTGTTATACAACAAAGCTAAATGATATAATCTAAATAAAGACATGAAAAAAAACAGCAGCAATAATTATTCCGATATTGATATGTTTCTTTGCCGGATTGACCGCAAGCTATTTTCAGGCGGATGCCATTAAAACATGGTATCCATACCTCAACAAACCGGACTTGACGCCTCCCAACATCATGTTCCCAATAGCGTGGAGCATTATCTATCTCTGCATGGGAATATCCGTCGGAATGATTATTCTCTCAGACTTAATAAAGAAGCAAGAATTTATCAAGCTGTTCAGTATCCAGCTAATTCTCAATTTTGCATGGAGTATCCTGTTCTTCTATTTGCGAAACCCTTTATTGGGGTTTGTAGATATTCTTGCTCTTGATATCTGTGTGACATTGTATGCTGTTAGGAGTTATCCAATAAGAAAAGTCAGTTCATTATTATTTATACCTTATATCATTTGGATTTATTTTGCAACATACTTGAATGGATATATTCTGCTAAATAATTGTGAGCATGTGCTTGCATAGTTCAATATACGTATATAAGTTCATTCAAAGAACTGAGATTTCTATTCCCTAGCGCGAAGTTGCCAGAAAGCTACGGCAGACGCAGCAGCCACATTGAGCGAATCGACACCGTGTGACATGGGGATGCGAACCACATAGTCTGCTTCCGCAATCGTTTCGTGCGAAAGGCCCTCGCCTTCGGTACCCATCACGATGGCCAACTTAGGCTCAGCGGTCAAGACGGGATTGTTAATGGAGATGGAGTTTTCCGTGAGTGCCATAGCTGCGGTGCGGAAGTCCCATTTTCCCAAGTCGCTGAGAGAACCGTCTAGCCACGTCCAAGGTACAAGAAAGACCGAACCCATAGACACACTGACTGCACGTCGGTTCAACGGGCTGCAAGAGTTGCACGTCAGCAACACGCCATCTATCCCAAGAGCAGCAGCCGAACGGAAGATAGCACCGATATTGGCAGTGTCCACCACTCCGTCTATGACCACAATACGCCGGGCACTCCGGCATACCTCTTCCATACTTCGCGGAGCAGGGATACGCATGGCGCAAAGAACGCCACGCGTCAAGACGTATCCGGTCAACGTAGCAAGCAGCTCTCTGTCGCCTGTGTAGACAGGAATATCGCCACAACGTTCAATAATGCCAGCGGCATCTCCGGTAATATGTTTCTGTTCGCACAAAAGGACTAAAGGCTCATAACCGGCATTCAAAGCCACTTTGATAACCTTGGGACTCTCTGCTATAAACAGCCCCTTCTCGGGCTCAAGGCGATTACGCAACTGAGCCTCGGTAAGGGTGCTGAATATCTCTACTCCGGGATGGGTTAAGGATGATATTTCGATAATGGGCATATTCTTTCTTTCCAATCAACAGGGTTTTATCATTTGTCCTCCCCTACCATCCTCCATACACATGAAGAAAGGAAGGCTCCGATGAATGGTGCCAGAATGAATATCCATAACTGAGACAAAGCTTCACCTCCAGCAAACAATGCCGGCGCAATACTACGAGCCGGGTTTACAGAAGTCCCAGTAATAGGGGTACACACGATATGCACTAAAACAAGAGAAAGACCAATAGCCAAACCAGCAAAGTTTCCTGCTCCTTTTTTTGGCATCTGTAGTACCCAATACCACTAAAACAAAAACAAAGGAAAATACCACTTCAGCAATAAACCCGCCTGCAATACTTACCCCCGGAGCACAGGCATTGGCACCGGTAGTAGTGGCATAAGGCATATCGATATTAGAAGTCAGCAACCATAAAATAGTAGAACCGATCAGAGCACCAATCAGCTGGAATAACATATACATAAGTCCCTCCTTACTTTTCATGCGACCGGAAATCATACATCCAAACGTTATTGCCGGATTAATATGACATCCTGAGACACCGCCAATGGTGTATGCCATTGCAACAACCGAAAGTCCGAATGCCATTGCAACCATCAATACCTGGGAGGGAGTTCCACAACCACCATTAAAAATAGCACTGCCACATCCCATTAGTACAAGTACCATCGTACCAACCATTTCTGCTAAATACTTTTTCATAATTTATCGAGTTTTAAATTCACCCAAAAATACATGTTTTTTTAAAACGACACATCTTATTACAGAAACATCTGCCTTTTCTTACTGCATTAGCCAGTTCCCAAGCCTTATATCCTATAAATAAAACTTAAAAAGGGAAACAAAGTCAGACCGCTACTGTTATAGGGAAAACTCTAAAAAAACAGTATATGAATTACGGTATCAGTATTCTTTTCCGAGCCATACCTTTATTAATGACTCTTTTTTGTTTCGGCTACGGAGCCTTTGTGCTCGATATGGGAACGGACTCTGCCAAGTATGTCGCCGGTCCGGTAGTAATATCGTTAGGAATGATTTGCGTTGCGCTGTTTGCCACGGCGGCAACTATCATCCGGCAGATTATACATACCTATAATACGGTAGCCAAGTATGCCCTGCCAATCCTCGGTTATCTGGCTGCACTCGTTGCTTTTTTAGGTGGTTGGGAATATATGAACGAAGCCGCCACCGCCAGCCATTTCGTAGCCGGACACGTGATTTGCGGTGTAGCGTTCATCACCGCCTGCGTAGCAACCACCGCCACCTCTTCCACCCGTTTCACACTCATCCCCGAAAACTCCACGACTACCGGACACGATGTACCGAGCAAAGCATTCAGTACGACACAAGGAAACATCCTGATTACCGTTGCCGCCATCCTCGCGCTCATTGCCTGGATATGGACTTTCTACTTGCTGGCACAGAGTGACAAACATAACGCTTACTACGTAGCAGGGCACGTCATGGCAGGGCTTGCCTGCATCTGCACCAGCCTCGTTGCATTAGTCGCTACAATTGTACGCCATATACGTAACATCTACTCGGGTACCGAACGAAAATGGTGGCCTGCCCTGGTACTCGTTATGGGAACACTCAGTATCCTCTGGGGATTGCTGATAATGGGAAATCCCAATCCTGCCAAATCATTCATCGGATACATTATGGTGGAACTGGGATTAGTATGTTACAGTATCTCAAGCAAAGTAATTCTATTAGCAGCCATTTGGCGCAACACCTTCAAGTTGGCCAATCGCATTCCCTTGATACCGGTATTCACCGCATTGGCTTGCTTGTTCCTCTCTGCTTTCCTGTTCGAAATGGCAGGCATACACGATGTTTATTTTGTACCTGCCCGTGTACTGGCAGGCTTGGGAGGCATCTGTTTCACGCTCTTCTCAATAGTAAGCATTCTGGAAAGCGGTACTTCCAAATAGTGCCGCTTACTCTCCTGCAGCCTGGCTATCGGCAAAGATATCCACATTCATTGCATGATGTGCCACATAGGCTGCGGGACCAGTGTCACCCGAGTTAAGAATATCGCTGACAACCCCAGCCTTACCTTTTCCGGTGATAAAGAAAATAAGCCTTTTAGCGCTGAAAAGCATACATCCCGTCATGGCGATGCGCAACTGCCCGTTATATGGATTCATGCTTACCTCGTAGGGTTGGAAAGAAGAGAGCAGATGCTCCTGACCGGGAAAGATGGAAGACGTATGTCCGTCATCGCCCGCACCGAGCAATATGACATCGAAAGAGGGAAATCCGCGCCACAAGGGAACCGTGCGGCAAGCTTGTGCAGAATAGCGTTTGGCTTCCGCCTCGGGCCGGCAGGAACCGCATATCGGAAAAACATACTCTTCCGGCATTCCAACTTCGTCCAGTAACAAACGGCGCATCGTGCCGTAATTGCTTTCCGAGTCTTCGGCGGGCACACACCGTTCGTCCACCCAATAAATGCGCATGCGTCCCCAAGGGGTTTCCTCCCGGTACTCATGCGCCCAAATGTCAAACATCAGCGAGGGTGTAGTTCCCCCACTGAAAGCAAAATAAAAAATCTTTTCCGGCTCCCCTTTCATCATACTGATAAGATGTTTGATGAGCGCGTGTGCTGTCTCAGTAGCAGTAGGATAAATATAACTTTTCATAATTCACAGTATTCATCTGTATTTGTCAAATTCTTACACGGATTAGTCCAGTCGGCACCATGTTCGTGCATCATAGCTTCACTCTCCAAAGGTCCCCAAGTGCCCACAGGATAACCGTATAGAGGGGCTTCGGGATGTTCTTTCCAATAGCGTAATACAGGGTCGAAGAACCGCCACGATGCTTCCACTGCATCACTACGGGTAAATAGCGTCTGGTCGCCCTGAATGCAGTCTTCTATCAGGCGGGCGTAGGCATCGCCTGTGGGCAGTCCGCCCAAGTCCGAATAGCTGAAGTCCATCATCACTTGCTTCACGTCGAAGCCCGGGCCGGGCGCCTTCATGCCGAATTTCAGGACAATATCCTCATTGGGTTGCAACCGCAGGATAAGTTTGTTGGCACGCGGACAATGACCGCCCTCGCAACGGAACATCTGATGAGGAGTTTCACGGAAGTGCACCACAATCTCAGTCACTTTCGTAGGCATTTGCTTCCCGGTACGGATATAGAAAGGAACGCCGTTCCAACGCCAGTTCTCGATACCGATTTTCATGGCGATGTAAGTTTCTGTGCGCGAGTCGGGAGCTACATTCTTCTCTTCGCGATAACCATTCTTCGTTGCCGAAGCGGTGTACTGACCACGGACGATATGTTCGTTCAAATCTTCTTCCGTCAATGGCGTAAGAGACTCGTAAACCTTCACCACTTCGTTGCGGAAATTATCTGCATTGAACACGGCAGGCGGTTCCAAAGCAGTGAGAGCCACTAATTGTATCAAGTGGTTTTGCACCATGTCGCGCAAAGCTCCGGTACCTTCGTAGAAGCCGCCTCGCTGTTCTATGCCGAGATTTTCTACCGCAGTGCTTTCCACATAGTCTATATAATTGCGGTTCCACAGCGGTTCGAAGATGCCATTGGCAAAGCGGAAAGCGAGAATATTCTGCGCAGTCTCTTTACCCAGGAAATGGTCGATACGGTAAATCTGGTGCTCCTCAAAAACCGAAGCATAAATATGGTTCAGCTCACGTGCCGATTTCAAATCATAACCAAAAGGCTTCTCTACGACAATGCGTGTGCGGGGACGGTTCAGATGCGCCGCTTTCAGATGAAGAGGAATGACACCATACAAAGAAGGGGGAGTGGCGAGATAGAACAACAGATTGTCCGGCTCTTCCCCCCCCGTCAGTTCTTGCAGGCGTGCATCCAGTTTGCCATATTCGCCAGCATCGGCAGGGTTCAAGGTCAAGTAGTGCAGACGTTTACTGAAATCCGCCATTGTCTCTTCCATCTGCTCTTCAGGAGCGACAAACCTCTCCAATTCCTGCCGGATATAGGCACGATACGTATCATCCTCATACTCGGTACGTCCGATACCTATAACGATAAAACCGTCCGGCAAACGTCCGTCCTTATATAAAGTATAAAGCGCAGGCATCAATTTTCGTTTTGTCAAGTCGCCTGAAGCGCCAAATATTATCATTACAAATTTATTCATAAAACCGATATTAATTACAAATTACGAATTACTAATTACGGGATACCAGTTATAAATTACATTAGAGGCTTCTGCAACACGTAATTAGTAATTCGTAATTAATTAAACATTATAACTTCCCGATTTTTGTTTCTCCGCCATGCCCCGTCCAGTTTTCATGAAAGAATTGTCCGCGCAGTTCGTCTACACGTTCAAAGGTATGCGCTCCGAAGTAGTCCCGTTGTGCCTGGATCATATTGGCAGGCAATTTTGCCGATACGAGCGAATAGAAATAATTCAGCGCCGAAGAGAATGCCGGAACCGGAAGTTCCTCTTTCATTGCCTGCGCCACCAAGTGCTTCCAGCCCGAAAGCAGTTGCTTCATCTCTTCCTTGAAGTAAGGAGCCAGCAAGAGGTTATGCGTTTTCTCTTTTACTTCGAAAGCGGCGGCAATATCATTCAGGAATATGCTGCGGATAATGCAACCTCCCCGCCACATGCGGGCAATGGAAGCAAGGTCGAGTTTCCATCCGAAAGCATCGGACGCACGTTGCAACACGGCAAAGCCTTGCGCGTAAGACACCAGTTTGGAAGCATAGAGCGCCGAGTAGATGTCTTTCACCATTTCGCCCTTGTTGTACACCGCCTCCGAGCGCTGGCAAATAAATTGTCTGGCTGCCTCTTCACGCATTCCCTTCTGTGCCGAAAGGCTGCGCTCAAACACAGCCGTAGCAATCAATCCCAGCGGCATGCTCAGTTCCATTGCGTTGATAACCGACCATTTGCCTGTTCCTTTCTGTCCTGCCGTATCCAGTATCTTATCAATCAGATAGCCGCCCGACTTGTCTTTATGCTGCAAGATGTCGGCAGTAATCTCAATCAGGTAACTGCGCAACTTGCCTTCGTTCCATTTGGAAAAGACGGAAGACATCTCTTCATTATTCAGTTGCAACAAGTTCTTCATCACCCAGTAGGCTTCGGAAATAAGCTGCATATCACCGTATTCGATGCCGTTGTGTATCATCTTGACAAAATGCCCGGAACCTGCCGGACCAATCCACTGGCAACAGGGCGTTCCGTCCGAAGCCTTGGCAGCAATACTCTGCAAGATGGGTTTTACTTCTTCCCAAGCACTCTCCGAGCCGCCCGGCATAATGGAGGCTCCATTGAGTGCACCTTCTTCCCCGCCCGATACGCCGGCTCCCACGAAGCGGAAGCCCTTTTTCTCGGCAAGTTCCACACGACGGTTGGTATCTTCGTAGTTCGAGTTGCCACCGTCAATCAGAATATCTCCCGCCGACAAATAAGGAAACAATTGTTCCATCAGTTCGTCTACGGCACTGCCGGCACGAACCATCATCATTATTTTTCGGGGAGCGGCTATGGAAGCTACAAAATCTGCAATATCCGTATATCCATCAATACTTTTTCCCTTGCCGCGTCCGTTCATAAATCGCTCCACCACTCCTTCCTCAATGCCTGGAACAGTGCGGTTGTAAACCGAAACCTGCCAGCCTTTATCAGCCATATTCAAGGCAAGATTTTCGCCCATGACTGCCAAACCAATAAGTCCAATGTCTGTTTTATTAAAATTCTCCATATACTTGTAAATTTTATCTTTATAGAGAAACAAAATGTACCCCCTGTTTGTTCGTATGAATTTCGAAATAAAATCGTATTTTTGTCTTCTGAATTTCATTTCACAAAAAAAACAACAACAAGCTTATGAAGAAATTCCACATAGGACTATTGCCGCGTATCCTGATTGCCATAGCATTAGGCATCCTTTTCGGCAACCTCCTTCCCGCTCCTCTGGTACGCATATTTGTCACCTTCAACGGTATTTTCAGTGAATACCTGAACTTCTCTATTCCGCTGATTATCCTAGGGTTAGTAACGACAGCCATCGCCGATATCGGACGAGGTGCCGGAAAAATGTTATTGGTGACGGCACTTATCGCCTACGGAGCTACTTTGTTTTCCGGTTTTCTGTCATACTTCACCGGAGCCACATTCTTTCCTTCGCTCATCACGCCGGGCGTGCCGCTCGAAGAAGTGAGCGAGGCACAAGGCATACTCCCCTTTTTCTCCGTCTCCATCCCACCGCTGATGAACGTGATGACGGCACTGATACTGGCCTTCACGTTGGGGCTGGGCCTGGCGTATATCAAGAGCGAAGCGTTGAAAAACGTTGCCCGCGACTTTCAGGAAATCATTGTCCGCATGATTAGTGCAATTATCCTCCCGTTATTGCCCATCTACATCTTTGGCATATTCCTCAACATGACGCATTCGGGACAAGTATTCGGAATACTGGCGGTATTCATCAAAATCATCGGCATTATCTTCTTGCTACATATCTTCCTGTTGGTTTTTCAGTACTGCATTGCAGCACTTTTCGTACACAAGAACCCTTTTAAATTATTAGGACGTATGCTGCCTGCATATTTCACAGCGCTAGGCATCCAATCTTCTGCCGCCACCATTCCCGTCACGCTGGAGCAGACGAAAAAGAACGGAGTGTCTGCCGATGTAGCCGGTTTCGTCATTCCGCTTTGCACCACCATTCATCTGTCGGGAAGTACGCTGAAGATTGTAGCCTGCGCTCTGGCACTGACGATAATGCAAGGCATTCCTTATGATTTTCAGCTATTTGCAGGTTTCATCTTCATGTTGGGCATCACGATGGTGGCAGCTCCGGGAGTTCCCGGTGGAGCCATCATGGCGGCACTCGGCATATTGCAGTCCATGCTGGGTTTCGACGAATCGGCACAGGCGCTGATGATTGCCCTCTACATTGCAATGGACAGTTTCGGCACGGCATGCAACGTAACGGGGGATGGAGCCATCGCACTGATTATTGACAAAATGATGGGTAAGAAGAACAGTAAAGCTACAAGATGACAGGGCATGAGCAAATAAAGAGATAAGGAAACAAGACAACCAACCATAGACGTAGCAAGATGCTATCTATAAAAACAAACAGTTTAAATCCAAATCATTAAATAATTATTTATAGATAAAAACTGTTCTTGCAAGAATAAAATCAAGGTTTGTTCTAACTACAGGCTTATAATAAAATTAAGAAATCAATAGAAGGAAGTAAACCTTTCTGCCGGATATTTCAAATTATTTATCATCACAACAGCCGGCTTCGCACCGAAGCATACAACTCTTATTCCTAAAGTGCTATTCTCGTTTCCCCAGGGGGGGACTCACGTTTCCTCAGGGGGAAACACCGTTTACCTCTCGTGGTAACTCCATTTACACTACGAGGTAAAGACCGTTACACTACGAGGTAAAAGGCGTTACACTACGAGGTAAATGCTTTTACATCCTGAGAAAAAAATCGGTAAATGCAAGACTCTGATAATCAATACATAAGGCAGATTTCATAGTTCCCTCACATGCAGAGATTATAACCTGCATATTACATATAAGTAATGTATCATCCCCGTCTTTTCGCTTTTCAATCTGTTTTATTACATATATTTGGCTGTCTCGCAGAAAATGACGAACTTTGCGGCATTACAACACATCCTTATTTAAACTTAATAATAGAACGTAAATGAAGAAAGCATTAATCTCCGGTATAACCGGCCAGGACGGTTCATACCTCGCAGAATTTCTGTTACAAAAAGGATACGAAGTACACGGCATCATGCGCCGCTCCTCCTCTTTCAATACAGGACGCATCGAACACCTCTACTTTGATGAGTGGGTGCGCGACATGAAACAAAAACGTACCATCAACCTGCACTATGCCGACATGACGGACAGCAGCTCGCTCATCCGCATCATTCAGCAAGTGCAGCCGGACGAGATATATAACCTTGCCGCACAAAGCCACGTAAAAGTGTCTTTCGACGTACCCGAATATACAGCCGAAACAGATGCCGTAGGCACGCTGCGTATGCTGGAAGCCGTGCGCATACTCGGCATGGAGAAAAAGACAAGGATTTATCAGGCATCCACCTCCGAGCTGTTCGGCAAGGTGCAGGGAGTGCCGCAGAAGGAAACCACGCCGTTCTACCCGCGCAGCCCCTATGCCGTAGCCAAGCAATATGGTTTCTGGATAACCAAGAACTATCGCGAAAGTTATGGTATGTTTGCCGTGAACGGCATCCTCTTCAACCATGAAAGCGAACGCCGGGGCGAAACCTTCGTAACCCGAAAGATTACACTCGCAGCCGCCCGCATCGCACAAGGCTTGCAGGACAAGCTCTATCTGGGCAACCTCGATGCACGCCGCGACTGGGGCTATGCTAAGGACTACGTGGAGTGCATGTGGCTTATCCTGCAACACGACACCCCGGAGGATTTCGTGATTGCCACCGGAGAGATGCACACCGTCCGCGAGTTTGCCACGCTAGCATTCCGCGAGGCAGGCATCGAAATCCGTTGGGAAGGCGAAGGCATCAATGAGAAAGGCATCTCCACAAGCACGGGAGAAGTGCTGATTGAAGTAGACCCGAAATACTTCCGCCCCGCCGAAGTGGAGCAGTTGCTGGGCGACCCGACCAAAGCCAAAACCTTGCTTGGCTGGAACCCGCGCCAAACAAGTTTTGAGGAATTAGTAAAAATTATGGCTGCACACGATATGAAGTTCGTAAAGAAGCTGTATCTGCGCACGCAAGAAAAATAAAAGAATTCATGGAAAAGAATGCAAAAATCTATGTAGCAGGGCATCGCGGACTGGCGGGCTCTGCTATCTGGAAAAATCTGCAAGATAAAGGTTATACCAATCTTGTTGGTAAAACTCACAAAGAACTCGATTTGCTGGACGGAGTAGCCGTCCGTCGCTTCTTCGACGAAGAACAGCCGGAGTATGTATTCCTTGCCGCCGCCTTCGTGGGCGGCATCATGGCAAACAGCATCTACCGCGCCGACTTCATCTACAAGAACCTGCAAATACAGCAGAACATCATCGGCGAGAGCTTCCGCCACCAGGTGAAGAAGCTGCTCTTCCTGGGCAGCACCTGCATCTATCCGCGCGATGCCGAACAGCCGATGAAGGAGGATGCACTCCTCACCTCACCGCTGGAATACACCAACGAGCCGTATGCCATCGCCAAGATTGCCGGACTGAAAATGTGTGAGAGTTTCAACCTGCAATACGGCACAAACTACATCGCCGTGATGCCGACCAACCTCTACGGCCCCAACGATAACTTCGATCTGGAACGCAGCCATGTGCTTCCCACCATGATACGCAAGATACACCTGGCCTATTGCCTGAAACAAGGCGACTGGAATGCCGTGCGCAAGGACATGAACTTGCGTCCGGTAGAAGGCGTGGACGGCAACAGCAGCCGGGAAGACATTCTGAACATACTCCGGAAGTACGGTATCAGCGGAGAGGAAGTGAAGCTCTGGGGTACGGGAACTCCTCTGCGCGAATTTCTGTGGAGCGAAGAGATGGCGGATGCCAGCGTCTTCGTCATGGAGCATGTAGACTTCAAGGATACCTACCGGCCGGGCGACAAAGAGATACGCAACTGCCACATCAACATCGGCACGGGCAAGGAAATCACCATCCGCCGGCTTGCCGAACTGATTGTCAAGACCGTAGGCTACGAGGGCCTGCTCACCTTCGACAGCAGCAAGCCCGACGGCACTATGCGCAAACTTACCGACCCCGGCAAGTTGCACGCGCTGGGCTGGCAACACAGGATTGACATCGAAGAAGGGGTGCAACGGATGTACGACTGGTATCTGAGGTAACTATTTTCCTTGAAAAGTTTGCTTTCTATATAGAAACCCTTATATTTGCACAATTTACAACTAAATGCGCAATAATTATCATGGAACAAAGTTTTATCGCTTATATAGAAAACAGCATCAAGGACAATTGGGATCTAGATGCTCTGACAGATTACAAAGGAGCAACCCTCCAATTTAAAGATGTAGCCCGCAAGATAGAGAAGTTACACATCATTTTCGAAGCCAGCGGCATCTGCAAAGGCGATAAAATCGCTGTCTGCGGACGTAACAGTTCACATTGGGGAGTAACGTTCCTCGCCACGCTGACGTATGGCGCCGTCATCGTCCCCATCCTTCACGAGTTCAAGGCGGACAATGTGCACAACATCGTCAACCACTCCGAAGCCAAACTCTTGTTCGTAGGCGACCAGGTATGGGAAAACCTGAACGAAAGCGCCATGCCCCTGCTGGAAGGTATCATGCTGATGACGGATTTCTCTATCCTCATCTCCCACACGGGAAAACTGGACTATGCCCGCGACCACCTCAACGAGATATTCGGACAGAAATTTCCGAAGAATTTCCGCAAGGAACACATCGCCTATCATAAAGACCAGCCCGAGGAGTTGGCGGTAATCAACTATACCTCCGGCACAACGAGCTATTCCAAAGGAGTGATGCTGCCCTACCGCAGCCTGTGGTCCAACACCAAATTCGCTTTCGAAGTGCTGCCGCTGAAACCGGGAGACAAGCTCGTGTGCATGCTTCCTATGGCACATATGTACGGACTTGCATTCGAGTTCTTGTATGAATTTGCCGTAGGCTGCCACATCTACTACCTCACCCGCACACCGAGCCCGAAGATTATCTTCCAGGCCTTTGCCGAAGTGAAGCCGAACCTGATTGTGGCCGTTCCGCTCATCATTGAGAAGATTATCAAGAAGAGCGTACTGCCCAAACTGGAAACGCCTACCATGAAGCTATTGCTGAAGGTGCCCATCATCAATGATAAGATAAAGACTACCATACGCGAACAGATGATACAGGGCTTCGGTGGAAACTTTGCTTCCGTCATTGTGGGTGGCGCTGCTTTCAATCAGGAGATAGAGCAGTTCTTGCGCATGATTGACTTCCCTTATACCGTAGGTTACGGCATGACGGAGTGTGGCCCTATCATCTGCTATGAAGACTGGACACGTTTCAAACCGGGTTCGTGCGGCAAGGCAACTCCTCGCATGGAAGTGAAAATACTCTCTCCCGACCCGGAGAACATTCCGGGCGAGATTGTCTGCCGCGGAGCCAACGTCATGCTGGGCTACTACAAGAACGAAGAGGCTACCGAACAGGTGCTCGATAAAGACGGATGGTTACATACCGGTGACCTTGCCTTGATGGATGCCGAAGGAAATGTCACCATCAAAGGACGCAGCAAGAATATGCTGCTCGGTCCGAGCGGTCAGAACATCTACCCCGAAGAAATAGAAGCCAAGTTGAACAATCTGCCGTATGTATCGGAAAGTATCGTCGTGCAGCAGAATGAAAAGCTGGTCGGACTGGTATATCCGGACTTCGACGAGGCTTTTGCACACGGACTGAACAACGACGACATAGAGCGCGTCACGGAAGACAACCGCATAGCCCTGAACGCGGAACTACCCGCCTACAGCCAGCTATTCAAAATGAAGATATATCCCGAAGAGTTTGAGAAGACTCCGAAGAAATCAATCAAACGCTTCTTATATCAAGAGGCGAAAGGATAATTTTTTTCGGAATTGCCTGTTTTAATCTTGCATAATTCAAATAAAAGTTGTATCTTTA
>JAJQAY010000059.1 GCA_021203515.1 Bacteroides sp. | reverse complement strand
GGGGAGAGCAACCTCTGGGGAGGAGGGGAATTGAGATAGTTCTGTTATCAACTTTATATCCTAACTTACGTTACACTATTATCACCTCGGTATGGTCTGTCATCACCGTGCCCGTGAACTCTCGATTGCCGTCGAATACATTGGCGTCTCCGGCATCGAGTCGGAATACGGGTCTGCCCTGATTGTTGAATACCATGACGCTGCCTGCGAGGATAACTACACAGGCGCGGTTATTGAAATCTTCCCTGTTCAGAGACTCGCCCCGGTGGAGCGCTACCTTGATGAATGTTCGTTTTATCATAAGTTGATATCTATTGAAACTTTGGTTATTGCTGTTTTATTCTTCCCACGCGAGTGTAGGATAAGTAGGATTAGTACCGCCATTCCAAGAACCGAGAGACCTCCAATCACTCTCCGTCCATTTATCAGGAGCAGGCCATGCGTCTGCTCCAAACTGCGTTTCACCGCTATTGGGTGTCTTATATGCGGTTTTATAATAGCAATCCGTAATATTTCCAGGTGATTTTAAATTCTCCACTATTGCTGCTGCTGCCTGGCTGGCAGTATTACACAGTATCTCTCCAGTATTATAGCAATATTTTATCAGTAACATTCCTGTATAAAAAGTATTTGCAGCTATTCCCGCAGATTGTTCCGTTGCTTCTACTTTTTCCTGTATTGTAACAATTCTGCATATTTCCGCCGAGATTTCCGACAATTCCTCCGGCAACTTTTCCTGTGATTGCTCCTGTGTTTTTGCTAAGTGTTATATTAGCGGCTTCTACTTTTCCTACTATTCCACCAGCATATCCGTAATCACAAGCTACGCTACCATTGAATGATCAAGAATTAACTGAACGGCCGGAGACGATATATCCTATAATTCCACCAGCATTCGGAGTATCTGTCGTATTTGAATTGGTTACTGTTCCGCTAACATGAAGATTGGATAAATTGCCGCTACCCTGAGCGGGTTGACCGCACTTACCAAATAATCCTACACTTTCCCAGTCACTTTTTCTACCTTCAGATTTGTTATCTGCTTATGGTTACCGTCAAAGTTTCCTTCGAAAGCAACGGAAGAAGTTTTTCCACCTATCGGGTCCCAGTCCTGGTTATCCAAGTCGATGTCAACGAGCAATTTGAAATATTTGCCGCTATATGACGTACCCGCATTTACATTGGCTGCAAATTGCGCAAGGTCGGTGGCAGTTCTTATTTCATAGGGTTTTTCCTCTGTTCCGTCTCCTTTAAAAGTGTAGGCGTCATTGGCTTCGGGCTTTGTTCCGTCCCAAACAGAGGGAGAAACTAACGGTTCTTCCGGTTCTTCGGGCACTAAGTCGGAATTTTCCCACGTAGCGTCACAGCTTATGCTGAAAATGTTCATTGCTACATCGAAGTCGCCAATGATGTTGGTACGGTGGTTGGCTTTCAGAGGTACATAGGGGACGCTTGTTGTCTTGATTACGTTAGCACCGTCTGCATCGCTACACAAGGCTATCTCCATATTGATAAGTCCTTGCGGGTCTTTGGGCAAATACATAGAAGGTGTGGAATGCCTCGGGAATACCTTCTACCGGTACTACCGTGTTGTCCACCTTGTTCACTACGTTGGCAATGGTAAGTGCGGTTTTCACATTTCCGTTCGTGGCATCGAAAGAGG
The DNA here is from genome assembly GCA_021203515.1 of Bacteroides sp. Taxonomy (GTDB): domain Bacteria; phylum Bacteroidota; class Bacteroidia; order Bacteroidales; family Bacteroidaceae; genus Bacteroides. The sequence continues at coordinate 2,336 of JAJQAY010000059.1, read as the reverse complement.
ACGTCGGGGCGTTGGTGTTCTCTGCTTCGCCGTAGGTCACTTTCACACTGTTGCAGCCTTTCAGTTGGGTAGTGGTCTTGATGTTGACCTGCGCCACTGCATGTTTCAGGATAATGGTGGTCTGTGCCGCTTCTCCGGTAGTGGCGTCGGTAGTAGTGTTTCCGTAGAACGCTTCCCCGTCGAGGTCGGTGGGGTGGCATTCTGGAAGGTTACCGCTTTCAAGCCGCCTGTTGTTGTGTTGTAGTAGAGGTCTGTCTCATCCGTGGTGTAGTCTGCCCAGAACAGTACATTATAGGCTACTCCCGTTTTCTTCTCCAAAGTGAACTCTACCGGGGTAGCGGCGGCTTGCGTGGTTTTCACTTGGCGGGAGTCGGCTACAATCTCACCCGTTTCCTGGTTGTACACTTCCATGATGTAGCGCAGCACTTTGCCGTTGGGGATTTCGGGATCGGTGACATCGGCACGTGTCTGCGTGTCCTCGTCGGAGTTCACCCTAAAGGTGACCGTGTTTGTACTGTTGCCGTCTGCTCCGGCAATATCATCGTCATTACTACATGCTGTGGCAAAGACGCCCATTAGCGCCGCCAACATCCATGTCAAACTTTTCTTTCTCATAATTGCTTTGTTTTAAATTAATAAATATGTTATTGAAATCACAAACTCCTTCTTCTTCCGAAGGGGGCGTTATTTTATTACTATATTAAATTCTCCTTCATAGCCCGGGTCTATGCCGATGCCTGCATTCATCAGGGTGGTGAGGAACTTGCCTCGCACCAGTGTGAGGTGTCCTTGCTTCAAGGGGACTTGTACGCCCGTCATGCGGCTTAATACCTTGCCGCCCGTGTCCGCCACTTCGAGGGTGAGGACTACGTAGGATGCGTCCGTGCCTTGCAGTACATAGTCGCTTGTCAGTTCGCATTCCCCGCTTTCGTCGGGCACGATGCCACAGGGGGCGATGAAGCTCATGCCTACACGCGACTCGCACAGCAGGTCTTGCGCCACGTTGTAGCCCGTGGGGAAGTGGTATTCGTAGGCAAGTTTCACCCGGAAGCTGCCGTTGCTGCCACTCTTGCCGTTGCCCCACCATAGCCCCTTGTCTGTATCAGGTGCAGAAATTCTTCGGTATCTGTGCTCAGCAGGGTGAACTTGGCTTGGGGGCGTTTCAGGCCGATGTGCTGGTGGTGTACCGGGGCATACTGTGCCGTTGCATCCTGTGTGTCCTGTGCTTCCTGATAGGGGGTGAGGTCTGCCGAGGCTGTGCCGCAGAAGGCTTCGCGCCGGGTGCAGGCGGGGTGATAGTCTCCGTAGAGGGACACTTGCGCGGGGACGGTGGTGTCGAAGTGCAGGTCGGCGGCGTTATGGTCTTCCACGTAGTCGCACCATGCTGTGAAGGTGTAGAGGCGTGCGTCCAGTTGCATGGATACGGGGATTGCGTATTTGCCTTCTTCCACTTCTACGGCTTGGGTGGTGACTATCCGTTTTTTCGCCAGCGCCTTTCCGTCGAGGTAGGCGTCTATGATGAAGCGGCGTTTCAGTTCGTCGGGGGCGGGGCGGTGCGGGTCACGCTTTGGTAGAGTGGCAGGCTGGTGTCCGTCTCCACCTCGAAGGTGACGGTGACAGGCGTGTACGCTCCGGCTTCGGGGTACTGGTGTATGCAGCCCATGAGGGGCAAGGCTGCGGCAAGCAGCAGCAACAGTGCTCCGGCAGGGTGACGGACGGGTAGGGATAGCGGGCTTATCTTCTTCATGGGCGTGAGAGTTTATAGACGAAGGAAAGCCCTATGCGGGTGATGTCCCAATAATGGAGTGTGCGGGTATCGAAAAGCTGCCCCTTGCTGGTGGGGCGCATGTTGTGATAGAGGTTGTATCGGGTATTGGCGTAGCCTGCTCCGAGGGTGAACTCCATGCCCCACTTTTCGTTGAAGGGCAGCAGGTAGCCGTAACTTATTCCTGCGCCCAGCAGGGGGGCGACGGGTGTCCTGATAGCGGACGTCGTTCCACTTTAGGTTGTAGCGTGCTGCGTGTGCGTACAGCCCGAAGAAGTGTCCTCATCCGGGGTGCGAAGTTCAGTAGCGCAGTTCGGGTTGCAGGGCGATGATGCGCAGGGTATGGTCGTGGGTGGCGTCCCACGAACTCCACATCAGGGGCAGGGCGAGGGAGAAGTGCCTGCCCGTCTGCACCTCGTAGGCAAGGTTGAAGGTGGTCATGCCCCATGCGGCGAGGTTGGTTTTCAGGGCGGAGTATCGGGGGGGGGATGCTCTGCGCGGCTGCCGCTTGTGTTTTTTTGTCCGAAAGTCCGTAACGGGGTTCAACCTGTCGGAAGAGGATGCGTGCATC
>JAJQAY010000023.1 GCA_021203515.1 Bacteroides sp. | reverse complement strand
CGAACACCTTGTTCCCCGGTGAGGAACGACCCGTTCCCCGGTGGGGAACTTTTGCCCCTCCCCTACAAGAGGTAGGGCATATACCTTGGGCGTTGCCTTGGGTTATAAGATTAAAGCCTTTCAGCTTAGGCTACGCTAAATTATTATTTAAACTAATGTTGAACGATTGTTTAATTTAAAATTATATTCAGTATGCACATGGCAGACGCCCTTGTCTCCCCTGTAGTTGCAGGAGTGGCAGGCATAATTTCGGGAGCACTCGTTGTAGTGGCAGCAAAAAAGATAAAGAATAGTCAGACGGAGAATATCGTACCGTTAATGGGCGTAATGGGCGCCTTCATTTTTGCGGCGCAAATGATAAACTTCTCTATTCCGGGCACAGGCTCAAGCGGACATATCGTAGGCGGAGTTTTGTTGTCCGCCTTATTAGGCCCTTGGGCGGCGCTTGTCACACTGGCGTCTGTCCTCATCATACAATGCCTGATTTTTGCCGATGGCGGACTCATGGCACTGGGTTGCAACATCTTCAACATGGCGGTGTGCGCCTGCTTGATAGCCTATCCGCTTATATTCAAACCCTTGATGAAATACCCGGCGTCACTGGGAAAAATCATTTGGGTATCCGTGCTTGCCTGCGTAGTCGGCTTGGAACTCGGCGCTTTGGCGGTTGCAATCGAAACCGAAGCTTCCGGCATTACGGCCCTGCCGATGCCCCGATTCCTCTTGTTCATGACCCCTATCCATTTGGCTATCGGCATAGGCGAGGGACTGGCTACTGCCGCCGTTCTCTATTTCGTACAGAAATATAAACCGGAGCTATTGATGCAAGTCCGTCAGCCAGACTCAACATCTTCCGATAATATACGCTTCGGAAAAGTGATTTTAGTCTTCGCCGCACTGGCATTGCTCATCGGAGGAGCTTTCAGTTGGATTGCCTCTTCCAACCCCGACGGGCTCGAATGGTCTATTTATCATATAATAGGCGAAACAGAACCTGCCGTGAGCGCCTCCGACAAGATTTATGGAATAGCCCAAAACATACAGAACGCCACCGCCGTCATGCCTGACTATAACACCAATTTAGCCAGAATTATCGGTGGAATAGTCGTAGTATTGGTGATTTGGGTGTTATCAGGATTGTTGCAATACAGGAAGAAAATCACCCCGAAACATCATGAGTAAATTAGAGAAAGCGATATACGAACTAAATAACATGGAGCGTGCGTCCGGCCAGGTCAGCCCGCTTCATGCACTCGATGCGAGAGCCAAGCTACTCGTCACACTCTTGTTCCTTATCTTCGTGCTATCCCTTTCCCTGAACGACCTTTCCGAACTGATACTGTTTCTGACCTATCCCATACTGTCCTGTGCCCTTGCAGGAATAAGCTACGGCGCAATCTTCCAGCGCTCGCTCCTTGTCCTGCCGTTCATCGTCTTCATCGGCATCTTCAACCCGATACTGGACAAGCAAGTCGTGTTCTATATCGGCAGGGTGGGAGTCACGTCCGGTTTGATTAGCTTCTTTTCCATACTCCTTCGGGGACTCGTCTCCGTTCAGGTCGTTTTCATCCTGATATCCACCACCGGATTTTATAATCTCTGCCGGGGGATGAGGCGCTTGGGCATTCCCTCTTTACTGGCAACGCAACTATTGTTTGTATATCGCTACATCTTCGTGCTTCTGCAAGAGGCCTTGAGCATGGAGCGTGCGCGGGCCGCCCGGAGTTTCAGACGGAAATCCTATCCCCTCCGCCTATGGGGCACCTTCATCGGGCAACTTCTTATCCGCACCATCGAACGCTCCGAACGTATTCATCGCGCCATGCTCTCAAGAGGTTTCACCGGAGGCATAGAAGGCAGCTATCACACCGCATGGCGCACCCGTGAAACGCTTTGCCTGATTATCTTGGTATGCGTGTTCGTTGCGCTGAAGGCCTATCACCCTGCCACCTTCTTCAACCAGTTTATGAACTCCTAAAACCCTACTGAAAATGAGTCACCACTATATCCGTTTCGACCATGTACACTACGCCTATGCCAACGGCTACAAAGCCCTGAAAGGCGTTTCTTTCCGCATCAACCACGGAGAGAAAGTCGCGCTTGTCGGTGCCAACGGAGCCGGAAATCGACCTTAGTGCTACATACGAACGGCTTGTTGCTTCCCCAGGAAGGCTCGGTGAATGTGGGCGACATACCAGTCGGCAAGAAAACGCTCCCCCTCATCCGGCAAACGGTAGGCTTGGTGTTTCAGAACCCGGACGACCAGCTATTCATGCCCACCGTAGAAGAAGACGTCGCTTTCGGCCCTATCAACATGAAACTCCCTCCGCAGGAAGTGGAACGGAGAGTGACGCAAGCGCTCGAAGCCGTCGGTGCCTCCGCCTTGCGAGGGCGTCCCGGCTATCAACTTTCAGGCGGGCAAAAAAGAAGCGTAGCCATCGCCACCGTCCTTTCCATGGAACCCAATATACTGGTAATGGACGAACCCACTTCCAACCTCGACCCCCGGGCGCGGCGGCAAATCATCAACCTCATCGCCTCTTTCAAGCACACCTGCCTCATTGCCACCCACGATCTGGAAATGGTCTGGGAACTCTGTGAACGCACCATCGTCATGAACGACGGGCAGGTAGCGGCAGACGGCCGTACCAAAGATATTTTCCATGATAAGGCCTTACTGGAAGCATGTGGACTCGAACAGCCTTATCTCTACCTTTGAGTAGGCAACGAAAACTCCTGCCAGTCATATTCCTGCCCGTTTTCATCGGTTACGGAAATGCGTATAGTGATTTCTCCGGTCTTTATGCGGTCTCCTGCGCTGATGTTGGCGGTATATTTCACTCCGTTGTGTGGAGCGATTTGCTCTATCATGACGGAGGGTGAAATGTAAATCCGTTTCATTCCTGTGGTTTCGGTCACTACCGGCACTACGTTGTAGGCCGTTCTGTTTTCTTCGTTCATGATTTCAAAAATCACCTTACTGCTCTCGCCGGAACTGATGGTATGGTCGCGGTTGTCGTCGATGAAACGTATGTTGCATATCCTTAGATTATTGATAGCCGATAGATGCCGGTAATCCTCCGCCTCCCGATAGTCTTCCGCTTGCCGTTCATAGGGTTGTGTTCTTTCTATCCGGTAGCTATATTCCTCCTGTTTCTTGGGTGCGCTGACGGCATTTCCGATAGCCGCTCCGGCAATCGTCCCGACAATCGTTCCGATGGCCGAACCCCGGTAGCCGCCTCTCCATCCGTTGTTGCCTTCGCCTATCAGTCCACCGATAGCACCACCTACATTACCTCCGATACTTGCACCGGCAAACACCGCACCGGGGTCTCCCGATGCCATACGACTCGTGCCGCATGCTGATAATAACATCAGCGAAGCGGTCAGCATAGCAATCTGTTTCTTCATATCGTCAAGTCTTAGTCTGATGATGCAAAGATAAAGAAAGTATTGGAAATCAGATGTATGAATAAAAGTTTAAAGTTATAAATTCTTGCTGCTCTCCATATTTTTTATCAGATACTCCACATTATGATAGTGGCATTGCAAAATGCCTAATAGCTGCTTGACGAAACTCATGTTTCCTGCCAGTTGGGTAATGAATTGCAAGTGAAGCCCGATTTCCTGATGAGTTTGTAGAAGGATTTTTCGGTCGATGTTACTTTGCAACATATAGATGCCTTCGGCATTTTGTATCTCCAGAATACCTTTTCCCCATTCGTGCATGGACAGGAGTTGCAACACGTTGATGAACTGCTTTAATTTGCGGTACAGGCTTTGCAGGCGTGCATATTCGGAACCCTTTTCCGGACAGTAATTTGGACTCATGAAGTGAGTCATTTGCAAGTAATAGGTTTTCATCGCTTCTTCCGATTGAAAACAATTGGATATAGAATTGATTTGTTTGTAGGAACCTGATTGAGGACTTTCCGGTTGATTGCTGCTTTCCATAAATCTTCGGAATTGTCTGTTTTAATCTTGTGTGTACCGTAAAGACAATATTTGTCTAAT
>JAJQAY010000013.1 GCA_021203515.1 Bacteroides sp. | reverse complement strand
AGACAAATATTGTCTTTACGGTACACACAAGATTAAAATAGACAATTCCGTTAAAAAATAACTCAGAACAAGAGCTTACTTATAGAACAATAGGCGGAGAGCCAAGTAAAGCTTTGATAGGAAACCTCAATTTAGGAAACGAAAGTTTCCCAACTATAGACATTTCAGCATGGCAATCAACTTGTGATTTATCAAATATGTCTTTGATTGATGCGGAACCTGGAACTGCTATTCCTATATATGATTTAATAATAGATAGTAATAAAAGACAAGCGTTAAAAAATGCTATCGAAAATTATATGAGAGAAAATAGCTATATAGATTTTGGAGATCCGACACCACTATATAGATATACTTTCGACAATAATGTTTGGCGTAAGTTTGATGGAAGAGTAAAACCCACAACAGATTATTACTACATGACAGATTATTCTGAATATGGAAAAGGAAATGCTGGATACACACTGGACAAAATTGTATGATATGTTTATCCTGTATCTAGCCATCCTAGTGCATCGATTCCATTATATGAATATTACATCCATAATACTGCTTTTACTAATGTTTTAGCGCATTTCTACACAACAGAAAAGGTTGATCTGACTATTAAAGAAGGAGGATCTGGACGAATAGGTGGTAGACCAGTAACAGTTGATTTAAGCAAGACTTACGAATATAGACGAATAGCATGCTATGTTTATGCTAAAGACAATAAACCTCAGAATGCTGTACCTCTATATGAGTCCAAAATAGTTTATATGGGACGAGTGTTTCCGAATGGCTTGTATTTCACTATAAATAGTAATGAACAACCACAGTTGCCTAGCTATTGTACAATAGATGATACGCATAAAAATATTATTCCTTTTTATGTATTACCCATCCCTGACTAAAATATAAAGACGACAATCCCTAGAAGTATTCTCATTATTCTAGGGATTGTCACTTATAAACCTATTATATTACGAAATTATAAACAAAAAAAATCATTCATATTAAACGCATATCTAATATAGCATCAATCATAAAACCTAGTAAAGTTTCGAAAAAGTCAGAAGGTTAGAAAGACTAATGGAATGGTCAATGCATAATCCATTTACCCCAAGCATACAACATACTTGCTTTAATAAATGATAATTCGAGATTAACAAATGATGTAGTTTTATTGCCCCTATTTGTTTTTTACCTATTAGTTATTAAACACCAGACTAAAAAGACAAATTCCCGGAAATACCTGTCGTATTCCGGGAATTCTCTTTTATACCCTAAGGGCATGTGCAATGAAAGATTATTTGCAATTACTTGAAAAAGTCTGTGCTAGAAACGCATGCCTAATGTCAGCAACACTTGACTACGGGTGTTCTTTACTTTGGTTACCGAAGGAAGATCACTTAAATATCTATACTCCACTCCGTTTTCTACTTCCCTTCCCATTTCTACAAAAGGATAAAAATTTTCTTTATAGGAAGAGAATTTATACGCTAAATCTGCATAAAACATAGAGCCACGATAACCGATACCCAATGTATAATTACTCATAGCCTTTGTATTAGCAAAATCCGTATCCGTTTGAATAGAATTTTCAGGCAAGTCTTTGTAAGCATCGCCGTGGAAGATAGCAGACGTATAGTTATATCCAGCACGTATAGCAAACTCCGGAATCACCTTATATTCAGCTCCCAAACGAACGGTATTAACCCCTTTCATCATAGCCCGGGTACTGTTTTCATATTCAAACATGTCAGAATAACCATCATCAGGGTTTTTAAACTTCATTGAAGAATAATCCTGATATTCGTATTCTGCACCTAGTGCCCAACTGTTACCTATAGTATAACCCAAACTTACATTATACTTCCACGGGGTACGAAGACGAAACTCACGAACCATATCGCCATTAATCATATCAGAAGTATAAATATCGTACGGTTCAATCTTTCCAGATACTTCATTATAAATATCCGACAGAACGTATGCACTGGTTTTATAATCTAAACTATAAAAAGTAGGCGTATGAACAGCCAACCCAATACGCAATGGAGAATATTCGAACGGACGAATAATTGCTCCGAATTTAAAATCAAAACCGGAACCATGTATCTTATTCATACTCGTCAAAGTATATCCTTCACCACTATAATCACCCGTATATCTCTCGCTGTAGACCGTATATTTGCTGTAATCTACTTCGTAAGCCCCGATTGTCATACCTAAATATACCCGGTCGTTAATATTGAAAGAAATATTAAAATCGTATTGGTCGATCCCGCCACGTTCTTCTGAGCGAAATGTCGCATCTCCGTAATCATACATTCCAATGTAAGAACCGGGTGTGGTGTACAATGGTTTACCATTAACGTTATATATCTGATTTCCATCCTTGTCTTTATATGGAGTATTGGTTACATTTGTCGTCAAATCTGAAATTAACCAACTGTCATAACCCAAAATAGAAAGCCAACCGATATTCGCATCATTATACGGATAACCCCCCCAACCTATGATACCGGTAGCCTGCTCCGCCATCTGAAATGTTTGTGAATGTTTTCCCAGATTACCATTCATAGACATATTTTTATAAAAAGATTTTGCCCTATTATAGTTGAAACCGAAATTCACATAACGCAAAGCAGTCGCATTACCAATCTTGGTAGATAGCGCGAAACCGGCATTATTAAAATCTCCCCTCAATTTATCTGAGTTCATCTTATTACCCATATAATTACTTTCGGTCCCATAAGAAGAGAGACCGAACGACACCATAACATCATTGCTGCGATAGATACCGATACCTGCCGGGTTGATTCCGATGGTGGAAATGTCACCACCGAGCGCTCCCATAGCACCACCCATACCAACGAAGCGGGCAGTACCGTTTAAATCCGTATTCATAATCTTAGCAGCATCGTACACAGTCTGTGCATCGGCAGGAGCTGCTGCCATCAGCAACCCCACTGTAGCCAAAGTTATTATCTTTTTCATATCCTATTAATCTGTTTCTATTAATACTATACCTATCTTCTTCTTGAGCCGCCACCGCCGCCACCGGATGAACGAGTGGAACCACCACCGCCGGTAGAATAACTACGGGAAGAACTGCTGCTACCCGAAGAATAGCTGCTGCGGCTAGAAGAGTTATTTTGTACAGGCGTATAAGTACGACGAGTGCTTTCGGTTGAAGAACTGCGTGTTGGAGAAGTAGAACTACCACGAGAGTAGGTAGAAGAGCTTCTCGTTGCCGAACGTCTTTCTCCTACGGAATTAACCGTACCACCGGCATTGCCGCGTAGACCGGTTCCGGTTGAAGAAGAACCGACACGTGTACTACTGGGGCGGGTATATGTGCTACGACGTGAATAAGAAGAGGAAGCATCCGTACGTGTACCTACAGTACTACGTTCACTCGAGCGTGCACCCACTACACGTCTGATACCTGTAGTACCGTTTTGTCCACTTCTCCTATAGGAGGATGTTCCCGAAGAACGTACTGTAGGGCCGGAGCCTCCACGAGTTACCGTAGAACCAGTTCTACGTACAGCAGAAGAAGTATTCCGATAGCTGCTTGTTCCTGACGAACGACGGTTCGTATAGGTATTGTGTGCCCAGTTATGACCTCCCCCCCAGTGTCCGCCACCGGGATAATAGCCGGGATAGTATCCGGGATAATAATGATGATGTCCCCAACCCGGAGTCCAGCCACCGTAGAAGCCACCCCAGCCGAAGCCCCAACTCGGACCGTACCAGCTATTCCAGCCGAAGCCGTAATAAGGATAACCGCCCCATCCGTAGGAGTTATAGCGCCAATCCCACCACAAACGGTTGGAGAAAGTGGGGAATGCATAGGCATACAACCCGTCGGTATAAACGTTCCAGTCCCAGGAGTTCAGTCCATAGACCACATCCCAATAGAGCGGGCTGCTGATGCTGATAGCATAACGGGGGTTGCGGAAACGGATGATGCGCGTGGCATATTCATAATCGTCCTGCGAACCGTTAAAGTCGCTCATCCATTCGCCGTCCAGGCCGTCATATTCTTTTTCATTCACATAGAGCGTATCGTTCTCTTGCGAGAAGTCATAGTCTTTAGAGTCGTACCGGCGGTTATACTCGTCTACATTGCGCGTATTTCCCTTGCGGTCTTTCACAACAATCGTCGTATTGCCCGTCGACGCATAAACCGTTGTCGGTGCATTCGTCTTTACTACAACAGTATCGCCGGTCGGGACTTTCTTCGTCTCCGTCTTCTTCTCTTCCTTATTCTTGGAAGGAATGTAGTAAAGGTCGTCATCTACACTTTGCGCTGAGAGCGTCCACGGGAGACACAAAGCTAAAAGCGATAATAAAACAATCTTTTTCATATTCGTATGGTTTATGGGTTTATTATTCTATATATTTCCACATCACAAAGATAGTGCCGGAAGTCACTCGAAGCGGGAGATTTTCCCCAAAGGTTTGTAGGGATTTCCCTATTATACACTAACAAAACAAGGTCTGTTAAGTTTATCTTTTTGTCACTTTGTATTTTCTAGCCTCAAATCCTTGCGTTCTTTGCGACCCGGGGGCTGCTTTCTCCGAAAAAACGAAACGTTTTTCTCTATAGTACACTCTGCTAACGCGTTATCGAAATATTTACAATCGCAATAGACAAAAGAAACCTTTCAAGAAGGCTTTATCGGTGTTCCCTTACGGGGAAAAAGTCGTTCCTCGGTGAGAAACCTGACGTTCCTCACCGAGGAACTTAACTTATTACCTATAGGTAGTTAACCAACTACTACCGGAAAGTTAACTTATTACTTATAGGTAGTTAACATATCACTACCGGGAAGTTAACTTTTCCTATAAAGCTCTGTATATTTACCGTATATTATGCGGTAATCGTGCATGTATATTCCTAGTTTATGCGTGTCCGGTCTATTCTGTTCTTTCGAGGAGAAAGGTTGTGTCAGAGAATATCTGAATACACTTTCCTTTTGCCAAACAAATATACACTTTTGCTATCAACTCTGCAATAAAGGAAAATAGAAATAATTTATTTCGTATCTTTGCACACGTAATAAACAACATCCTAAAAGAATGAAATATTTAGAGTTTATATTCCATACCCTTCCGTGCACAGAGATGGCCAACGATGTTTTGTCTGCCGTTCTGGGAGAGGTAGGTTTCGAGAGTTTTATGGAACAAACCGACGGTATTGCCGCATATATCCAGAAAGATTTATATGACGAGGCTGCGCTCAAGGAAGCCATTGCCGACTTCCCCCTACCCGATACGCAGATGCAATTCAGTTATTAGGAAGCGGAAGACAAGGACTGGAACGAAGAATGGGAAAAAAATTTCTTCCAGCCTATCGTCATCGGTGACCGGTGCGTCATTCATAGCACCTTCCATCACGATGTACCACAGGCGGAGTATGACATTGTTATCAATCCCCAAATGGCATTCGGCACGGGACATCACGAGACGACCAGCCTCATCATCGGAGAGTTGTTGGAAGCCGATTTACAAGGTAAGTCTTTGCTCGATATGGGTTGCGGAACCGCTATCCTCGCCATCCTGGCACGTATGCGCGGAGCCGCTCCCTGCACAGCCATCGATATAGACGAATGGTGCGTGCGCAATTCCCTTGAAAACATCAAACTGAACGGTGTAGACAGCATTTCCGTGTTTTAGGGAGACACCTCTTCACTGGAAGGCAAAGGCCCGTTCAACGTAATCATAGCCAACATCAACCGCAACATCCTGCTGAACGACATGAAGCAATATGTGCGTTGCATGCATCCGGGCTCGGAGCTTTATATGAGCGGTTTCTATGTAGACGATATTCCTGCAATACAAGCGGAGGCAGAGCGCAACGGGCTGCAACTGGTGCACCATCGGGAAAAGAACCGCTGGGCAGTGGTAAAAATGTGCTAATGTGGTAATGTGATAATGTGCTAATGTGCTGCGCTATGACGCCGAAAGGTCATTGGCACATTGGCACATTATCACATTAGCACATTATCACTCATCCCTAAGTGCTTCCACCGGCGAAATCCTGCTGATATTACGTGCCGGAATATACACTCCGAGCCACGTCACCGCCAGCATCACCACATAAACCGCCAGCGAAACGATGCAGAAGTGTGCCAGGAAATGATTGGTCAGATAGAGGTCGTCATTTCCCGGCACTCTATCGCTCAAGACATAAAACCCTTCATAGTAAGCCCATTGGAAATACAAGAAACAGCCTATCAGGACGGCTACCGTTGTCATCACAAAAGCCTCTCCTATCAACATCCGGCAGATGCCGCCCGGTGAAGCCTCATAGGACAGACGGATACCGATTTCTTCCCTGCGGGTACGCGTATGAAGCCAGAAAGTGCCACTCACTGCCAACAGCAGATTTATCATAAAGAAGTAGGCCAGTGCGTACTTCATCCGTATCTCATTCGTCACCCCCTTCTGTACATCGCTCGCCCGCTGCACCTCGCGAAAAGGAACGAGCGTGCTGAATACCAAGGAACCGGAAGACAAATTATCGTCTATCCACGGCATGAACTCCTCCATAAAACGCCCCTCCGAAACACCGGCTTTGGTACGGAAGAAGATACGCACACCGTAACCAAACGCCCAATCGGGCATCTGGCTCTCGTCTCCCAAAGAAACCAACCGTACCATATAAGGTTGCATACTGTTGCGCATTTTGATGGGCTGCATCACACCCGCGATGTGAATTTCCGACGAGTCGTAGGTACTGTAAATGCTCTGTCCCGTCGGATATTTGGTGTCGAACAACATTGAAGCCGCATCTTCGGTAATCACAACATCCCCCTTCGGAATGTCCAACCCTTCAAGCGTCTCCCATGTCCCGTCTTTTGCCGAAAGGAAATGCCACGTCCGGAAGAAACCCGAATGGGTAAAGAAAGGGATATACGTCATCCGCACCCGCGTGGTATCCTTGAACACTTCGCTCATGCTATTACCCGGCGAACTGGGATAAGCCCCCGACAACACGCAGGTAGTCCCTTCGATGTCCTTATAACTACGCAACCGGGCCATAATCCGCGTATAATCTTCCATCGGCACGGAAACCGTATCGGCATTATTCCGTGACATTTCCAACCGATACAGGCCGTCTGCCTCATACCCGTTCGGGATAGACTGATTGTACTTCAACACGAAGATAGGGTCCAGAACCGCCCAACTGACAATGGCTATCACCACCGACTCCAACAAAATCCAAAGGTTATGCCGACCGTTATTCCATAATATCTTAAAAATCTGCTGTAACATACTCCTTTATTTTTGTTTGCTGAGCGAATACACAATATCTTTCTTCAAGGCCACATAGGCGGGTATCAAGGCCGAAAACAAGTTCAGCACCACGCAAACCAGAAACGCAATGCCAAACAGCGCCGGGTTTAGCAACATATCCGATGTGACACTCATTTGCACGCTGTCCGGCAATACTTGCCACCCATCATCGAGCATAGTCAGTAGCCAGCTCTTGGCAAGAAGCACCATACCAAAGGAGAGCATCAGTCCCAACGCACCGCCCAGGCAAGTCAGCAAGAGATTTTCCCAGACAATCTGCGAGAAAAGACGCTTACCGGTAGCACCGAACGCCTTGCGCACCCCCATCTCGGGCAGGCGCTTCTCCATGCGCGACGAAATCATACCTGAAAGGTTGAGCGCAGGCACCATCAAGAGCATCAGTATCCAAAGTCCCATTTCACGGAAGATTTTATAATAATCCAGTTCGTCCATATCGTTGGTAGTGAACAGCGTTTTCCAATAGAGATAGGGCTGGCCGTGCATCAGCAGCCGATATCCTTCGTGGGGCAATGTATTGAACTTGCGCGCATACTCGTCGACCTGCCGCTTCACCTCGCCCGCATCCATGACAGAAGGCAACAATATGGCTACCTGGAAAGGGCCGAGCACATCCCACTGGTTGTTGTTCTCCTCATAGCCCGGCAGGCATGTATAAGGCAGCCAGACTTGCGCATAACTCATCTTCATGGCATAACTGGGAGACTTCACCACCCCGCAGATGCGATAATCCGCATAGTTCAGCTTCACATATTATCCCACCACATCCGTGCTTCCAAATATCTGCCGGGCAAGGTCTTCCGAGATAACCACCGTGCGAAGACTGCTTTGGAAATCCGCATCCGTGAAGGGTTTTCCGGCAATGAAGGCAAAATCAAATACCTTCCAAAAGCCCGCATCAGTCAGCTTCACCAAAGCGGAAAGGGGACGCTTCGCATTCTCCACCTTCACAGACCAGCTGTCCACATCGCTTATAGCCGTCACAGCCTCCACTCCGTTCAGTTGATAGAAGCATTCTTTGACAAAAGGTGCAGAAAACTGCCACGTATTGTTCCAACTGTTGTCCTCCATATTCTGCATGTGCACAGAAGATGCAATGAGCGTACGGCTACGATGGGTTTCAGGATAAATGTCTCCTATCTTTATATAGTAGAGCACCGCCAACACCATTACCATAGATATAGCCAATCCCGTACCCACAATATAGAGGGTACTGAACAAAGGGTTCTGCTTCAGCATCATGAGTGATTGCTGCAAATATTTTCTTATCATAGCAATATGAGTTTATTGACAGAGTAAGAGGCAAAAAACAGACCAAACGCGTAAGATACTTATTTTCAAAGAGAAAGGAGACAGAAGCATTGTCCGAAAACGGACACTTGTTCAATAGTGGACAAACAAAAACAGAGAAGAAGTGCTTATTTCTGCAAGGTGAGCGCTCGCAACTCTTCCAGCGTACCGTTGAATACATTCAAGTCCACTTCCTTTTCAATGCCGGGCACGGTGCCCACATCGGTATGTTGCCAGAAGTGCCACTTGCCTTCGTACTTCACGGAGTCTACGTAGTAGTGGGCTATCCAGTAGGGATAGGAATTGAAAATGGAGTCGTTGAGATAACGCTTCTTGAATTTGTAGGAAGTATAAAGGATAGGCTTTACGCCATAATGAGCCTCTACTCTGTCGAGCCAGGTCTTGACGGCAAGTTTCAACTCTTGCGGTAACTTCTTGCCGGTATTCTCCACATCGAGCACGGGCGGAAGGTCGCCTTTGGAAAGCTGCACGATGCGGATAAAGAAGTCGGCTTGCTTGCACGCATCCGTTCGAGGCAGGAAAAAATGATAAGCTCCGCGGATAAAACCATATTCGCGTGCCTTATCAAAGTTTTGTGCGAAGGTATCGTCGCCGTGGTCGCCGCCTTCGGTGGCTTTCATGAAAATGAAATGAAGGGGGGAGTCGGTTTCTTTGTTACGAAGGAGCAGGTTCCAGTCGATTTTTCCCTGATAGTGGGAAATGTCGATGCCATGCACTTCGTAGCTGCAAGGCATACATACGCCATAGCCTTTTTGCCCGTAGCAGGGCTTCCAGCGATAAGCATAAGGACGGATGAAGAACCAATAAAATCCGGCGGAAAAGACTGCTATGATACAAAGGGCCAATAGATTGCGCAACCATACGGGCATGGTGCGAACCTGTTTCTTCCTGGTACGCCGTGTAGTAGTGGAAGTGCGGCGGGAAGAAGGTTTCCGGCGGGTATTTGTATTGGTTTTGGCTGACATTATTATTAAACGCAGATTAACGCAAATTCTCACAGATTATTCAGTTTATCTTTGCGTCAATCTGCGCTAATCTGCGTTTAAAAGAAGGGGCGGAATAGAACTCCGCCCCCTACCTTTCTTAACTTATTATTTTGCTTGTTCCAGTTGCAAAGTCTTGGTAGGCTGGTCGCAAACTTCCGTAGGACCGAAGTACTGGATAGGACCCGGATAAACGTAATCCGTCTCCATAGCCCAACGGTCGCGTTGAGTAGCGAAGGCCTTGAAAGGAGCACCGTCCAGTTTCACCAGAGCCTTCTGGATAACCGGCTTCATTTCGCCGTGACGACGTTCCATGTTCATCATCATCGTGATGGGCACACCGCCTGCAATCCAATCTTCGACAGGAGCAGTCGTGTTGCGTACGGAAGACATATAACCGGTCTTGCCGTTGGCAATCAGTGCAGAAGCTGCATAACCCAACGAGTAGCAGTAGTCGGCATCGAAATTGGACGGAGCAGCGCAACGGCCTTCGTAACCGAAGAAGTGGTGCTGTACAGCAAACTTGCCTATGAACTTGCCTTCTTCTTTCCACTGAGCCAACTTCGTACCTACCATTTCAGACAACAGCTTCTCTGTCTCAATCAGAGATACCTGTACATTTCCGTGCGGGTCGCGGTCCAGTGACAACTGGCGTGCAACGCCTTCGGGCAGACTGGCATAGATAGCAGCATTTTCCGGAGAGAGCTTGCGGATGATATAATCGCGTTGATGCGATTTCTTAATCTGAGCGAACTCTTCTGCATTGGCAGCAAGGAAGTCGTTCAGTTCGGCAATCAGGCGCTTCATGGCGGGGATGAACTCAACCAAGCCTTCGGGGATAAGCACCGTACCGAAGTTATTGCCTTGTGCGGCACGAGCAGCTACCACTTTGGCAATGCTGGTTACGATGTCGTCCAGAGACATATCTTTTGCCTCTACTTCTTCGGAGATAATACAGATATTAGGTTGTACCTGCAATGCGCATTCCAGTGCGATGTGAGAAGCCGAGCGTCCCATCAGCTTGATGAAGTGCCAGTACTTGCGGGCTGAGTTACAGTCGCGTTGGATGTTACCAATCACTTCCGAGTAAGTCTTGCAAGCCGTATCGAAACCGAAAGAAGTTTCAATCATTTCGTTCTTCAAGTCACCGTCGATGGTCTTCGGGCAACCGATAACCTGTACGCCGCAGTTCTTGGCAGCATAGTATTCCGCCAATACGCAAGCATTCGTATTGGAGTCGTCACCACCGATAATCACCAGCGCTTTGATGTTCAGCTTCTTCAGGATTTCGAGACCCTTCTCAAACTGGTCTTCCTTCTCCAACTTCGTACGACCGGAACCGATGATGTCGAAACCACCCGTATTGCGGTATTCGTCGATGATGTCGGCAGTCAGTTCCATGTAATTATGGTCTACCAATCCGCCGGGGCCCAGAATGAAGCCGTACAGCTTGCTGTCCTTGTTCAACTTTTTGATACCGTCGAAGATACCTGAAATCACATTATGCCCACCGGGAGCCTGACCACCGGACAGGATAACGCCCACGTTCATAGCAGGGCAGTTGGCAGCCTCGTCCGTTGCTTCAAACTTAATCAAAGGCATTCCGTACATGTTGGGAAACAGTTTCTTAATCTCTTCCTGATCGGCTACGGACTGGGTAGCTGCACCGGCCACTGCTTTCACAGTACCTCTCAGTGCTTTCGGAAGTTTGGGCTGGTAAGCAGCCCTTGCAATTTGCAATGCACTTTTTGTCATTTCTCTTAATTATTTAAAGGTGTTAGTAAAGTTCCGTTTAAAAGCGTCGCAAATTTCGCTTTTTTTCAGTAGATATGCAAACAGGAAGCCGAAAATGATGACAATTATCATTTTTTTATTGTTTAATTTTGGAATAAAGCATGATTAACCGATTTATTGTATTATCTTTGTCCCCCAGAGTTTGAGAAATGAATCATTATCGCATAGTTCTTCTTTTTTTAATATAACTATTATTAAGCGGGTCTCTTCTTTAATTATCCCTCTCCATACTCCAAAATTATTATTTAATTAAATTAAATTTCAGAATGAACATTTACATTTCAGGTTTAAACTTCAGCACTAGTGAAGCTGATTTGAACGAACTATTTTCAGAGTACGGAGAAGTTTCTTCAACTAAAGTAATTTTAGACAGAGAAACCGGAAGATCCAGAGGATTTGCATTTGTAGAAATGCCCGACGATGCTGCAGCTCAAAAAGCGATTGACGAACTCAACGGAGCAGAATATGACCAAAAGACTATCACGGTAAACGTGGCACGCCCCAGAGAAGACAGACCTTCAGGTGGCAATCGCGACAGAAGAGGCGGTTACAACTCCAACAGACGATACTAATTATCATCAGCATAGAATAGGAGGTACTTAAGTATCTCCTATTTTTTTTAATCATTAAAAGAAAGGAAGAAGAGTACATGGCTAAATCCATCACCGCAGACAATCGTGAAAACGAAAAGAAAAGACTCGCCAAGCGAGCAGAGAAACAAAAAAAAGAAAGAAGAAAAGAAATCATCCGGCAAAGTGAGCAACTTTGAAGACATGATAGCTTACGTTGACGAAAACGGGATGCTTTCCTCCACCCCACCCGAGATTGACCCCAAGAAGGAAGAAATCAAATTGGAAGAAATCGTAATACCCACACCCAAGAAAGAAGAAGAGGAACCTGTCATTTTAAAAGGAAGAGTAGAATTCTTCAATACCTCCAAAGGCTACGGCTTCATCAAAGACCTATCCGGCACAGAAAAGTATTTCTTCCACATCAACAATGTCCTGACCGAAATCTCAGAAGACGATATTGTCACCTTCGACCTCGAACGGGGAGTGAAGGGAATGAATGCAGTCAATGTCTCCAAGGCATAACACACTACAGTAAAAAACACATCATGTATTCACCCTCAACAGATGATGCGTTGGGGTGAAACAGATGATGTGTTTACCCCGAACGCATGATGTGTTTTCGTTGAACACATGATGTGTTTTTACTTTATAGCAGATATTATAAACCTGCCCCTATCATTCAGCAGTCGAGAACTTAAAGATGCAACGGCTGTTGTACTTCTGACCGGGGCGCAATACTACCGACGGCCATTCCGGCTTGTTGGGTGAATCGGGATATTTCTGGGTTTCGAGGCAGATAGAGGCGCGCTGGTTGTAGGTGATGCCCCGCTTTCCGGTTTGACTGCCGTCGAGGAAGTTGCCCGAATACATCTGAATGCCCGGTTCGTTGGTGTACACATCCAGTACGATGCCCGTCTTGGGCAACTGAAGGGTGGCTGCCTTGCGGGAAATGTCTCCCCCGGTATTCAGCACCCAGTTATGGTCGTAGCCGTTACCGTTCTTCAACTGTACAAAGTCATACTCTGCAATGTGCTCCCCTACACGGGTGGGCGTGCGGAAGTCCATCGGAGTACCTTCTACGGGCACAATCTCACCGGTAGTCATGAAGGTGCTGTCCACCGGAGTGTAGTAGTCGGCATTAATCGTCAGCAGGTGGTCGGCATTGCTGGCGGCATCCCCGTCGAGGTTGAAGTAGGAATGGTTGGTCATGTTTACAATCATCGGTTGGTCCGTTTCGGCTTCATACCGGATGTCGATGGCGTTGTCATCGGTCAGTTCCATCGTAACCTTGCAGGTGATATTTCCCGGAAATCCTTCTTCACCGTCCTTGGCAAGATAGGTCAGTTCCAGCTTCTGCGGTCCCAGTTGCTTGGCATCGTACACCTGATACTGGAAACCTCTGGGGCCTCCGTGCAGGCAGTGGCCGTAGTTGTTCTGCGGCAGTTGATACTCCACATCGTCGAGCACGAAGCGGCCCTGATTGATGCGGTTGGCATATCGCCCGATGCTGGCGCCAAAGCCCGACGGCAGGTTGATATAATCCTGTATGGAGTCGAAGCCCAGCACCACGTCGCGCATGTTCCCGTCTCTGTCGGGCACCATCACGGAGACGATGCGGCCTCCGAAGTTAGTGACGCAAACTTCCATATTGTTCTTGTTGCGGAGTACGTACAAGTCCGTTTTCTTCCCGTCCACTTCTGTACGGAAGTTGCTTCGGGACAAGCCTGATTCGGTAACCGTAGTTTCAGTTGTCGTGCAACCGGCTACCAGGAGGGCACCGAGTGCCCACATTGCTAATCTTTTCATTACGAATTAAGTTTATCAGATACTATTTAATAAATCTACTTTCCCTTCGTTCACGAGCTTCAGGATTAACTCGCCAAACAGCGTATTCTGCCAGGCAAACCAGGCGCGGGTGAAGTTCTCCGGGTTGTCCTTGTGGAAGGACTCGTGCATGAAGCCCGTTCCGGCATCCGTATTCATCAGCATCCGGATGCACTCCTTGATTTCGGCATCGTCCGTGCTGGTGAATGCTTTCATCATGATGCTCATGGGCCACACCATATCGTAACCGACATGCGGCCCGCCAATTCCCTCTCCGGCTTTGCCTTTGAAGAAATAAGGATTGTCGAGACTCCACACGAAGCGACGCGTGTTCTGGTAGATGGGGTCGTTCACCGATACGTCACCCAGATAGGGCATTGCCAGCAGGCTGGGCACATTGGCATCGTCCATCAGCAGATGGTTGCCGAAGCCGTCCACTTCGAAAGCATATATCTTGCCGTATTTGGGATGGTTGTAGACGGCATATTGCCTCAAAGCTTCTTCCACTTCGCCGGCCAAGGCCTTGCATTCGGCGGCCAGTGCTGTCTTGCCGTTCACCGTTTCCAGTATCTCGGCAGCCTTGCGGAGGGAGGATACGGCAAAGAAGTTGGAAGGCACGAGGAACTGGAAAGTGGTGGCATCGTCCGAAGGACGGAAAGCGGAAGCTATCAGTCCGACCGGTTTCACGGGGTTGCCCAGGCCATCGTTCGTCATGGTGTCGAGTGCACGCTCCGTCTTGCGCTGGAACTTGTAGGTGCCGTTGTCTTCCTTGCGCTGCTGCGTCTTGAAGGTGTTCAGAATGTTGGTGATGGCCTGCAGCCATTCATCGTTGAAGATGCTGGCATCGCCCGTCACCTTCCAATACTGATAGGCCAAACGTAACGGATAGCAAAGCGAGTCAATCTCCCACTTGCGCTCGTGCAGTTCGGGCTTCATGTCCGTCAGGTCGCTCATCCATTCGCCACCTACCAGGCCGTCGTTGAAAGCATTGGCGTAGGGGTCTATGTTGATGCACTTGAATTGGCGGCTGATGACTCCGGCGAGCATCTGCTTCAGTTCAGCGTCCGAATTGGCTAGCTGCACGTAGGGCCACACTTGCGCACCCGAGTCGCGCAACCACATGGCATGGATGTCTCCGGTGTAGACAAACGTATCCGGCTTCCCGTCCGTGCCGATGCGGAAGTGCACGGTGGTGTCCAGCGTGTTGGGAAAGCAGTTGGTGAACATCCAGGCCAATCGGGAATTGTGCAGTAACTTCTGCACGCGGATGATTTCATTCTCCACTGCTTGCGAACGGAACAGACGCTTTGCCTGTTCCGGACGATTGTCTTTGCGAATGGCGTCCGTCACGCAGACGTAGGGTGACGACGCTCCTTCGGCTTTCAACACCGAAGGGGCACAGAACAGGGCCGCGGTGGCGATGCAAGCTCCGATGATATTCTTTGAGTTCTTTCCAGTCATAATTTTGTTTCTATTTTTATTGTTTATGCAAATTCAGGAGTTCATGATAATTATAAATAGGAATTTATTGAACCGCAGATTAACGCAGATTTTCGCAGATTATAAGGCTGCGCTATCTTAGATATAAAATTCTTTGCGAAAATCTGCGTTAATCTGCGGTTCAATCATAACCCACTAAATTATCACTTAACTTCATTCACATCACTTACTTATCTCTTTTGAAAATGAATACGGGAAATCCGCTTCGCGCGTGCCTCGCTGCTTGTTGGGCTGCGACGACATTTTCATCACCACCTTTGCTCCTCCGGTCAGTTCTCCATGCGTCAGATAGTTGCGGGAAACGGGCTTGCCGTTTACGGTCATCGAACTGATGTAGCGATGTTCCGCCCCATTGTCCGGTGCGCTGATGGTGACGGTCTTGCCATTCTCCAGGTGCAGCTTCATCTGACTGAAATAGGGAGTGCCCAGCACATACTGGTCGGTGCCCGGACAAACCGGATAGAAACCCATAGCCGAGAATACATACCAGGCGGAAGTCTGCCCGTTGTCCTCATCACCGCAATAGCCGTCGGGGGCGGGCGTGTAGAGCTTGTCCATCACCTCACGTATCCAGTATTGGGCCTTCCACGGCTGGCCGGAATAGTCGTACAGATAGAGCATGCGCTGAATGGGCTGATTGCCATGTGCATACTGCCCCATATTCATAATCTGCATTTCGCGTATCTCATGGATGACGCCCCCCGTAATAACTGTCGTCGAACACTGGCGGCAAGATGAATACCGAGTCCATCATCTGATTAAACTCCTTCTGCCCCCCATCAGGTCAATCAATCCCTGCGGGTCGTGGAATACCGACCATGTGTAGTGCCAGCTATTCCCTTCGGTGAAAGCGTCCCCCCACTTCAACGGGTTGAAGGGTGACTGGAACTGTCCGTCCTCATTCTTGCCCCGCATCAGTTTGTGCGCTGCGTCGTAGAGGTTCTTGTAGTTCATGGCACGCTGCGCATAGACGGCAATCTCCTCCTCCGGACGGTTCAGCGCCTTGCCCAGGCGGTAAATGCACCAGTCATCGTAGGCATATTCCAAGGTACGGGCGGCGTTTTCATTGATACCGACGTTGTAGGGCACATAGCCCAGCCGGTTGTAGTATTCATATCCCAACCTTCCGGTGGAAGAGACCTGCGGATGAACGGCATTCGCTCCATGACAGACTGCCTCCCAGAGGGTTTCAATATCATATCCCTTCAGCCCCTTCAAGTAGGCATCCGCCACGATGGAGGCGGAGTTGTTGCCCACCATACATCCTCTGTGACCGGGACTCGCCCATTCCAGCAGAAATCCGCTTTCCTTATAAGCATTCACCAAACCCTCCTGCATCTTCTCGTTCATGGAAGGATACATCAGGTTGAGGAACGGGAAGAGGCAGCGGAAAGTATCCCAGAAGCCGGTATCGGTAAACATATATCCCGGCAATACCTGCCCGTTATAGGGGCTGTAGTGCACCGGAGCACCCTTGGCGTCGAGCTCGTAGAAGCTGCGGGGAAACAGAACCGAGCGATAGAGACACGAATAGAAAGTGCGCAGATGATCCCAATTGTCATCCGTCACTTCGATGCGTCCCAAAGTCTTGTTCCACTCCTGGCGACCCTTGGCGGCAACGGTTTCCAGGTTGTCATCCTTCAGTTCCTTCAGGTTTTGTTCCGCCTGTTCGGGGCTGATGAAGGAAGAGACTACGCGCACGTTCACCGTCTCACCACGCTTGGTGGCGAAGCCGATGATGCCGCCTGCATGTCCGGTGCGGGCTTCCAGTTCACCCGGACGAATATCACCGTTGCCGACCGAGGCCGTAAAGGTGAACGGCTTGTCGAAGACGAGCACAAAGTAGTTCTTGAAATTATCGGACACACCACCGCTGTTCTTGGTGGTATAACCGATGATTTTATTCTCCGCAGGGATTACCTTGACATACGAACCTCCGTCCAGCGCATCCACCACCACATACGAGTCCTTGCTTTCGGGGAAAGTGAAACGGAACAACGCTGCCCGGCTGGTAGGTGCCAGTTCAGCGGTGATGTCGTGGTCGGCCAGATATACCTTATAGTAATAAGGAGTGGCCACCTCCGCCTTGTGCGAAAACCAGCTTGCCCGCCGGTCTTCATCGAACACCACCTTGCCGCTGACGGGCATGATGGCAAACTGTCCGTAGTCATTAATCCACGGGCTGGGCTGATGCGTCTGCTTGAAGCCCCGGATTTTGTCGGCATCATAGGTATAAGCCCACCCGTCTCCCATCCGTCCGGTTTGCGACACCCAGAAGTTCATTCCCCAGGGGCGGGCGATGGCAGGATAGGTGTTTCCCGTGGAGAGGGCATGTTTGGACTGTGTGCCGACCAGTGGATTGACGTAATCCACCGGCTCGGTCACAGTTCCGGCCAAAGCGCTGAGAGCAACTCCCAGCACACCTACTAATAGTGCTAGTCTCTTCATTTATTCAATTTATCCTCAAGCATTTTGATGTAATATCCGCCTACAACCGAACGGGCCTGGAAGCCGCGCTGATTGGGGGCTGTCGGTAAATACCCAGTCGGACATCGGCACGCGGTCGGTGGTTTCGTTCATAAACAGATAAACCGGGTCGATGAATTTCTCGAAAGTAGCCTTGTCGGGTGCCAACGTAGCCGTCCACATAATCCAGTCGGTCTTGGTGTAGGTCTCGCGATTGTCGAGGGGCAGACCGTACTTGTTCTGCTTGCCAAGGTAGTAAGCAATCTCCTTTTGTGCCACTGTTTCGGGGAATATCTTCATTTTCATCAACTTGTTCCACACCAGGTTATACTTCTGGCTCCAAGTTTCTTCCTTGTCGAAAGTCAAGCGGTAGTGGTCGCCGTCGTCCACCATCTTCACCCATTGGGCAGCCATGTCTTTGGCTTTCTGCGTATAGGTGGCGGCTACGTCTTCCTTGCCCAGCATCTCGGCCAGGCGACCATAGGAGGCAATGGCCAGAATGGCTTTGATGGAGAGGTTGGCGTTGTGGGCAAAGTGTCCGGCAAAGTCGTCGGTACACAACTGGTTTTCCGGGTCGAGGCCGTGTTCCACCAAGTAGTCGGTCCACGTGGTCAGTACGTTCCAATGCTTCGCGGCATAGTCGGCATTGCCTTCCACGGTGGCAAGGGCGGCAGTGAGGATAATCATATTGCCGGACTCTTCCACCGGCATGTCGCCTCCGTAGGTCTGGCCGTTGGCCATCGGATAAGTACCTACGTCGTGGGCGGCAAAGGGCTTGTTCCAGCGGCCGCTTTCGCTATAGTAGAAGATGTGGTTCATCATGCCTTTCACCAGTTCGGGGTTGTAGACCAGGAACATGGGGGCTGAAGGATAGGTGATGTCTACCGTACCGATGGAGCCGTTGCTGAAGTTCTCTTTGGAGAAGAACAGCAGGTCTTTGTTGGGCGCTTCCACCAATTTATGGGCGGCTATAGCTTGGCGATAGGCCAACGCACAGAGTTCGGCATACTTGCGTCCGCCTGCTTCGGAGACCTCTTTCATCAACTTGGCATCGAAGGCGGCAGACTTGTTCATCAGGGTCTTGTAATCTTTCTCAGCTTTCTCGAATTGGGAAAGAATGTTTTCGTTGCCGCCCCGGTTCCAGTAGGGACGGAGGTTCTCGCAGAAGTATTGGATGGAATAGATGTCGTCGTATCCCAGCAAGAGGTGTCCCGTGGCATTCTTCGTCTCGCCCAGGCTGCTCACCATTGCCAGTTTGTCGTGTCCGTCGGTGGTGGACGATGCCAGTGTACCTTGGACGAAGCTCTTTCTCATCTCCTTGCCGTCGCCGGTGGCGCAAGCTACATCGGCTTCCTTGGGAGTCGCCATGTAGAAGTATCCCCAGTCGATGCGGACATCATCGCCTTTCTTGCCGAGGATGTTCTGCTGGCGGCTTCCGGTCTTGAGGTAAGCCAGATTGCCGGATGTGAAGGTTTCGGCCACTGCTTCCTGATAGGGCTGGTCAAGTGCCCAGTGCGGGCCGGCTTCGAAGTAGAGTTCGACGTTGTGCTTCTGGCCGTCGTTGGAGGTGACTTCATACGTCAGGTAGTTCACCGGACGGGTCATCAGGTCGAGGTCGTCCATGAAGAGCGGGGCGGTAAAGGTTAGGTCGAGGTCTACCGGGCCACAGGTGAAGGCATATTTGGTCTGCATGGGTTGCACGTCTACCGACTTCTGCTGAGCGGTCTGCTCGAATTGCTTCGTGTCGTCTTGCTCCACCAGCAGGCCGAAGTCTATCAGACCGTTGCCTACGCGGTTGTAGCAAGAGGCGGCTATCAGGTTCTCGCCCGGCTTTAGGGTGGCCAGCGCCTCGGCGGAGAGCTTCGTCAGTACGTGCTTCTTGGCGGAGTTGCCCGTATCGGCCACTTTCACACCGTTCACGTAGATGACGGCATCGTCGTCGTGGGAATATTGCAGATATACGTTCTTGCCTTGCAGGCCGGCGGGGAGGTCTACCAGGCGACGCACCCAGATGTACTCTTCACCCCATTGCGTCTTGGCGGTGTTTTCGTTTTCCATTGTACCGAAGGCGCCTTCGCCCGTCTTCCAGGCGGAGTCGTTGAAGCCGACGTTCTGCCAGCCGTCGGCAGGTTTCGCGGTGGTGTACTTGCCCGTCCACTCTCCTTGCTCGGAGGACTTGGCCAGGGGGTCCAGTTCCAGTTCTTCGGTGCCCATGAAGCGATAGGTCACGCCGCCTACCTTGGTTACGCCTATCAACGGGAAGTCTTTGCCGGTCCAGTGCTTCACGGAGTCGTCGTAGAGATTATCTGTAGTAGACCACGCGCTGGTGTACGGGTCGATGGTAATCAGCGGATAAGCCGGTGCACGCAGCTCGCTCTTTTCATTTGCTGTGTTCTGGGGTGCTCCGCAACTGCTCAATATGGCAGTTGCTCCCAGGAGCAGTGTCGATAATTTTAGTTTCATAATCTCAGATATTACATTTGTATGTTCATAATTAAATAATTGCTTCGTTATAAGGGTTGTTTAAGCAGGCCGTTGTCTCAATTTATTATCACGCAAAAGCGTTTTTGCAACTCATTGATTATCAGTACACTTAGGGAGGGGGTATCTCAGTATACGACTGAACCTATCTAAGTATACGACTGAACCTATTTCAGTATACGACTGAATAGGGTTCAAGATACGACTGTTCTCCTTTCTTCTTCATATTGTAAACTATTTGCACCTATCGTCCTCACTTCAGAGGCGACACCACCTGCATCAAGGCCGGGCATCCGCTTGCGTCATAACTCTCCATCACACCCGTCGGGCAGGGCACGGCTGCATTCTTATACGTCAGGTTGCGGCTCGTGTCGCGATGCTGCCAGGCGGTGTCGATGTTGTGGCGCAGCCATTCCACGTATTGAGGCTGGTTGCCGTCTTCTATCAGGCACACGATGTACTGCGCAAAGATAGCCGCGTAGATGCCCTGCTCTATCCCGTTTTTGAGCGGGAGGAGTCCGTCGGCATCGCACATTTCGTTTCGCACGTAGTCGGCCGCCAGAATGGCATCTTTCAGGTAAGACTGCTCTCCGGTTGCCTTGTAGAGCATCACGGCGGCACCGATGAAAGTGGCTTGGTTATAGAGTTGCGTAGTCCAGTCGATGTCCATACTGTTCTGCCGCTGGAAGTGGTAGTGCATATTGTCCGCCACGCGGCCGTCGCGCTTGTCGAAGAAGACATTTCCCGACCAGGCGTAGATTTCCTTGGCCCGGGCCAGATAAGCCGGGTCGAGGGTGATGTTGTAGAGCGTCATGGCGCCTACCACGGTGGGATAGTTGATGCACGACATCTTGGCATCGTGCTGGAAACTCCACCACATTCCTCCCCGCTCCCGGTCGTGCGACTCCTGCCATACGTACTGGAAGCCGGCTGCGGAATGGGCGAGGTATTTCGGGTCGCCGGTCACCTGGTAGGCGCGTGCCAGCGAGATAATCCACCACATCATGTCGTCGTAGATGAACCACTCTACCTTATTGTTCCAGTTATATCCGTCGTACTGCTCATATCCGCCCTGATAAATCTCTTCCATGAGCTGGCGATATTGGGGCGACTTCGTGCGTCGGTAGGCGTTCGTCACCATGTCCCAGTAGATAGCCTGCACCCAGATGGCGGCACGTCCCTTTCCGTCCGAGGAGATGGCGTAGAGTTTCATTTCCGGATTATAGAAGGCAGCGTTGAAAGCGTCGAGGGCGGTGTTGGCGTCTTTCTTGGTGAAAGGCTTCGGTGTTCCGTCTGCCGGAGGGGTGGCCCGCATGTCCGTGAATGGAACGAGCAGGAGAAGGGCTAATACTATCAATATCTTGTTTTTCATAATTCAGTTGTTTTAAAGTGAGGGAGCATCTGCCTGCAATGAAGGCGTAGCTCCTTGTATGCAGGGTCAGTCCTTTTCCCAGTTGACGCGGTCGAGCATCAGCACCCGGCCTTCGGGGTTGGCCACGCTTACGGCATGATAGAATATCCAGTCGGCACCTTTCCGGTCGGTCACTATCTCGGAGTTATGTCCGGGGCCCACAAAGGCATCGTTCTTGCTGATGACCACCTCGTGATGGTTGTCCATCATCGGCCTTCCGGCCTTGTCCACATAAGGGCCGAACAAGTGTTTCGACCTGCCCACTACCGTGGTGTAGGTGCTGTTCAATCCTTCGCAACAACGGCCGATGGAGGCGAACAGGTAGTAGTAGCCCTTGTGCTTATGGATGTAGGTGCCCTCGTAGGCAGTGCCTGCCACTTACACCGGGTGGCTGTCGGACTTCAAGGCCAGTCCGTCGTCGGTCAGTTCGGCACCGTAGATGCCGTGGAAACTTCCCCAAAACAAGTACTTCTTGCCTTTGTCTTCTATGTAGAAATGGTCGATGCAATTCTGAATGCCTATTTCGTTGCTGCGGAAGAGTTTGCCCCGGTCGGTGAAAGGCCCTTCGGGTCGGTCGGCCACTGCTACACCGATGCCGCACGTCCATTCTCTTCCCCAGGTGGACATGGAGTAGTACATCACATATCGGCTGCCTATCCGGTTTATATCAGGAGCCCAGAGTCCTCCTTTCGGCTCAAAAGTGGGCCGCGTTTCGTTGGTAAAGGCCGTGCCCACCAGTGTCCAGTTTACTAAGTCCTTGGAACGGTGTATCGGCAGGTTGCGTATATTCTCTGTGGCGTAAAGGTAGTAGTAGCCGTCATCTGCCTTGATTATCGAAGGGTCGGGCAGGCTGTAGTTGACGACGGGGTTGGAGTATTGCTGCGCATGGGCGGCGATACACACGAGTAGGAATATTAAAATGAAAAATGAGGTCCTTTTCATATAAATCATTTATAAAAGAAGCCCCATTATCCGGAAATCCATAAGATAAGCCTAAATAAGGGAGCTTCTTAAGCTGATAAATTATTTCTCATAGATATAAAAAATATCTTGTCTCATATTGGGCAAAGCTAACATCTCTTTTACTGGTGCTTTCTGATGTACAAGCCATTGCATTCGTCATTCTTATAAAAACAAACACCAACATTATGATAAGAAATTTTTTTGCTCACAATCATAAATATCAAAAATATATTACATAGTATCTAGATTTAAGCAAATCTTTATTAGTCAAATGACCACACCAAATCATAATAACGAGTTTCGTATTGCACCGTACTGCTACTACTACCGCTACTGTAATTAGCTCCTAATACAAAACTTTCGGTCTGGGCTTTAAATTCAATAGTATTACCATTTCTTGTAGTAAAGCTTTCTGAATAAACTGGCCAGCCATTTGCCCTATGATCAACTCTTAGATTAACACCAGAATTAACCGTAACTCTGATTGTTTTATTATCAAGCAACTCCGCTGAATGAATAAGTCGTCCTAATCCACTGAAAGTCGTTAGAACTAACTGATAACCGGACGATGCAGTATTATCGACCTTGTAAACTGGCACTTCGGCCCTCTCACCTCCTGATGTACCGGCCATTGCATTTGTCATTCCTACAAAAAACAAATACTAACATTGTAATAAAAATTTTCTTGTTCATGATTATAAGAATTAATGGTTAATAAAGAAATAAAGAAGGGGAACAGGAAAAACACTCCCCTCCTTTCCCTATCAAAAAACTGAAATCTATTATTTCAATCGTATTACCTTGGAATAAATGCCCTGGTCGGAACCTGACGGCCACAAGCAGATGCGGGCAAACAAAGTGCCTCTCAGCAGGGCGGTCTGGAACATCTGGTTATCCGTATAGTCGCGGGGTGCAAAGGTATATACCGCACCATCGGCGTCGTAACTGCCCATATTGTCGGCATCGTCAAAACGGCCTACATTATATTCGCCGTCACTGAGGAACTGCATGGTGCCCAGCAAGAGTATTATGCGGTCGATGCCTGTGCCTGCCACCTTATTTACGGTAAACGAAGCATTCACCGTGTTTCCACTCAGAGTTATCTTGGCGTCATTTACCAGGTAGTACGGAGTGACTTCCACATCTTGCGTGGCGTGTCCGCGCAGGGTGACTTCGATGGTATCACGTCCGGCAGCACTCCAAGGGCTGTTGCCGGCCTTGGTTATCAGCTGATACTGCCCGTCGAAGATACAAACCGAGTATTCGCCGTTCTGATTGACAAACACATCTACCGGGTCGTGCTTCTCGTACCCGCGTTGGTATAGCTGCAGTTTCACGGCCTCATTGCCACGCAACTGCAAAGGTTCCCCATTATAAGTCACACGACCTTGTATAATCGAAGTCGGCGCGTCATAATTATCTTTCATACAGCTCGTCAATACCAGAGCCGATAGAACTAGAGTTGAAAGTATTTTAGATATTGTCTTCATATTCATTGTCTCCATTTGATTATTGATACGGGTTCTTCACTAACTTAGGATTGTTGTTAATCCAGCCGTTATCGATTTCCGAATAATACTGCGCATCACTAAGTTTCATCGGACGACGCCACAAGTTCAGGTCTTGCATATTCTTCTCGATGAATACCCACTTGCCGTCATTCGGGTCGCCCGGAGCCACTACTTTGTAAAGCCATAAGCCCAAGCGTTGTGAAGAGCGTTGGTGCTCGTTGCCCGTCCAGATATTGCCTGCTTCCATCCAACGCTTCAAGTCCCACCAGCGATGGCCCTCGAAGGCAAACTCTACCTGATACTCATGCATGATTTTCGCATGGTCGATGATATTCAGAGGCTGGATGCCGGCACGGCTACGCACCTCATTGATGTATTTCAAAGCATCGGCATCCGCGTTATTGCGGGATAATTCCCAGCTTGCCTCGGCTGCAATCAGATAGGCTTCGGATATACGGAAATATACATTCCACATTTCGGAGCCACGGCCGATAGTACCGGCAGAGGGAGTGGCGTCCAGATACTTGCGAATATAGAAACCTGTACGGTTAATCTCGCGCTGGTTACCTCCGAAGGGGCCGTTATTGGAGGTAATCAGGCGGCCGTCAGAGTCATAGGAACTACGCTCGGCAGTCAATTCCGTCCACGCTCCACTTTCTTTTCTCAACTGACCGGCTTGCAGTTCTACAACCTTGCTGTCGAAAGTAGCACCGGGAACGATGATAGAACCCATCAAACGCGGGTCGCGTTCCATAAACAGGTCGGTGGAGTTGGCAAAGAACTCCGGATTGGCAAGCGTACCGACATTAAACTGTTTGGCAGCACCTCTTTCAGCATCCGTCGCATTGATGGGCTCGAAGGCTTCTACCAGGTTCAGCAATACGGAGAGGCGGTCGCTACCGGTATCTTGCTCGATACTCTTCGGCAGGTTGTTCTTGGTAAATCCGTGTGTCTGTCCCGGAGATACATAGTCGCGGCACCAGATAACTTCCGTGTTGCCGTCCTTGATGCACACATCCTTGTAGAAGTTGTCGGCATAGGCCTTCGGGGTGGTATCAGTGGCCTTCATCAACTTGTAGGGAGACGGGGTACCGTCGGGAGCGCCTTCAATCAACTCTTTGGCGGCTTTCAGCGCTATCGTATAGTAATCACTTGCCTTGGAAGCCGGAATGCCGACTTCGCCACCGGCAGTGCGCAACTGCGGATGGGCAGCTTCCGTATTATAAGTAGCCAATGAAGCGGCCGTGATGGCTGCACGGGCTTCCAACATCTTGGCTACCCAATAATTGGCACGTGCTGAGTTCTTATTAGTATCCTTGGTCAGCATCTTTGCGACCTCTTGGCATTCGGAGATGACATAATCATAAAGTCGTTCTTCGGTGGAGCGAGCTACTTGCAGAGTCGTAATGTCCATACCGGGAGTATAGTCGAAGAGTTTGTCTTCGACAATAGGCACACCACCCAAGCTACGTCCCATGCAGAAGTATAACCAGGCACGGATATAGCGGGCTTCACCCATATAAGCTTTTTTAGTATCATCGTCCACTACCTGGGAGCTCTCTACGCCTTCGAGGAACTGGTTCAGGTCGTGCACCAGCGTGTAGTCATACGGACGCCACCGGTTGCGGTCTACGTTATACTCGGCGTCATTGTTATCATAAGTTATCACCTCATCAAGCATTGTCCAGTCATCCCCATTGTCGATGTGCTGTCCCAGCATGATGCGCCCGTAGAAGTTTGCCAATACCGATTTCACCAATACAGGGTCTCCATATGTTTGGTCTTGCGTCAGCAATGTGTCAGGGTCTCTATCCAGGAAACCGTTGCAACCGCTGAGCGATAACATCGCAACAGCTATCGCTGCTAATAAATATTTCTTTCTCATTGTTCAGTTAAAATTTAAGGTTTACACCAAAGTTAAACACTCGCATCGGCGGATAATCCAGACCGTTGTCCGATGCACACTCGGGGTCCATGACAGAGAGATTGGAGATGGTGAGCAAGTTCGTGCCGGAGCAGAACAGACGTACACTGCTGATGCCGGTCCTGCGCAGCCACAACTTGAGCAAGGTATAACCGAACTCCAGATTGCGCAACTTCACGTAAGTTACATTATGCAACCAGTAGGAACTCTTGTCATAAGCGCTCGTTTCATCCGTATTCAAGCGTACCATCGGATACTTACCGGGAATGAGCGTACTGTTGGCATTCCAGATATCAGAGAGGTGCCAGGCATCTTTTAACACCTCGTCGGGGCTATTACCGTCATTCTGGAAAGGCCGTGCCGTTTCATAGCACTGGTTCCAGGAGGTCATGCCCGAACCGGTCCAGTCCATTGCCAGGTCAAAACCTTTCCATGCGGCAGACAGGTTGATACCGAAGTTGATGGTCGGCGTGCTGTCCACGCGATATCCGATGGGGCGTTCGTCGAGGCCGTTGATTACACCGTCGTTGTTCTGGTCTTTATATTTGATATCGCCCGGAACAACCGTGCGGTTACCTTTTCT
This sequence comes from Bacteroides sp., assembly GCA_021203515.1. Taxonomy (GTDB): domain Bacteria; phylum Bacteroidota; class Bacteroidia; order Bacteroidales; family Bacteroidaceae; genus Bacteroides. Next base: position 2,664 of record JAJQAY010000013.1, on the reverse strand, counting down.
ATCATTATCAATTCCATAGTTGGCAATCTCTTCCCAACTGGTAAAGCGTCCTACTGCCTCATAACCCCAGTTCACGTAGCCCACGCGGTGCCAGATACTGTTGCGGTACTCGTCCCATGAGTTACTGAAGTGCGGCTTGTATTGTTCCCAGTCCCAGAAACGTGAGTAAGTCATATTGCCGCCCACACTATAGGTAAAGTCATTGATATGGTCTGTCCAACCGATGGAAGCATCGAAGCCGCGGTTCATGTCCGACCGTAGGTTCTCCTTGGGCAGACTGAAACCTGCTTCATTCGGTATCAGTACATCATAGCGAGCTTCGGGAATGCCTTCGCGAACACGACGGAAGTAGTCGAGCTGCACGTTCAAGCGATTGTTGAGGAAGCCGAGGTCGATACCGATATCGAGTATCTTGGCAGTCATCCAGGAGAGGGTCTGATTGGGCAAGCCACGGGTTGAAGTACCTACCACCCAGTTACCGTCGAGCACTGCACCGCCATCATTATAATTGTATCCGGGCAAGTAGTCGAAAGGCTTGTAGTTCTCGGTCAAAGCCTTATCATTATCATCGCCCACCTCGCCATACGAGCCGCGCAACTTAAGGTTGGTTACTACCTCACCCAATTTGCTTTCTTTCCAGAAGCTCTCTTCCGATACACGCCATCCCACAGATGCCGATGGGAAGAAACCCCAACGATTGTTGAGACGGAACTTCCAGGAGGCATCCCAACGGCCGATGAGTTCAACCAGATAGCGGTCGGCATAGCTATAGTTGAGACGTCCCAACCAACCCAGGCGGGCTTCCGTACGGTTGCCGAAGTCCTCAAAATCCTTAATCTCACTCAATTGAATCAGTTCCATACTATTGGATACCGGAGTGGAGTGGATGCGTGTCCGGGGGTTCTTGCGCTGACTGGCCTCAAAGCCTGCCACGGCCACGATGGCATGGGCGCCAAACTTGCGGTCGAAGTTCAACTGGAAGTTGGAGAACTGGTCTTCCTTCTTCTCGCGAATGCGTTCGCGATAGGGGTTGGTCATGCGCTCCGTCACGAGGTATTCATCCAACTGTTCATTATAGGTATGCATATCGAATGTGTACTCCTGGTTCTCCACTTCCTGGGCTGCATAATAGTATCCCATCATGCCTTTGAACTTCAGACCTTTCAGGATTTCATACTCGGCAGTGGCGTTCATCTGAATAACTCGCCACGTGTCCGACACCTTGCCGGAGGTATTGTAGTTCAACAGACCGAAGTTCGTTTCTTTCTGGTCGGATACCAGTTGCGGGTACTTGGGATTATCGTTGGCAAAGGGCCGCTTGGTGGGCTGGTTCTTCATGGTGGCGAAGCGAGGCAACCATGTATCATCGTCGCCCGGAACACCTGGATGGCGGCGACCTTCGATACGGCCATTCATGTTGGCACCCACCTTCAGTCGGTCGTTCACTCTCATTTCGAGGTTCATCTGCACGTTCGTGCGACGGAAACCTCCATAACTTCGGATGGTGGCATCCTGATTGATATGGGATACGGCTACGTAGTAGTTAGCCTTGTCGGTACCTCCCGAGAAGTTGGTATTAAGGTAGTACTGCGGGGCGGACATCCAGATATAATCCGACCAGTCCCAACCTTGATATTTAGGTTCTGCACCGGCCATCCACTTGTCGTATTCTTCCTTATTATAACGACGGTCGCCACCGGTACGTCCGGAGAATGTTTCGGCCATCGTATAGGCATGCACATAGTCTTTCACCTTAGCGGGAGAGACATAGCGGGAGTTCTTCTCCCAACCGTAGTAGGCATTGATGGAAACCGTATTCTTCGTGTTTGGCTTTCCCTTCTTGGTGGTGACGATGACTACACCATTGGCAGCACGCGCACCATAGAGGGCAGCCGAAGCATCTTTCAGCACCGAGATGGCCTCGATGTCGTTGAAGTCGATGTTGCTGAACTGTTCTGAGTCGGAGATGACACCGTCGATTACAAAGAGCGGCGTACCCATGTTACGAATTTGTATGGCTGTCTCGGCACCGGGACGTCCGTCTTGCTGACGGGTGTTGACACCGGCAATCTTACCTACCAAAGCGCCACCGGCAGTAACGGCCGATGAACGAGAAATATCGGTGGAACTGATGGAAGAAACCGCACCGGTCAGTGTCTCCTTCTTCTGCGACATACCGAAATCGGTAATAACGACTTCATCCAATACTTCATTGTCTTCTGCCAGGGTGACATTTACCGTATTGGATGCGCCTACACTGACTTTCTTCGTAACGTAGCCGATGAAGGAGACTTCGATAGGGCTGTTGTCGTCTATCCGCAGAGTAAATGCGCCGTTAAGGTCGGCAATGGTGCCGGTAGTGTTCCCCACTGCCTTTACATTGGCACCGATAATCGGTTCACCATTCACATCGACCACCGTACCTTTAATGGTACGTTGTTGCTGAACCGAGTTACTGTTAATACAGTTTCCGCCGCAGGGCTGCTTGCCGCGTAACTGTACGTACTGGGCAAGAGCGACAAAGCAACCATACAAACGGGTATACTCCACATCTTGCTACGACTTGTAAGCCAAAACAAATGTTCTTTTTTACACATAGTACATAAATTTAATCGGAATTGTCTGTTTTAATCTTGTGTGTACCGTAAAGACAATATTTGTCTA
>JAJQAY010000110.1 GCA_021203515.1 Bacteroides sp. | reverse complement strand
GGTGAGTACCCGAATGGGGGGGGAGGTGGTGGGAAGAAATATCCTTTAAGAAAATGATTTCTCTGCTTTGCGCTCTCTACCACCCCACCCTTCGGGCACCCCTCCTCCCAAGAGGAGGGGAATTAAGATAGTTCTGCCCTATTCACTTATTTAAGTTCCCTTATATAGATAGTTTCAACTTATTCTCAGTATTAAAGATAACCCCATCCTATTGCCGTTTCAGCTTATGCTTCTTATATATCAGTACGATGAAAACTTACCATCACTGGTAAGGAAAGTTATCTTCATCCCTACGCAATCTTAAAACAAAGGCTTTATTTATAGAAATCAAAGCTTTATTTGTAAGAATAAAGGCTTTATTTATAGAAACAAAGCCTTTATTCTAAACTTTCATCGTAGAGAAAGCAACTCTTCGTACCGGACAAAAGAGGTTTTGTCCGGTACTGAATGAGGATATGATAGGTGAAGACTATTTCCGCTTCCTTAGTTCTACATCGAAACTTGCCGCATCCTTGCAGGTAAAGCGTAATACCGTCTGCTTTTTGTCGGCAGAGACAAGCTTGCAATAAGGAGTTTCGGCTACTTGCCACATGCCTTTCAGGGTGATGGTGACGGGGATTTCACCACTATCATTACCAATCCACAGACGGGAGTAGATGCTTCGTTCAATCCGTTTGCCGTCTTTGTCGAAAGCCTCATCACTGGGACCGCGATACAATGCCAAGTCCGGTTGCGAAACGGTCAGCAGGAGCTTATCCTTGTCTTCGCGCAGCATGACGAGGCAAGACGTATCCGCCTTTTGCAACAAGCCGTCGGCAGGGAGCGCATGGGGAGTTTCGAAGAGGACGTAAGAGGTCAGGTTATCGGTGAGCGAGCGAACGATATGGGCGTTGCGGTCTTGCTGCAAAACCTTATAGGTGGGCTTTCGGGCAAAGGCTTTTAAGGAAGCCGCATCGGTGCGGGGCAGCACGGCATACTCATAAGAAGCGCCTTTCGGTGCCTTGCCATGTTGCAGAATTAAGGATACCCAATCGCCGGAAGAGGGTTGAACACTACGCTCGCCTACGGTGACCTGCGTGAAGTTCTTCTCAAATTTAGCCGATTTCATCGAAGATTTGCCGATGTAGTAGCCTACGCCATTCGGATCGAGGAAGGTCTGCCCGTCACTTTGATAAGCGTCCCAATATTGGCGGGTTTCGGGGGGGGTAATGGCTGCCAACTGGAAGACGGTGGTTTCCGTGGGATATTCCGTATTCAGGTTCTCGATGTCCGAGCCCAGACAGACGATGGTGCCGTTGAAGAAGTGGAAAGACTTGCGGGCACGATGCGAGCCGTTGTACTTATCATGCTCGTGCAACTTCATCCCGAAGTTACCGTTCAGACGTGCCTGAGACAGTCCGCCGGCAAAGGCCTCATCGGAATAAAGCATTTCTTCCATGCCGGAGAAGGTATCCACGTTCAGCACCCGGGTACGAAGCTGGTCGAAGGGTAAATGAATGCTTGTGGCACCCGGGATGCGGTTCCAGTCGAAACCGTTCTCCTGCCAGCCGCTAGTAGCAAAAGTAACCATTTCATCGGGTTTTCCCGTCAATATCTGCATACTGCCGTGTGCCAGATAGCGGCCGTAGAAGTTGGCAGGCAGATAATGCTCGGCAGCCCAGAGGTAGCGGGAATGTCCGCGGACGACAGCCGCCCAATTATCACGACGCTGCACGGATACGCAGCCATAGCCCAGGGCGAGGTTGCCTTGCGGGTCGGGTTCGGGACGGAAACCTTGCACTTCGAGCAACGCCTTCATCTCCTACTCCTGGCGGGTAGAGGCTTTCGGCAGATAGTCGGGAGCATCCTTATCGGGAGTTTCGGTATAAGAAACGAGCCGCAGGTAGGCGGAGGCCATTTCGGGGTCATACGGCTGTGTGCCGTCCGGTGTGCCGGCAAGGGCCATTGTAGCATACTGGATGGGGATTAGCTGTCCCTTCCCGTTGGGATGGCGGCCGGACATGGATAGCGACCATTGCTTCAGGTTGCAGTAAAAGCGCATGGTGAGAAGCACGTTCTTCACGGTCTGGTGAGCAAGTTCGGATAGCTTGAACTCGGTGCCACTCAACAGATAAATCATATTGGTGGCACCATCCATCCCGCCCACGGCATAGGCAGGATAGTTGTTGCAATGATGAAAGCAAGCACCGTCTTTCTTGAAAGAGCCGGAAAGGCCTTGTGCGGGACGACAGCCATAGTCCAGCCAACGGGAGAAGGGACGCAGGTATTGTAACCTCTCCGGTGTATCTTCCATGATGAGGATGCTGGCGATGCGGCCTTGCAGTTTGGTGTTGAAGGTGTCGATGTCGATGCCGTTCGTGGTGGGCTTGGGGAATATTTCGTTGGTGATGGCGTACCAGTTGAGCGTGCGTTCGGCTTCGTCCAGTCTGCCGGCACTGCGCAGCACGTCCTTCATCAGGAAGTAAGAGACGAAAAGGCCGCGCATACTGTATCCGTAGTGGTGGATATTGCCCCAGCAACTACCGTAGACTACGCCCTGGTCGGTGATATTGTCGTACATGGCAAGGAACTTCTGCTTCAGTTCGTCTTTCAGAGTGGCCTCCTGAGCGTTGTGGTAGGCAATGGAAATGCGCTTCATCAAATTGAAGTAATCGCTCATCTCTACTCCTTGCTTGGTAAACATATCCTTGTCCCAGTCGGGTATCATGCGTTCGTAGGCCTCGGACTGGCGCACGAAGTAGACGGGGAGTCCAGTTACTTTTCCATTCCTATAAGTAATGCGGTAGAAGTCGTACTTCCGGCGGATGGCAGCCATTTCCTTCTCCGAAAGCGTGGAGGGAGTATAGAGCATGTCGCGGAAGCGCTTCTCCATCGTCTTTATATCCTGCTTCTGCGCTTCGTTGATGGGGGCGAGGGCAATATCGGGTTTCCATAAGGAGTGTTCGTAGATTACCAGCCAATGGTTGGTGGTGCCTTTATTGACGAAGGGCACTTGAAGGTCTGCCGTTTGCTGGCGGGCATCGACCTTGCTGGCGGTGATGAGGTGGTCGAAGAACAGTTTGTCCTTCACGTCGGGGGCAACGATGCGGATTTCATTCATCCCTTCCTCGGGAGTGCCTTGCATGTTGCGTTCGTAGCACACCCACGCCCCGCGCCAGCCGGTGAAGTTGATGCCGAAAGGGGAAGGAGGCGCACTTCTTCCCGTCCTTCAGAAACTGAAACTCTATTTGCTTGTCCTGCGCCTGCTCGTTGTACACCCACACGATGAAAGCGGAAAGATAGGTATCCTTCCCGGTGGGGTCTTTCTTTTCAAATTTCAGGTCTTTCCTGATGGAGAGAACGGCCTCCGGCTCGTAGTCCCAGCAGAGCGAGTGACTGCCGGCACGGAAGTGCTCGTCGCTGATGCTCAGGCGGGAGGCGGTGCCTGAGATAAAGGCGGGAACTTGCGGTTCTTCAAAGGAAAGCAGGCGTTCGTCGGTTACGGCTTGCGGCTCTTCCTTCAGTGGCGACACCCGGAAGTCGGCAAGAGACACGTGGTTCTGCCAAAGGCGCAAGGCGAAGTAGCCGTCTCCCTCACCGCTACTTATCGTCTGGCGGAAAAGCTCTTCACCGTCTATGGTGTAGGTAGTCACGTCGTTCTCCACACGGATGCGGATGTCGTACCAATGATTGGGTTTCAGCAGGTGTGCCTGGTCGGTGTACTCTTTCAGCAGGGGCTTGACTTTGGCATCGTCGGTGCCATAATATTCTCCGTGGTATCGGCGGAAGCGGGTGGTCTTGTTATCATTGCCGCCATAGCCCACGTAGAAGAGGTTCAGCGTGTTATAGTTCTGAAATATGCCTTTGCGCCAGTCGCTGCGGGCAAAGAAATCGTCGGGATGCTGCGGGTCGGAGGCTCCCCAGAAACAGTTTAAATCGCTGAGGCGGTCGGAAGCACCATGCTCCATGATGACTTTGGCGCGGTAGCTGATTTCGTAATTGCCGGTCAGGCGTTCCTTATACCAAAGGGAGAGGCCGTCCGGAGAAACGATGTCCAGTGTGCCGTCGGTGCAGGTGACTTGCGCCTTGCCGGAAGCGTCCTCCGAAATCCACTTGGAGAGTTGACAAGCGGCCTTCGTCTCCATATGGGAAGAGAGGCACAAGAAAAGACTGATAAGAAGAAGGTGTAATCGCATAATTTAAGGTATTAGTAGTCGTTACATAATTTGTATTGTACAAAGAAACCCTCTTTTGCGAAAGGAAGGGACATAAATCGTACAGAAGAGGTGTAAAAACTGCCAAATACTTATTCTTTGTTCGGACTTTGAGATTAATTTAATACATTTACACATCAAAATCGCATAAAAAGAACGAACATGGCAGGAATACTGTTTATCCTTAAAGTAATATTTATAATAATCGCGTTGTGCAGCGTCACTGCCATACTTGTCAGAGCCACCAGGAATAAAAAGAAATGGAAAGCGATGGAACCTGAAATCATGAAAGATATTCAGGAGGCCATCGGACAGGAAATCGTGCACACAATGACGTTGAATGCCGGTGAAACGACTGACTTTACCAATGGCAAAGGCTTCTTATTATGGATTGCATTTACTGCCGACTATATCGTTTTTACCAATAAAGACTTTATGGCCCACAATGGCAATGGGGAGCTTTATTACTCCAGAAGAACGGCTACTTCCATGAAGCGGCTGAAGAAGAAGTTCATGGAACTTGAGTTTACAAATGAGAAATCGGCAGAGAAGTCAAAATTAACCGTGTTCGTCAGTCCCAGTGATATTGAAATACTGGGCGCGTTTATTCCTAATAAGAAAGCCTGATAAGGCTTGTCAAGGATAGCGTTCCTCAAAGGCTTTGTTCTCTTCCTGCACCGTGCGGACGGTTTCTTCCAATTCATCGATGGGCAGGTCGATATTATACCAGTCGTTATAGCAGTCGGTGACGTACCACTTGCCGCCTTTCAGTTCGAAGACTACGCGGAGCGAAGGTTCGGACTCTTCATAACCGGCATCAAACTCTTTATAGGTGGGTTTATTGATGGAGAAGCGGGAGATATATGTGCCGCCTCCCTCTTCCGTGATGCGTCCTTCTTTTAGGGTTTCTTCGTCCAGCAGCGCCCACTTGTCGCGGGTGAAGGGGAAGGATTGTTCCGTCTCGCCGTCGTCTTTCAATAAGACAATGGGGGATTTCAGGGGGAATGTGACGCGGGAATACTGGAATGAGGCGCTGGTCGTGAATTTACGGAGGAATGTGTTGAAGCCCTCATCGGCGGCGCGGCTGCCGGCAGTGGAGAGCATAAAGGCCGCACACAGACAAAAAACGAGGTGAATTGCTTTCATATTGCGTTGCTATGGTTTTATTTAAGGGACAAATATACAATATCTTATGAATATACAAATAAAAGAGGAATAGGAATTAATGTGTCTAATTGATAAGGTAACAATGAGCATGATTGACTAAGTAACTAATGGGAATGATTGACAAGGTTACTAATGTATATGATTGACAGAGTAACTTAAATTCCCCTCCTCTTGGGAGGAGGGGTGCCCAAAGGGCGGGGTGGTAGAGAACGCAAAGAGGAAAAATCATTCTTTCAAAGGTTCTTATTTTGTCTACCACCTCCCCCTTCGGGTACTCCTCCTCCCAGGAGGAGGAGAAACGAGATAGTGCTGCGAACTGACGACCAAATTATCATTTACCAAAGAATAGTATAAAGACAGCACATTACTATAAAGAATATAGTTCATTTTAGGACTTAATCCACCTCACCCTAGGACGGAGCCCACCTCACCCTAGGACTTAGCCCATCTCTCCCTAGGACCGAGACCCCAAAACACCCGGATGTTTTACCCTAAAACATCCGGGTGTTTTGGGGTCTCGGTATACGAGTGAGAATAGCTAAGGTACCGACCCAGGCCCCCTAAGTATACGGGGCTGGCCGCCGCCTATCATTTACTCCTCAGATACTCATACCCGAAGCGGCAGCGCAGGCAGTCTTTTCTGTCGCAATACTCCTTCTGGAGTTGCAGCAAGACTTGCGAGTCGGCAGCGGTATAGACGGGCAGACCGGCACCACTCCACAGACGGGTGACGTGGTTGTTCTCCGCTTTCAGCGCTTCGAGGAAGCGGGTGGCACGCTCGCAAAGGGCATCTTCCGCCTTGTGCAGGCCATAGGCATAAAGAAAGGGAATGACGGTATTGATAAGTATCAGGTTCAGGGCGCTCGCCCCTACCCGCTTCTCCCGGCGGGGCGAGGTCTTCTTGAAAGTGAAGTGCTCTTCCCAATAGGGGGAAGTCTTTATTTCGAGGATAGCCTTCACGGCTTCCAGGGTTTCCGCTGCCATGATGCGGGAAAATAGCGATTGCTCTTTGTGATACAAACAAGCAAGCTGGGCCAGGCGCACATGAGGGAAGTTGTCCGGACGCAAGCGCAGGAAGCGCCATTGGTCGGCAGTCAGGGGGGGCGGGCAGTTCGAACTTATGTTGCAGGTAGAGGAACTCTTTCCGGAGCTGCTGATAATAAGCATCTTCCTCCTCCGCAGCGGCATCTTCCAGCAAGCCTGCCTGTCCCAGGAAGAAGACTTCTACCTGGAAAAGGTTGTCGCGATGCTTGTCTACCGCACGGAAAGGCAGGCGACCGGCCCACGCTTCAAAGGCGTCTCCGTTCAGTCCGAAACCGAAGTTGCGGGCAAGGGTGATAAAGAATACATCTTCCCAATGATGATTGCAACGCTCCAGGCGGGCGGCAATGGCACGGGACTTCTGCTCGAAGCGCTCCACTTGCAGGGCAGACAGCCAGGAATGCACGGTCAGCTTCGGCAGGGAGCCGAGGATGGAGTAGCAGGGCGGATATATTTCCGACCGGCGCAACTCGTCGTAGTGGCGGAGGATGTCTTCGGGACAATGCAGGAGCAGTTGGGGGATGGGCTGCCCGTTGGAGAGGCACGCGGCGCAATCCTCCTCGCCCACCACGTGGAGGATGACGTTGTCATATGTCTTGTCGCGGTGGTGCCCGTGGCGAAGCCAGTCGGAGGCTTGCGTGTGTATCTCGACGTTGCCCACCCAGAGCGTACCGTCTATTTTCAGTTTGGCGTTAAAGAAATCGGGGCCTGCGTGCATGTTCGGCAAACCGGGATCTATCACTTCGACCGGCTGTCCGGAGGTCGTCTGTAGCGGACTCAGGGGAAAGGCTTTGTGCTTCCAGACGTAATGCAGCAATTGTTCCATTGTTAACAAGACGTTAATATTGCGCGCAAATGTAAGAAAAAGATTACCTTTGCGATTCATAGTTCGTTGATAAACTGAATAAAAACCAAAGAAACAATGAAAATAGCACTAATCGGCTACGGAAGAATGGGCAAGCAGATTGAAGAGATTGCCCGGAGCCGCGGACACGAAATCGTGAGCATCATCGACATTAATAACCAGGAAGACTTTGAGTCGGAGGCATTCAAGAGTGCCGACGTCGCCATAGAGTTTACCAACCCGATGGTGGCCTACGACAATTATATGAAGGCGTTCAAGGCCGGAGTGAAGCTGGTGTCGGGCAGTACCGGCTGGCTGGAAGAGCACGGCGAAGAGGTGAAAAAGCTCTGCACCGAATGGGGCAAAACCTTATTCTGGTCTTCCAACTTCAGTCTGGGGGTAGCCATCTTCTCTGCCGTCAACACTTATCTGGCTAAGATAATGAACCAGTTTCCGGCTTACGACGTGACGATGAGCGAGACGCACCACATTCATAAGCTGGATGCACCGAGTGGAACGGCCATCACCCTTGCCGAAGGTATTCTGGAAAACCTCGACCGCAAGGAGCGTTGGGTGAAGGGAACGATGCAGACACCGGACGGAACAATCTCCGGCACAGCGCAGTGTGCTGCCGATGAATTGCCGGTCAGCTCCATCCGCGAGGGGGAAGTGCCGGGCATCCACAGCATCCGCTACGACTCCGAAGCAGACAGCATCACCATCACCCACGATGCCAAAAACCGCAAGGGGTTTGCACTGGGGGCCGTACTTGCTGCCGAATATACGGCAAAGCATGAGGGGTTCTTAGGGATGGAGGACTTGTTCCATTTCTAACCCCCCCCTGAAGGTGGAGAGGAATACTCCGCTTCATGACAAGCTTTAAAGAATTGACATCTTTCACTATCCCCCTCCCCCTTCAGGAGGCCGGGGGATTAAAAATAAAAACATTATGAGAAAAGCAACACGCGCCCAATGGATTAAGTTCAGCATCATCACACTGCTCTATCTTGCCTTCCTTCTTTGGGTAAAAAGTTGGTGGGGACTGATTGTCGTTCCCTTCATATTCGATATTTATATCAGTAAGAAAGTACCTTGGGGATTTTGGAAAAGGTCGAAGAACCCGACCGTGCGCAACGTAATGAGTTGGGTGGACGCCATCGTATTTGCACTGGTGGCCGTCTATTTCGTGAATATTTACGTATTCCAGAACTACCAGATACCGTCTTCTTCGCTGGAGAAGTCGCTGCTGGTGGGCGACTTCCTCTATGTGAGCAAGGTGAGCTACGGTCCGCGCGTGCCCAACACACCACTTTCCATGCCGCTGGCACAACACACGTTGCCGGTGTTCAACACGAAGTCGTACATCGAGTGGCCGCAGTGGAAACACAAGCGCGTGCCGGGTTTCGGCAAGGTGAAACTGAATGACATCGTTGTGTTCAACTTCCCGGCCGGAGACACCGTAGCCCTCAACAGGCAGCAGGAGGACTTCTACAACCTGGCTTACCGGGAGGGACAGCGCGTATATCCTAATAAGATAAACATGGATAGCCTGACGCGACAGCAGCAACGCACGGTTTACGACCTTTACTATAATGCCGGACGCAACCTGATACGCAACAATCCGCAAATGTACGGCGACATCGTGGTGCGCCCCGTAGACCGCCGCGAGAACTATGTGAAACGTTGCGTAGGCTTGCCGGGCGATACGTTGCAAATCAAGGATACGCAGGTGTATGTCAACGGAAAAGCCATCGAGAACCCGGAAGACATGCAGCTCAACTACTTCGTGCAGACCACCGGCCCGTACATCCCCGAAGATATGTTCCGCGAACTGGGCATCAGCCTCGACGACCAGATATTGATGACGGACGACTACAACTATGAAGAGGGACTGATGGAAATGGGGCTGGACCGCCGCGATGCGCAGGGCAAGCTGACGCCCGTCTATCACCTGCCCCTCACCAAGAAGATGTATGACGCGCTTGCCGGAAACAAAAAGCTCGTCAGCCGCATCGTAATGGAACCGGAAAGTCTGTCCGGACAGATGTATCCGCTAAACCTTTATACCAACTGGACACGCGATAACTACGGCCCCATCTGGATACCCGCCAAAGGCGCCACCATCACCCTGACTCCGGACAACCTGCCCATCTACGAGCGCTGCATCGAAGCATACGAGGGCAATAAGCTGGAAGTGAAGGAAGACGGCATCTACATCAACGGTGAGAAGACCGATACTTATACGTTCAAGATGGACCACTACTGGATGCAGGGCGACAACCGCCACAACTCTCTCGACTCCCGCTATTGGGGCTTCGTGCCGGAAGACCATGTGGTAGGCAAGCCTATTCTCGTCTGGCTGTCGCTCGACAAAGACCGTGGTTGGTTCGACGGGAAAATACGTTGGAACCGTATCTTCAAGTGGGTACATTGATAGGGTATGTGGAAGAAGATTGGAAAGATTGCAGCCACTTCGGCCGGAGTGATACTCGTGGTAGTATTGCTTCGGAGTTGTGTTGCGACTCCCTATCTCATCCCTTCCTCCGGCATGGAGAACTCGCTTTATTGCGGCGAACGCATCCTGGTGAACAAGTGGAGCTACGGGCTGCGTGTGCCTCTTATGAAGTTGTGGGGGTATCACCGCTGGGCGGAGAGCCCGGTGCACAAGGATGATATTCTTGTATTCAACAACCCCGCCAACCTTTCGCAGCCGGTAATCGACCGGAAAGAGGTTTTCATCAGCCGCTGCCTGGGAGTGCCGGGCGATACCTTATTAGTAGACTCCCTTTTCTCTGCCGTTTCTTCGGAGAAGATTGCGCCCGACCAGAAGTTTCTCTATACCTATCCCCGCCGGAAGGAGCCTCAACTGGACTCTTTGCTTGCCATTCTTTCCATCCATTCCAACAGACTACTGGGGCAGGATACGGTGAAGAATGTACGGAGCTTCAGCAGATACGAGCATTACTTGCTGGAGCAGGCTTTGGGCTGCAACAACTGGATTGAGCCCCTCGACAAGGAGGACTCCATAGAAAAACTGAAGCCACTGATTATTCCTGGCAAAGGAAAGGCCGTACGTGTCTATCCGTGGAATATGACCCTGCTGCGCAACACGCTGGTGCTGCACGAACATAAGCAGGCTGAAGTCAAGAGCGATACCTTATATGTGGAAGGAAAGCCCGTGCAACATTGCTACTTCACGAAGGATTATTACTGGGTGGAAGCCAATAATCCGATTAATCTCTCGGATTCCCGTCTGTTCGGCTTTGTTCCGAAAGACCATATCATCGGCAAAGCAGCTCTTATCTGGTTCTCCAAAGAGCAAGGGAAAGGGCTGTTCGAGGATTATCGTTGGAAGAGAATGTGGAAGGCGGTGAAGTAGTGATTAGTGAAATAGTGGTTGGTGATTAGCGATTGAGTATATGAAAACAGTATATCTTTCTTCGGCTTATTTGGCTCCTGTGGAGTATTACGTGAAGTTGCTGACGGGCGATAAGGCTTTCATCGAGCAATACGACCATTACATGAAGCAGACTTACCGGAACCGTTGCACGATAGCCGCACCGGACGGGGAGCTGGCACTTTCCATTCCTACCGTCAAGCCCGATACCCCGAAATGCCCGATGCGCGACATACGTATCTCCGACCACGGGAGCTGGCGTCATCTGCATTGGAATACCCTGGAGTCGGCTTATAACCATACTCCTTTCTTTGAGTATTACAAGGATGATTTCCGCCCCTTCTACGAAAAGAAATATGAGTTTTTAGTCGATTTCAACGAGGAACTTTGCCGGATGGTCTGTTCGCTGATAGACATGCAGCCCGACATGAACCGCACGACCGAGTACCGGACTACTTTCACCCCCGACGAGGCGGACTTCCGCGAACGCATCCACCCGAAGAAAGATTTCCGGCAGGAAGACCCGGAGTTCTTCCCGCAACCTTATTATCAGGTGTTCCAGGAGAAACTCGGCTTTCTCCCCAATCTCAGCATTGTAGACTTGCTGTTCAATATGGGTCCGGAAAGTCTGTTGGTGCTGCAACAATGTGTCCGATAAATCCCGGACACCTCTACTTAGAAAACTTCTGTAGGAACTCGGCAAGGTTATCGCCTTCTTCCAGGTTCAACTTCTTGCGCAACCGGTAACGGCTGATTTCTACGCCACGCACGGAGATATTCAGCAACGGAGCTATCTCCTTAGATATCAAATTCATCTTGATATAGGCACAAAGCAGCTTATCCTTATTATTCAATTCCGGATAGGCTGCTTCCAGTTTTTTAAAGAAGTCGTGGTGCACGGAGTCGAATGTACTCTGGAAGGCCTGCAAATCATTATCATGCTCGATGTTCGTCTCAATCTGCCCCAACAGACGGAGCGTCTTCCTGCGGAGGGAGACAAGATTTTCTTCACTGATGGAATGGGAGATGCCCAACACTTCTTTCTTGATATCCAGCAATATCTCGTTCTTCCGCACAATATTCAGCGTGCTTTGAATGAGTTCTTCCGACTTATGACGCAACTCCGATTGCAGGTTCTCTTCTTTCAAGGAGTCTATCTTCTGGTCTTTCAAATCACTCTCTTTCTTGAATTGTTGTTTCTGGCGGTAAAGTTCGAGCTCCTTCTGCATGACCAGACGCCTACGCCCGGCGGCAATCAAATGATAGACATAGGCAAGTGCCAATAAAGCCAAGACAGAATATAGCAGGTAGCTCCACCAGGTGCGATACCAAGGCGGCAATATCTAGAAAGAGAAAGAGGAGGTAATCGTTTCTTCCTGATTGATGCTCGTACGGACATAGAAGGTATATTTCCCTTCGGGCAGCATGGTATACTCTTTCATCGTGCTTTCTCCCAACTGGCTCCACGGCTCGGACACCGGCCCATCCAACCGGCAGGAATAGAACAAGGCAAGCGATTTATCGTAGTTGTTGGCGCTATATTCTATACGGATGGAATTATGCTTATAGGGGATTTTCAAGGGTTGCTCATTAGGGAGATAACTACGGCCATAGACGAGGGAGTCTTTTACACCCCGCAAGTATATATATCTGATTTGCAGGTTCAACGGGTACTGCTTCGTCCGTTTCTGCATGAAGTTCAGCATGGAAAAGCCTTCTTCCATGCCCAAGATAGCCATATCTTTGGAAAGGATGTTGACATGCTCGAAGTCTTCTATCAGGCAATCGTTTAGATAGACCTCATTCTCGCTACGGTAATATTTCTTTTGAGTAGCATCATAATGCAATAATTTCAATGCTCCATCAGCAGCATACCAAATATTCCGTAGAGAATCTTCCATAATATAGGTATAGGCAGTCCTGCCATCCAGTTCTCGTTCCAGAGAGTCGGCTCTTTCCAGATAATCTCCCTGTTGATTGTAGCGGAATAGTCCTTCCCGGGAAGCTATTATCACCTCATCGTTAACGGAGGCTATGTAGACATTGTCCCCTTTAGGCAGTTCTTCGGAATTATAGCATTTAGCCTTTATAATGGAGTCACAATTCTCGGAAAGAAGAACACGATAGAGTCCTCCCTCCTTATTCGCTGTCCACAAAGCATTGGTCAGCGGCTCCAGATACAGGCTTTTGGAAGAGAACTCCGGCCCTGCCACCCGCTTGTCAATCCCCCAACGGGTTCCGGTCTTCTTTAACAAATAATATCCGGTATAGGTGGCAGCCAGCAGTTTATCCTTCTGCCATAGAGGTTTCACCCACCACACACCCCGTATATGGGGCATACTATAATAATCGTCACCATCCAATACTCCCAGGAAATTGCTCCCCACACAGAACAGCTTATCATCGTAAACCGTTAAGGAATATATCTGCCCCACCACACCGTCGAGAGGCTTGATTTCCTGTTCCTTGCTCAACAATAGAGGATAATCGGTAACAAAAACTCCCTGATTAGTTCCCAGATAGAGTTTATTGCGATACAAACAGGAAGCATAACCACTTCCGACAGGTACGCTGTTTTGAATAATCGGTGAATGAAGATGAATACAATCAATGCCGTTGTCCAAGCCTAGCCAAAGATTATCCTCCCGGTCAAAAAACAGAGAAAGTATCGTCTTGTTCTGCAATCCATTGTGGGTGGAGATATGCTCCGTTTCCCCCGTATCCATGCTCAGTAGCAATACACCGTTTTGCACTGTTCCCAAAGCCAGAGTAGACCCTTTCATCGCAGAACAGAACAACCGGTTCTTTTTCAGGAAGTCATCCGCAGCAGAATGAAAGGGCTGTATCGTGCCGTTTTCATAAAGGAACAACCCATTCTGGTTGCTCACCAAGAGCAGTTTATCCTGATATGAAAACATGCCGACTATCCTTCTGGATATATTGTCAATCACGGAAGTCGTATTAGGAATTTGGATAAACTCATTCCCGTTCAGAACAGATAATCCGCTTCCGGCAACATAAAGATGCTTATTTACCAAAGCCGAGCTGACCATATTATTGCAAACTGCCCGATGAAGACGCTCATTTTCGAGATAAAACATTACGTTGTCCGACTGGAAGTAAACCCTGTCTTCGGCAATATGGATATTCCAGATATTCCCAACGCTTCTCTTATCAATCGTATCGGAAAGACAAACATAATCCAGACACCCCAAGGCATTCGGCACGAAATAACCGAATTGCTGAAGTCCGCCCACATAGATACGTCCGTCCCTACCGGCTTTCACCGCCCTCATTTTAGCATTGTGAATAGGATAAACAGGCCAGTTTGTCCCGTCAAACTCCAGCAATCCTTTATTGTTGGCAAAGTACATCCAACCATTCTCACCCTGCATAATCATCCAGTTTTGAGAAGCTGCTTTATAAGAATGACGGGCATAGTTGGTAATGGAGCACTGCCAATTAGCATGCAGTGAAGCACACACCAGAAACAGGAGACAACAGGTGAAGCAGGTTTTCATTTTCATAGTAACCGGGATTTGAGATTGACGATTACAAAGATAATAATATGATTATATCTCATCAATAAAAAGAAGTAAAAACACATAAACCCCACAAAAGTCAAGAAACATAGCAAATAGTCAGATGTATTGTTTTTTAATGTTAAACATCTATTTATCAATAGAATAAAATAAATACGAGAAAATAGTGATGTAGTTAAAAACAGCTAGTGAGAAAGTTATGATGTAGTCTAAAAATCACTAAGATTACTCAAGAACGCTACTTTTGTTTTGCTCAAACGCAAGTTAATAATATTAATTAAATCTATGTATTATGAGAAAAAAAGATCTTTTCTTGGAAGCTTATGCAGCTATTATCGTTGTGCTGTATGCTTTTCCTCTCTAATGTGGGGGCGTTCGCCCAAAACAGCATTACCATCAAAGGACGAGTGGTGGATGCCGCATCCAATGAAAGCCTTATCGGCGTATCTATTCAGGAGAAAGGTACCACCAATGGAGCTATCACGGATATGGACGGTAACTATTCGCTCAAAGTAGCCGACAACTCTACGGTTGTCTTCTCCTACATCGGATACCAGACGATAGAATTGAAAGCTAGCGCCGCACAAGGTACCATTAAGTTAAAAGAAGATAGCGAAACCTTGCAAGAGGTAGTCGTTGTGGGTTACGGTGTACAGAAGAAAGTCAACCTTTCGGGTTCCGTGTCCGCTATCGACGGCGAACAGATTGCAGCCAAGCCGTCCAGCAACGTACTGGCAGCCCTGCAGGGAGAACTTCCCGGTGTAGCTGTGCTGCGTAGCAGTGGTGAACCGGGCAGCGAAACATCGGGTATGCGTATTCGTGGTTTCTCTTCTGCCAACACGACTTCTACCTTGGTATTGATTGATGGTATAGAAGGTGATATGACCCTGCTGAACCCCAACGACATCGAGTCTATCTCCGTATTGAAGGATGCAGCTTCGGCAGCCATCTATGGCTCACGCGCTGCTGCCGGTGTCGTATTGATTACGACTAAAGCCGGAACGGAAGGAAAGCCGAGAATTAACTACAACGGTTATTTCTCATTCAACACACCGGGAAATATGCCTGAGCGTCTTACTTCTTGGGAAGAACAAGACTTTATTAATCAAAGCCGTATTGCATCCAGCGGTAAAGTTGAATGGACTGACGAAAAATCTTCTTGGGTAGGTAACCCGAACTTCAACTATCGCCCGTTGGATAATGGACGTTGGGACTACTTTGGCGCTACCAACTGGGTGGCAGAAGGAACTAAAGATTTTACAACTCAACAGAACCACTCCATATCAGTCAGTGGCGGTAGTAAAGCTATGAATTATATGCTGTCTGCCAACTTCTTTACGAAGAACGGTTTGTTGAAATATGGTCCGGACAGCAACGACCGCTATAACCTGCACGCCAAGATAAACACTTCCATCAATAAGTATATTGATTTGGGTGTAAACATCCAGTATCAGTCCAAGGAAGTAGATACTTCTTCTTATGGTGCCGGTTCATTGTTCAGTGCCCTTTATTCCGGACGCGGACGCCAGGCTATGTATGTTCCGGAACCGGATGAGAGTGGTAACATTTACAATGGTGACCTTCAGGTAAACCCCATCGATATTATGAAAAACGGTGGAGCCAAAAACACTAAATACGAGGCATTCATCGGAAAAGCCAATCTTACTATCAAAGATATCGTAAAAGGATTACGTGTTAATTTGAGTGCATCCCGCAAGGCAGGATACTACTCGGAAACCACAGAAAAGCATACTCTACTTTGGAAAAATAGAATTGGTACAAACGTGCAACAACGTGCCAACGACCCCAACTCTCTTTACAAGAAGAAGAATTCAGATTATCACGACTTGCTGGAAGCAACAGTAAACTACACATTTG
The DNA here is from genome assembly GCA_021203515.1 of Bacteroides sp. Classification (GTDB taxonomy): domain Bacteria; phylum Bacteroidota; class Bacteroidia; order Bacteroidales; family Bacteroidaceae; genus Bacteroides. The sequence continues at coordinate 13,958 of JAJQAY010000110.1, read as the reverse complement.
ATTTGAATAAGGAGCATAACTTCGGTATTCTGGCCGGTTCATCCTACGAGAACTACCGCAAAGACGAAATGGACGCAACTGCCAAGAACATGAACTCCAATGATTTCTTCTCATTCAATGCTTATGACACTTCCGTATCCACCAATACACAATTGGGAGATAACATCGAGCCGTGGTCTATGATGTCATACTTCGGACGTTTCAACTACAACTATAAAGAACGTTATTTATTGGAAGCCAATGTACGTTATGACGGTAGCTCCAGTCTTGCTCCGGGCAAACGCTGGAAAGCATTCCCCTCTGTATCTGGTGCATGGCGTGTAAATATGGAAAGCTGGTTCAATATAGATTTCGTAAGCAACCTGAAGCTTCGCGCATCTTGGGGACAGTTGGGTAACGGTGCCGTATTAGGCTTATACGATTACCTTCCTATTATTAAAGACTCACAAAGCAACACTTCTGTCAGCTATATGGGAGAAAAGTGGTTCTATCAAGCCACGATGGCGTCTGTAGACAAGACATGGGAAGTTATTGAAACTACCAACCTCGGTGTAGACTTCGGTTTCCTCAACAATCGCCTGACAGGTAGTTTCGAGTATTACTGGAAGTCCAACAACGACATGCTTTCTTCTCTCCAGTTGCCTCACCAGATCGGTATCGGTATTCCAAAGGTTAATATCGGTAAACTGAAAACCTGGGGTTGGGACTTCAACATCGGTTGGAAAGATAAGATTAAAGATGTAAGCTATCAAGTTAGCTTCAATATCTCAGACAGTGACAACAAACTGGTTGAATACGACGGAGCCAGCATAGTGAAAGCAGGTGCCGTAGAACTGTTGCAAGGATACTCCCTAAATACAATCTGGGGATACAAGACCGATGATTTCTGGAAGAGCCGCGACGAATATCTGCAATACAAGAAAGACCACCCGGGCTACAAGTCATTCAATGACGGTGTCGTAAGCGGCGGTGACGTGAAATATGTAGCACAAGGCAATCCCGATCATGAAATCGGTGTAGGCGGTGCAACTCCCGAAGATCCGGGTGATTTGGTTTGCCTGGGCAATTCCAACGGCCGCTATCTTTATGGTATCAACCTGTCGGCTCAATGGAACGGATTTGATATTTCTGTCATGTTCCAGGGTGTAGCCAAACGTAAAGTAATGGTTAATCCGGAAGCATTCGCCCCCTTGTACCAAGACTATATGATGCCGTGGACCATCCACAAAGATTATTGGACGGAAGATAACCAGAATGCTTACTTTCCGCGTATCTACCAGTACAAAGGCGATGACTTCAACTTCAAGACTTCCGACAGATGGTTGCAGAACGGTGCATACATCCGCCTGAAGAACGTAACCATGGGATATACAGCTCCTATTTCCAAGAAATACATCGACCGCCTGAGAGTATATGTCAGCGGTGAAGATATTTGAGAACACACCAATATGCTTTCTGTATTCGACCCGGAAATCGGTAACGATGCCAAGAGAAATATCTATCCGTTCTTCCGTACCTGGACTGTCGGATTAAATGTTTCATTCTAAACCATAAAACACATTATGAAGAAAATATATTCACTTTTACTCGCTGCTCTTCTGGTAACCGGCTGTACGCTGGACAGAGAGCCGGAAACCTCATTGACAGACAAGGGTTTTTGGAAATCAGAAACCGACTTGAGAGGTGCATGCAACAGATTGTATATTGATTTGCCCGGATTTTCGCATGACATGCGTTCGGACGAGCTAGTAGGTCCCAATCAGAATTCCATTTCCAGCGGTAACCGTAGTGTGCCCGATACTTCTGATGACTGGACTAAGCCATACGACAAAATCGGAGTATGTAACAACATTGTTATCAAAGCCGAGACTGCCCCATTGGATCAAGACGTAAAGAACCGTTGGATAGCGGAAGCCCGTTTCTTCCGTGCATACCATTATTTCGACCTGGTGAAGAAATACGGTGATGTACCTTTGATTTTAAAAGTATTCGATACCACCAGTGACCCTGATATAAAAAAAAGGACGCGATCCTCGTGAAACAGTTATACAACAATGTTATACAGATTTGGAATTTGCATTGCAATGGCTGCCCAAGATAGATAAACTTAGAAGCGCCGCAGACTGGGGACGTGTATCCCAATCGGCAGCATTGGGTATGATTGTACGCATCGGTCTGTATGAAGGTACACACAAAAAGTACCACCAGACTCCGGGCGGTGACTACAAAGCACATCTGAAAAAAGCCATCGATGCCGCTGAGACTATGATTTATACAGAAAAGAAGCACGATCTTTATCCTGATTTCCAGAAGCTGTTCTACTTCGACGGTGAAGGCTCGGGCAACGAAGAAAGTGTATTCGTAAAAATCTATGGTCCGAATGATGCAGGAACGATTGTGCATAGCAATTCACGTGGTTTGGAAAATACGGCAGCGCTCACCCGTAGCATGTTAGACAACTTCCTCTATAGCGACGGCCTTCCCCGCGAGAAATCTCCGCAGAGAATAAACCCGGAAGTACGCTATGCCGACATCACAGCCAATCGCGACCCTCGTTTGAACATGACGCTCTTCTCTGTAGGAGAAACATCTTATAAAAACAATAGTTACCAGCCATTCAAGACTGACGACCAGACCCACGGTTACGGTTATCCTATCAAAAAAAAGGATATATCAACAGCGAATGGTCTACTTCCGGCAAGAAAACATTGGATAAGATGATTATCCACTATGCCGAAATCCTGATTTCCTATGCAGAAGCACTGTATGAATACGACGGTAGCATCAGCGACACAAAGCTTGAAGAAACCATCAATTACGTTCGTAACCGCGCAGGTTTCACCGTTAAACTGACGAACGCATTCGTCCAGAACAATGGATTGGATATGTTGCAGGAAATTCGCCGCGAACGCATGATAGAATTCATTGACGAAGGTCTCCACTATGACGACATCATTCGCTGGAAAACGGCAGAAGAGGTATTGCCTAAAGCTGTATTGGGATTGCTTTATAACTCATTGGACAGCCCGGCCATTCCGGAAAACACACTCAGTGCTCGCATGACGGATGCAAACGGCTATTATAAAGGAGAGAAGTTATACGATGAAGGAAAAATCTATGTGATTGAAGAGTCCGGTTCACGCAGCTTCAATCCTCAAAGAGACTGTCTCTATCCGGTACCTTCGTATGAAATCGGTGCATCCGGTGGAAATATCAAACAAAACCCACATTGGGGTAATGAAAACTAATTAAAAACAGAAGAATGATTATGAAAAAGTTTACAATACTTTTAATGCTTGTTGCTGCATGCGGTTTACTTACCAGTTGCGGTGACGATGACTGGGGCAATGATAACCCGGCAATGGAACATATCTATTACTATGGATTGGGGAATGTGAAATATCCCGGTGGTAATGAGTTACAGTACAATGTAAATCAAGGTGAGACCGTGGCTGTTCCTACTTATTTCTTCAGCGCTTTCACCCGTTCTTACAGCCCCGTGGTTTCCTACTACACCTCTCCCGTTCCCAACAAGACGGAGCTGGTACGTGGCGTAGACTACCAGGTGGTAGACAAAGACGGAAACGCACTGACTCCTGATGCTACCGACGGCGGTTATAGCATGACTTGGCCTAATGCCAAACAAGGCGTTCAGAACGTTTACATCAAAGCCATGAACGGACAGAAAGGTTCCATCCGCGTATTGACCTACGACCCCAGCAGGACTATTGACGCTACAGACCTTAGTTCTACGACTATCGCCAAGACGAACGAGTACGAAGTACGAGCCTTCAGCGAGAATTACTACGTTACGGTTAACATAAAGTAGTTTTATAGGTCTTTTTTATTTGGATATAAAGATTGTAGTTTAGGATTGGAGAGGCGGGAAATCATTAATAACCTTTTCCGCCTCTCTTTTTACTTAATCGTCGGATGAACACACCCATCTCTTTAACCTATGAATAGATTAAAACAGTCACACAGACATAGAGCAGCGAAGTGGATAATAGCCGCTGCCCTGTCTCTTTTCTTCCTGCCCTGCCCTGGCACAACGTGAAAGCAAAACCCTGAATGATAGCTGGAAGTTTCTGAAAGAAGAATGTACAGCCGCAGCAGACAGCGCTTTCGACGACAGCCAATGGACATCCGTGCAGTTGCCTCATACATGGAACACGGATGCTTATAGCAAAAAAGATTATTATCGGGGCATCGGCTGGTATCGTCGGACGATCTCGTTGCCACATACCTGGAAAGGAAAGCAGCTTTTCCTGAAACTGGATGCAGCTAGCAAAGCGGCCACCATTTACATCAATGGAAAGAATATAGGGGAACATGCAGGGGGATATACCGCCTGTACTTTCGACGTTACTCCCTACCTGTCTTTCACCTCACCCAACATACTTGCCATCCGTGTGGATAACGCGCGGACGGACATCCCTCCCATCTCCGGAGATTTCACATTCTTCGGTGGCATCTATCGGGACGTATGGCTGACGGCAGTTTCCAAGCAGCACTTTAACCTGACCAACCACGGCTCGGCCGGTATTTTCATCACTACTCCGCAAGTCTCGGAAGAAAAAGCAACGATACAGATACGCGGAGAAATCAAGAACGGCACAAAAGAAAAAGCAACACTCGAACTGACGCATACCGTCTACTCTCCCGACGGTAGTATTGCGCAAACACAGCATCAATCAATACACATGAAGGGCGGAGAGGTCTTTCCTTTCTGCAACGAAACATCTCCCCTCCTTCATCCCCAATTATGGACACCCGAAACTCCCAACCTCTACCGGGTGGAAACCATACTCCGCGACCGGAAGACGAAAGCCGTATTGGACCGTAGCGACCACTACACCGGCTTCCGTTGGTTCCGCTTCGATGGAGACGAAGGCTTCTTCCTGAACGGAAAGCCTTATAAGCTGCGCGGCATCTGCCGCCACCAGGACCAAAAGCCCATCGGAGTAGCCCTGACGGACGAAATGCACCGCCGCGACTTCCTGCTGATGAAAGAGATGGGAGCCAACTTCATCCGCATCTCCCACTACCAGCAAGACGATGCTCTGCTGGAGATGTGCGACAAGCTCGGTATGCTTGCCTGGGAGGAAATTCCCATCATCGACATCGTTCCCGATACGCCGGGATATGCCGACAACTGCGAGCGTAACCTGCGCGAAATGATTAGACAGCATTACAACCACCCCTCCATCATCACCTGGGGATATATGAACGAAATCCTGCTGGTAACCCAACGAAAATATAAGACTCAAGAAGAACTGGCACCCGTATTGGAACGCACACTGACACTTGCGCGCCGCCTGGAGAAGGTGCTGAAAGAAGAAGATACCACCCGCGTCAGTACAATGGCATTCCACGGGAGTGACTCGTACAACTCTACCGGACTGAGCGAGATTACCGACATCGTCGGCTGGAACCTCTACCAGGGCTGGTACGGAGGGGAGTTCAGCGGATTTGACAAGTACCTGGCGGAGCAGCACAGTAAGCATCCGTCACACCTCATGATTGTAAGCGAATACGGTGCAGGCTCCGACCAGCGATTACATTCGCTGCAACCCCGCGCATTCGATTTCAGTATGGAATACCAGCAAAAGTATCTGGAGCATTATCTTCCGGTACTGGAAAATACTCCTTACATCTGCGGTGGCACTCATTGGAACTTTATCGACTTCGGCTCAGCCCTGCGCGACGAGTCCATGCCACGCATCAATAACAAAGGACTGGTATATGCCGACCGCACGCCCAAAGATGTGTACTATTACTATCAGGCGACCTGGCGCAAAGACATTCCCGTGCTTCATATTGCCAGCCGCGACTGGGCCCGGCGTTCCGGCGTACAACAAGGGGATGCTCCCGTCATGCTTCCCGTCAAGGTACACACCAATCTGCCGGAAGTGGAACTGTTCATAGACGGAAAGTCATTGGGGAAACAGCAGGCAGAGAACCACACGGTCACCTTCAACGTTCCGTTCAACCACCCGACTCCTTTCCTGCTGGCACAAGGCAGCTATCATGGAACAACCGTACAAGACGGACTGAATATACACTTCACCCCCATCCCCGCCCGCCTGAACGCCACCAACCTGAATGGCCTTGAACTGGCAGTGAATGTCGGCAGTAACTGTTTCTTCACTTCCGATGAAAGCCAGTTGACCTGGCTGCCCGACCAACCCTATACGGAAGGCGGTTGGGGATACATCGGCAGAAAGGAAGAAGGCACGCAAACGGAAATAGAAAACACCGCAGACGGACAACTATTCCAAACCCTCAGAAGCAACCCGGAAGGTTACCGCTTCGACGTTCCCCAAGGCATCTATGAAGTCGAGCTTCTCTTTACCGATATTTTCCGGGAGAATGACGGCATTGCTTATCAACTGGGGCGCAGCGACGAGCAGGGGAACCACGAAAACACTTTCAGCATCCGTGCCAATGGGCAATTACTGGAAGAGAGCTTCTCTCCTTGTCGGGAAAGCGGTTACTTCCGTGCACTGCGCAAAAGGTACACCGTCACCAACCATGGTGACTGCATAGATATACGCTTCCACGCCACCAACGGGAAGTGCTTCTTGAACGGTATCAAACTACGAAAGATTTACTAACTTTAAACTATAAACAGCATGAAACTAAAAAGAGCACAGTGGATAGTCGCCCTATTGCTTTTATCAGCCAGCATCCAGGCGCAATCCATTTGGGACGCAACACACCTTGCGAACGTGAAACAATCTCTGCAAAGTCCATTTTATTCGACCGCTTATCAGGAGCTAAAGACAGAAGCAGATAAACTGCTGAACGTGCAGCCGCTTTCTGTCATGATGAAAGAAAAGACACCCGGCAGTGGCGACAAGCACGACTACATGAGTCAGGCACGCTACTTCTGGCCCGACCCGTCCCAACCCGACAGTCTTCCATACATCAGTCGCGACGGCGTATCTAATCCGGAGTTGGAGAAGCTGGACCGCAACCGCCTCGGAGCAACTGCTACCCGCGTCACGACCCTTGCCTTGGCATGGTACTTCAGCGGAGACGAAAGATATGCCCAAAAGGCAACGGAACTTATCCGCGTATGGTTCTTCGACAAAGACACACGCATGAACCACAATCTGGAATATGCGCAGATGATACCGGGCCGCAACAATGACAAAGGCCGTTGCTACGGTGTCATCGATTCCTATTCTTTCGTAGAAATGCTGGATGCCGTGCAACTACTGGAACAATCCAAGTCGTTCACTTCGAAAGATGCCAAGCAGTTGAAAGCATGGTTCGGCAAACTGCTGAACTGGATTATCAACAGCCCGCAAGGCCAGGAAGAGGCCAGCCAGGCGAACAACCACAGCACGGCGCACGATGCACAAGCCATCGCCTTCGCCTTGTATGCAGGAAACACGAAAGTAGCTCAAAAGATTATCAACGAGCTGCCCGCCAAGCGCATCTTTACTCAGATAGAACCTGACGGCAGACAGCCGCAGGAACTGCGCCGCACCCTCGCCTTCGGCTATTCGCAATACAACCTGACGCACCTGATTGATATATTCCTCATGGCGCAGAAAATCAATATCCATATTGACAACGCCACCTCTGCAGATGGCCGCAACTTCTACAAAGCCGTGGATTTCCTTGCGCAATACGTAGGTAAGGATGTGAAAGACTGGCCCTACCAGCAAATCAGCGAATGGGACTACAAGCAACAGGAGCTCTGCAAAGACCTCTACCGTTGCGCCACCTACCTGGACCCGTCGCGCAAAGACTACCTCCGTCTGTACAATGCCAACCGCGTTATTAACTGGAAAGACCGCTTCAACCTGTTGTATATGCAACCCACCGAAGTGGATAACGCATACGCTTTCGCCTGCAAGCAGCTGGAGCTGGCCATGCAGTGTGCCACCAAAGCCAAGAAAGAAGAAAAGAACGCCGCCAAACGCCGCGTCATTCCCCGCACCATCAACAAGGACGGGTCGCTGTCGATGGTCGGTGCCTACGACTGGTGTTCGGGCCTCTTCCCCGGCTCCCTGTGGCAGGTATATGCCTATACACACGATGACTATTGGCGCCAACAAGCCATCTCCTGGACTTGGCCCATCGAAGAAGCCAAATGGCACAAAGGTACTCATGACCTGGGTTTCATGATGTACGACAGCTTCGGCAAGGCCTATGAACTGACCGGCGAACGCTCCTACAAAGACGTAGTGCTGCAAAGCGCTAAAACTCTGATTACGCGCTACAGTCCCAAAGTAAAGAGCATCCGTTCCTGGGATCACAACCGCGACAAAATGGATATACCCGGTCATCATCGACAACATGATAAACCTCGAAATGCTGTTCCGCGCCACACAGATGACCGGCAACTCCATCTACTGGAAGATTGCCGTGAACCATGCCAACACCACGATGAAGAACCACTTCCGTCCCGACTACTCTTCCTACCACGTAGTGGACTACAACCCTGAAACGGGCGAAGTACGCAAGAGACAGACCGCCCAAGGTTATGCCGACGAATCGGCCTGGGCACGCGGCCAGTCTTGGGGACTGTACGGCTTCACCATGTGCTACCGCTTCACGCACGACCCCAATTACCTGCGCCAGGCAGAGAACATCTTCAACTTCGTCAACACCAACAAGAACCTGCCGGAAGACGGGGTGCCTTACTGGGATTTCAACGCGCCTGATATACCGAACGCGCCCCGCGACGCATCGGCCGCAGCCATCATGGCTTCGGCACTCTACGAACTCAGCACCTATGCAACACCGGAGAAAGGAAAGCAATACCGCGCCACCGCCGACAAGATAGTCAATAGCCTCAGCAAGCATTATCAGGCCGAGCCGGGCACTGCCTACGGCTTCCTGCTGCTCCACTCTACCGGCCACCTGCCCGGCAACAGCGAAATAGACGTACCGCTGAACTATGCCGACTATTATTATCTGGAAGCGCTGGTAAGAAAAGAAGCACTCGACACGGATAGCAGAATTTCCGTACAATACAAATAGTAAAAGAGTAATAAACTCTATATCTTTGCAACAATGATATAAGACATTACTAATTAAATAAATGAATTATGAAAAACTTATTCGACATTAAAGGTAAAGTAATCGTTATCACTGGCGGTTGCGGTATCCTGGGAAAAACATCGCCAACTATCTGGCAGAACAAGGAGCAAAGATTGTTGTCCTCGACCGTGTAGAAGAAATAGGTAAACAACTGGAAGCCGAACTTAACCAGAAATCGGAAGCATTGTTCCTGATGACCGATGTATTGAACAAAGAGGTGCTGGAAGAGAACAAGAAGGCTATCCTCGCACGTTTCGGCACCATCGACGTGTTGCTGAATGCTGCCGGAGGCAATATGCCGGGCGCCACCATCGCTCCGGACAAGGCTATCCTCGACCTCGACGTAGACGCTTTCCGCAAGGTAGTAGGCCTGAACCTCTTCGGTACGGTGCTTCCCACAATGGCATTCGTAGATGTCATGGCAAAGAACAAGAAGGGCGTCATCGTCAACTTCTGTTCCGAGTCTGCCCTCCGTCCGCTGACGCGCGTGGTAGGTTATGGCTCTGCCAAAGCCGCTATCGGCAACTATACGCGCTATATGGCTACGGAATTGGCTACTAAGTTCAGCCCCGAACTCCGCGTGAACGCTATCGTTCCGGGCTTCCTGCTGACCAACCAGAACCGTGCCCTACTGACGAACCCCGACGGTTCCTATACCGACCGTGCCAAGACAATTATCGCCCACACTCCATGCGGACGCTTTGCTGAACCGGAAGATCTCTTCGGAACCATCCACTACCTTATCAGTGATGCTTCCAGCTTCGTGACGGGCGCACTCTCCGTAGTAGACGGCGGCTTTGACGCATTCTCAATTTAGCACTAATCACTAACCCCTAATCACTATTATGATACTTTGTGAACAAACTTGGCGCTGGTATGGTTCGAATGACCCGGTCAGCCTTTGGGACATCAAACAAGCCGGAGCTACCGGCATTGTCAACGCCCTGCACCACATCCCCAACGGTGAAGTGTGGACGGTAGAGGAAATCATGAAACGCAAGGAGATGATCGAAGCCGTCGGCCTGCGTTGGTCGGTTGTAGAGAGCGTACCGGTGCACGAACATATAAAGACGCAAACCGGAGACTTCCAGAAGTACATCGACAACTATAAGGAAAGCCTTCGCAATCTCGGCAAGTGCGGTGTAAACATCGTCACCTACAACTTCATGCCCGTACTGGACTGGACACGTACCGACCTTGCCTATGAACTGCCCGACGGCAGCCGCGCCCTTCGCTTCGAACGTGCCGCCTTCGTTGCTTTCGACCTCTATCTGTTGAAGCGTCCCGGCGCCGAAGCCGACTATACCGAAGAAGAGAAGGCCAAAGCCCGTGCCCGCCTCGACCAGATGACGGATGCTGACAAGCAACTCCTCATCCGCAACATGATTGCCGGTCTGCCGGGTTCGGAAGAGAGCTTCACGCTGGAGCAGTTCCAACGCGAACTGGACCGCTACAAAGACATTGCGCCTGAGAAGCTGCGCTCCAACCTGATTTACTTCCTCCGGGAAATCACTCCCGTTGCCGACGAAGCAGGCGTGGAGCTGGTTATCCATCCGGACGACCCTCCCTGCTCCATCCTCGGCCTGCCCCGCATCATGAGCTGTGCAGCCGACTTCCAGGCTTTGATTGATGCCGTCCCCAACAAGAGCAACGGCCTCTGCCTCTGCACCGGCTCGCTAGGTGTGAGCAGTGCCAACGACTGCGCCGCCATCATGGAGCAGTTTGGCGACCGCATCAACTTCGTACACCTGCGCAGCACGCAGCGCGATGCCGAAGGCAACTTCCACGAAGCCAACCACCTCGAAGGCGATGTAGACATGTATCACGTGATGAAGGCTTTCCTCGAAATGCAACAACGTCGCGGTGTCTCCATCCCGATGCGTCCCGACCACGGACATCAGATGGTGGATGGCCTGAAGAAGGAGACCAATCCGGGTTACTCCTGCATCGGCCGTCTGCGCGGACTGGCAGAACTGAGAGGACTGGAAATGGGAATTGCCAAGTCAATACTGAAATAATCCGTATTATCAAGTAGTCACAAGTTTAAACGACTACTTCACTTATGCAGGAAGGGTGCAGCCTCACGGATACACCCTTCCTTTTGTTACACAATCTATGACACTAACCTTAATCTAACATGAGTTCGATATAACTGTACTATCTCAATTCCCCTCCTCCCGGGAGGAGGGGAATTGAGTTACTTCCGTTTTCAATTATATATCTTATATCAAACTCACGTTAATCTAACCATACTAGTTCAGTTCGAAAGACACAACGCCTTTTATATCTGTGGCCGAAGCGGCAATGATTGCCTCAAATTTGCCCGGCTCGGCTATCCACGCATATTGCACATCGTCGAAGAAGCTCAGAGCCTCCTTGTCAATCGTAAAGGCGATTTCCTTCTCTTCGCCCGGGGCGAGCTTCACTTTCCGGAAACCTTTCAATTCCTTGACAGGACGCGGGAGCGAGGATTTCTTGTCGCTGATATAGAGCTGCACTACCTCCTGGCCTGCACGCGTACCCGTATTCTTCACAGTTACTTTCACCGTAAGCGCGCCGTCGGCAGACATTGTCTTGCTGTCGGCAGTCGGTTTGCCGTAGGCAAAGGTGGTATAGCTGAGGCCGTGGCCGAAGGGGAAAAGCGGCTTCACTTTCTTCTGCTTGTCCGTCCAACGATAGCCCACGAAGATGCTTTCGTTGTACTTCACATCCTGCACCTGCCGGTTCCGTTCGCCAACATACTCGCCCAGACTGTGGGCAGGCACGTCTTCCAGTTTCACCGGGAAGGTGAACGGCAGCTTTCCACTGGGGTTCACGTCGCCCATCAGGATGGAAGCCAGTGCATCGCCGGCTTCGGAGCCGATATACCAGTCCTGCACGATGGCGGGAACTTCGTTGACCCAGGGCATGGCGATGGCATTTCCGGAGATATTTACCACTACGAGGTTCTTGGTGGCCTTTGCCAGGGCGGAGATTACGTTGTCTTGCCCGTAAGAGAGTTCCAGTCCCTTGCGGTCGGAGTCTTCGCTATCTTGTCCGGCACTCTTGTTCAGACCGCCGATAAAGATTACGTAGTCGGCATCGGCAGCCGCTTCTACGGCTTCGGCAATCAGTTCTTCGGGAGAACGGTTGTCTTCCAGGTTCTGACCGGTCACCACTCCGTTATACTCGCCGCTGGCGTCGCCCACATAACCGCGAACATACACCACTTCAGCCTTATCTCCTACCCGCTGCCTGATGCCGTCCAGCGGAGAAATCTCACGTTGCACCTTCAATGAGGAGCTACCGCCTCCTACGGTCATCATCTTAACGGCATTCTCGCCTACGACTGCAATCTTCTTGGTCTTGTTCAGGTCTATCGGCAGAAGTCCGTTCGCATTCTTCAGCAAAACGATGCCCTCCTCACCGATGCGGCGGGCGGCAGCATAATGTTCGGGAGAAAGCATCGAGCCGTAAGGACGGCCTTCGCTCATCGTGGTGCGGAAAGCCAAGCGCAGGACGCGACGTACTTTGTCATCGAGTTCCTTTGTACCCACCTTGCCTTTCTGAATACGTTCCAGATAAGGCATAGCGAGGTGGTAGTTATCGTAAGCATTGTTGGTTCCCTTGGCCAGGCCGTCCGTGCCGGTGCCGAACTCCATATCCAGGCCGTTGGCGATGGCCTCATCAGTGTCGTGCGTGCCGCCCCAGTCGGAAACGACTACGCCGTCGAAGCCCCACTCGCTTTTCAGGATATTATTCAGCAGATACTCGTTGTGGCAGCAATGCTGGCCTTTGTAGAGGTTGTAAGCACCCATGATGGCCCAAGCCTTTCCTTGCTGCACGGCGGCTTTGAAGGCGGGCAGGTAGATTTCGTACAAGGCACGGTCGTCTACGACTACATTGAGCGAGTGACGGTTGATTTCCTGGTTGTTCAGGGCGAAGTGCTTCACGCAGGCGGCAACACCGTTCTGCTGTACGCCTTGGATGTAGGGCACAACCATGTGGGCGGCCAGATAAGGGTCTTCACCCATATACTCAAAGTTGCGGCCGTTCAGCGGGGTGCGGTAGATGTTGACACCGGGGCCCAGCAGCATGTTCTTGTTGCGGTAGCGTGCTTCCTCGCCGATGCTCTTTCCGTAGAGCATGGACATTTCAGGGTTCCAGGTTGCGGCGAGGCAGGTCAGTGCCGGGTAGGCAACGCAGGAGTCGTTGGTCCAGCCGGCCTGGTTCCACTCGTCCCATAATACTTCGGGGCGGATGCCGTGGGGGCCGTCCGTGGTCCACGTTTCGGGGATGCCCAGGCGGGGAACGCCTGCACTGCTGAATTTGGACTGTGCATGTATCAGGGCAATCTTCTCTTTCAGAGTCAACCGGCCCAGTACATCTTCTACTCTCTCTTCGAGTGGCTTGGCGGTGTCCAGATAGACTGGTTTTTGCTGTGCCGAGAGAGGAAGGGCGACAGCCAATGCCAAAGTGAATAGTACTTTCTTCATAATTGATTTTATAATACCCCTCGTTCCCCTAAAGGGGAAGGGGGGTAGTTTTTATTTAATTAATAGGTTTATATACTTAAATAAGATAAGTCTGTACCTTAGTGGGTTTCATCCGTATACTGAGCTATCAAAACACCCGGATGTTTTAGTGCAAAACATCCCCATGTTTTAGGTCATAACATCCGGATGTTTTGGTGTAAAACATCCGGGTGTTTTTATTCAAAGCATCCGGGTGTTTTGATAACTCAGTCCTAGGAAGAGAGGAGCTCAGTCCTAACATGAACGGTACTCGCTATAGCAATGTGCTGTCTTCATACTATTATTCGGCAAATGATAAATTAGTAGTTAGTTCGCAGCACTATCTCGTTTCTCCTCCTCCCGGGAGGTTACTCTCCCCCGATAACGGGGGAGCCGGAGGGGGTG
>JAJQAY010000107.1 GCA_021203515.1 Bacteroides sp. | reverse complement strand
AGACAAATATTGTCTTTACGGTACACACAAGATTAAAATAGACAATTCCGTTAAAGAAAATATTAGATAACAATTAAAGATTAAAGAAAATGGCACATCCTAAGAGAAGACAGTCTAAAACAAGAACTGCAAAGAGAAGAACTCATGATAAAGCTGTAGCTCCTACATTGGTTATTTGCCCGAATTGCGGTGAGTGGCATGTATATCACACAGTGTGTGGCGCATGTGGTTACTATTGTGGCAAGCTGGCTATTGAGAAAGAAGCGGCTGTTTAAGCAGTTTGACTAAACTTAATACTTGAATATTGGGCGTCTAAAAAGATTTGTATTTGAATAGGCAAACCTTTTTAGACTGCCGTTGTTTAAGTATTCTTATCAGTAAACAAAATTAATGGGAAAAATAAATGCAGTAATTACAGGAGTCGGCGGATACGTACCGGATTATATCTTGACGAATGACGAGATATCAAAGATGGTGGACACCAACGATGAATGGATTATGACCCGTATCGGAGTAAAAGAAAGACATATTCTGAATGAAGAAGGCTTGGGTACTTCGTACATGGCACGCAAAGCTGCTAAGCAGCTGATGAAGCGTACCGGTTCTAATCCGGATGACATTGATTTGGTTATTGTTTCTACTTCTACTCCTGATTATCAACTCCCTTCTATCGCATCTATCTTGTGCGATAAACTCGGACTGAAAAATGCTTTTGCATTCGATTTGTCGGCTGCTTGTTGCGGCTTCCTTTTCCTGATGGAAACGGCGGCAAATTTTATTCGTTCGGGAAGATATAAGAAAATTATTATCGTAGGCGCCGACAAGATGTCGTCGATTGTGAATTATACGGACCGTGCCACTTGCCCGATTTTCGGTGATGGTGCTGCGGCCTTTATGATGGAGCCGACTACAGAAGATTTTGGCGTTATGGATGCTATCTTGAGAACGGATGGTAAAGGACTGCCCCTCCTGCATCTAAAAGCAGGTGGTTCGGTTTGCCCTCCCTCTTATTTCACGATAGACAACCATATGCACTATCTTTATCAAGAAGGACGTACGGTTTTCAAATATGCAGTGTCTAATATGTCGGATATAAGTGCCGCTATTGCTGCGAAGAATAATCTGGCGAAGGATACTATCGACTGGGTAATTCCTCATCAGGCTAATCTGCGCATTATTGATGCTGTGGCGAACCGCCTGGAAGTTCCTCATGAAAAGGTGTTGATTAATATCGACCACTATGGTAATACAAGTGCAGCAACGCTTCCGCTTTGTATCTGGGATTTTGAAGAGAAACTGAAGAAAGGTGATAACCTTATCTTTACGGCATTCGGTGCTGGGTTTACTTGGGGAGCCGTTTACATGAAGTGGGGATATGACGGCAAGGAAAGAACCAGTAACTATAAATAGTGAATTGGAAATTACGAATTATAAGTTCTGAACATTATACGATAAAAGACGCATTCTATTTCGATTCGATGCGTTTTTTGTCTCAACTCAAATACGTGGAAATTATGCATAAAGCAGGTTTTGTCAACATCGTGGGAAATCCCAATGTAGGTAAGTCTACATTGATGAATGCTTTGGTGGGCGAGCGTATTTCTATCGCTACCTTCAAAGCGCAGACTACTCGTCATCGGATTATGGGTATTTATAATACGGACGATATGCAGATTGTGTTCTCGGATACGCCGGGCGTGTTGAAGCCTACATATAAATTGCAGGAGTCGATGTTGAACTTCTCGACTTCGGCACTGACGGACGCGGATGTGCTACTGTATGTGACGGACGTTGTTGAAACTCCTGACAAGCATAATGATTTTGTAGAAAAGGTGGGACAAATGGAAGTGCTGGTGTTGCTGCTTATCAATAAGATAGACCTGACCAATCAGGAAAAGTTGGTGGAACTGGTGGAAGCATGGAAAGAACTCCTTCCGAAAGCCGAGATTGTTCCTATTTCTGCAACGACGAAGTTCAATGTGGATTACGTGATGAAGCGGATTAAGGAGTTATTGCCCGACTCGCCGCCATATTTTGATAAGGACCAGTGGACGGATAAACCGGCCCGTTTCTTTGTCAATGAAATCATTCGCGAGAAAATTCTATTATACTATGATAAAGAAGTGCCATACTCGGTAGAGGTCGTAGTGGAAGAGTTTAAGGAAGAGGTGAAGATGATACGTATCAGAGCAGTGATTTACGTGGAACGTGATTCGCAAAAAAGTATTATTATCGGTAAGCAAGGAAAAGCGCTGAAAAAAGTGGCTACCGAAGCGCGCCGTGATTTGGAGAGGTTCTTCGGGAAAACGATCTTTCTGGAGACGTTTGTGAAGGTTGATAAGGATTGGCGTAGCTCTGATAAGGAATTGCGTAATTTCGGTTATCAATTGGATTAATATTCATTCGACTGTGACAGTCGCAAAAACAAAGAGTGTGAACTATGGGAAATTTAGTTGCAATCGTAGGACGTCCCAATGTGGGAAAATCTACATTATTTAACCGCCTGACCAAAACGCGACAGGCTATTGTGAATGAAGAGGCAGGAACGACACGCGACCGCCAATATGGTAAAACCGAATGGTTGGGACGTGAATTTTCGGTTGTGGATACCGGTGGCTGGGTCGTGAACTCTGATGATATTTTTGAAGAGGAAATACGTAAGCAAGTCTTGATGACTGTGGACGAAGCGGATGTAATTCTGTTTGTTGTGGACGTGATGAACGGAGTGACAGACCTTGACTTGCAAGTGGCTTCCATCCTGCGCCGTGCAAAGAAACCGGTTTTGCTGATTGCGAATAAAACCGATAATAACGAGCTGCAATATAATGCTGCCGAATTTTATAGCTTAGGATTGGGCGATCCGTATTGTGTTTCTGCGATAACCGGTAGTGGTACGGGAGATATGATGGACCTTATTGTCAGCAAGTTTAATAAAGAATCCGATGAAATTCTGGATGAAGATATTCCCCGCTTTGCAGTGGTGGGACGTCCGAATGCGGGAAAGTCATCCATCGTTAACGCCTTTATCGGTGAAGAACGTAATATCGTGACGGAGATTGCCGGGACAACGCGCGACCCTATCTATACTCGTTATAATAAATTTGGTTTTGACTTTTATCTGGTGGATACGGCAGGTATCCGTAAGAAAAATAAGGTGGACGAGGACTTGGAATACTATTCAGTTATCCGTTCCATCCGTTCCATTGAGAACTCGGATGTTTGTATCCTGATGCTGGATGCTACGCGGGGGATCGAAAGCCAGGACTTGAATATCTTCTCCCTTATCCAGAAGAATGCCAAAGGACTGGTAGTGATAGTGAATAAGTGGGACTTAGTGGAGAACAAGGATACTAAGGTGATGAAGACTTTTGAGAATGCCATACATGACCGTTTTGCACCTTTTGTGGATTTCCCGATAATTTTTGCTTCTGCGCTGACAAAGCAACGCATCTTGAAAGTGCTGGAAGAAGCACGCAAAGTATATGAAAATCGCACGATGCGCATCCCGACTGCCCGCCTGAATGAGGAGATGCTACCGCTTATTGAAGCGTATCCGCCTCCGGCCATTAAAGGTAAATATATTAAAATCAAGTACATCACGCAGTTGCCTAATACACAGATACCGTCTTTTGTATATTTTGCCAATCTGCCGCAATATGTGAAAGAGCCGTACAAGCGTTTTCTTGAGAATAATATGCGTGAGAAATGGAATCTGACTGGGACACCGATTAATATTTATATCCGGCAGAAATAGGAAAAAAATAGTTGTATCCGATGATACAAAAGGAAGACCGGTTTAACAAAAAGCCGGTCTTTTTTTGTTTTCTACATAAAGAAATATCAACAGACTATAGGCTGATATAAATATTATAAGTATTTTTGTCTTGACACCAATACTTGTATGTATGAAGCCGTTTGTGACATTGTGTACGTTTTTGCTGCTTCTGCCGATTGGAAATCTGCAGGCGGGTGAAACGGGTGAACTCTCAACTTTGTGTCATCAAGCTGCTGTCAGGAAGAACTTGGAAGGCTATTCTGCCGTTTGCCGATATCTTTCTGAGAGAAAAGAACAACCGGAACTTCTTTTAGTATATGCTGACTCCATCCGGCAGTTGGCTCTTCGGACGAAATCTACAGATTGTTTTATTGAATATTATATTTGGAACAGTGCGGCTTCCTTTATCAAAGGAAACCATGCCGATGGCTATGCTTTGAAGCGTAAGGCTTTGTCACTGGCCGAACGGGCGGGAAGAAAAGCTTATATTGTGAGTTGCTCTGCGGATATAGGACGTCGTTTTAATATGGACGGGCGATTTGACTCGGCACGTTATTACTTGAAGAAAGGCATGGATGTGGCAGAAAGCAAGCCGGAATTTGCAGATAAATACCGTATATTGTTGACTGATTATGCCAGAGCTCTTTTGTATGAAGGGCAGACAGACTCGGCTTTGGTATATACCTTGGAAGCGAGGAAACGTTCGCAGGCAAATAAGGATACCGCTACACTGATTGAGAACCTAAATCAGCTGGGTACCATTTACCGGCGGAAAAAGAATATGGGCGATTGTATGCTGAATTTTGAGAAAGCTCTTCAACTCTGCGAAGCACAGCAAAACTTCAAAATTGCCGCTTTTATCTATGGGAATATTGCTACAGCTTATGGTGATTGCGACCGTTCGAGAGAGGCTGTCGCTTTTGCCGAAAAAGCTGTGGAATATGCTTTGGAAATGAAATAACGACAGGTGCTTGGAATTTGCTATGTGAATTTGGGGGCCATTCAGACCGGAGTACCGGAGTTGACAACGGAAGGCATTGCCACTTTGCAGAAAGCAATACCCATATTGGTGGAAGTAGACAACAAACGCAAGTTGTGTGAGGCTTACGGTTATCTTGCAAGCGCTTATTGGCAAAATGGAGAGCGGACATTGGCAATGGAGTATTTGAAAAAGCTGGATGAGCAGGCAAGTGCCTTGAAGACGGATGTGGAACGTTACTATTACTACCAGGTGAAAGCTCTGCTATTGCAGGAAAACAAACAGTATGCCGAAGCCGTGACTTACTATCATCAGATGACAGACATGCTGGAGAAAGGATATAAGGATGCCAGAGACTATGAGTATTATAAGAAATTGGCAGAATGTTATTATGCCTTGAAAGATGATATGAAAGCGTATGCGAATCTTCGTAAGGCTTATGTATTGCGCGATTCGACATTCCATCTGCACTATCAGGAAACGATGTCGGATTATTCCGTGAAGTATAATACAAAAGAGAAGGAGTTGGAGATTGTCCGGTTACAACAGAATGAATTGGAACGAGAACGGGAGTTGATGTTCCGGCGGGTGATATTTGCTTCGATTTTTGTGGTACTGGTTCTAGTTTTGCTGGTGTTGTTGTATGCCCGGCAGCGGCAGAAAATGCGCCTGACGAAATTGGCGCAGGCTGCAGGAGAAAAAGAGCGTCAGTTCCTTACCTTGCAAAAAGAAACGGAGGGGCGTTTGACACGTAAATATATTGATGGCTTGGAGAGTGAGCGGGAGCGGATGGCAACAGAACTGCATGATGATGTATGCAATGACTTGCTGGCTTTTGAAATAAATATCAGTGCGCTGGCAGAAGAGGATGGGAGAGATTTGAAAGAGCAACTGAAGTTCTTGAAAGCAATTCGAGAGCGCTTGCGGAGTATTTCGCACGAACTGATGCCGCCCACTTTTCAATATGCCACTCTTGACGAAATGCTCGCCGACTATATTCTGCATTTGCCTTTATCGCAAAGAACACAGGCGGAATATCATTCTACGGAAGGTGTAGACTGGAAGCAAGTGCCGCAAGAGATAGGTTTCGAACTCTACCGTATTGTGCAAGAGGCTTTATGTAATGCAATAAAATATGCAGAAGCTACACACATCCGCGTGGAACTGCTCTTGGAGGGTAAGTACCTTTCGATACTCGTGGCAGATGATGGGAAAGGCTTTGATCCGGGAAGAAAGACCAAAGGAATAGGATTACGCACCATTTGGCAGCGTACAAAGATAATTGGGGGTGAAATGAAATTGGATACTGCGCCCGGGGGCGGTGTTCGTATTAAAGT
This sequence comes from Bacteroides sp., assembly GCA_021203515.1. Lineage (GTDB taxonomy): Bacteria > Bacteroidota > Bacteroidia > Bacteroidales > Bacteroidaceae > Bacteroides. The sequence goes on along the minus strand of JAJQAY010000107.1, from coordinate 24,179 downwards.
ATCAGTTTGGATTTGAATGTTATGGAAAAGAAACTGAAAGCAGAAATATTGGCGGTTGATGATCACTGTCTGGTATTGGAAGGTATTTGCAAGATTGTGAATAAAATGCCGGAAGCGGTAGTAGTCGATGCTGTGACGTCTGGTCAGCAGGCAGCAGAACTTATTGCCAAGCGCAACTATGACGTGTACATTCTGGATGTAAGCATCCCGGAGATTTCTTGTTTTGACCTGATATTGAAAATCCGTAAAGTCAACGAGAATGCACGTATTATTGTCTGCACTATGCACGAAGAGGTCTGGATTATTAACAAACTTATTCGGAGCAAAGTGAATGCGGTTGTGTTGAAGTCGTCGGAGGCATCGGAATTGGTTAATGCGGTTCGGTGCGTATTGCAAGGAGAGTCGTATGCTTGTCCTCGTTTTGCGGCCATTGCCCACAAACTTCACCGTACATCAGACGCTTTAACTCCCAAAGAAGTACCTACAAAACGGGAACGGGACGTGCTTCAGGCAGTAGCAAAAGGACTAAATACACATGAAATTGCTAAATTGTTGGATATTTCAGAAAATACTGTAGAGACTTTTCGTAAAAGATTGATAAGTAAATTTGGAGCGAAAAATGCGATAGACGTGGTTGTAAAGGCTGTTATGAGAGGGTGGATTACGATGAATTAGTCGTATAAAAACATCGTTGTAACGGTTTTCCGTTATTTTTTTATTGAATTCTTTTGTATAGCTTTGCAACTGCAATTGAATTTGTTTCTACAACCTTCACTAGGCGAGGAAACAATTAAGTATATCGTGATGATATAAGTCAATTCTATTAACTGGTTTTACGAGGATGAGCGTCCGGTACTACTGTCCCGGACGCTTTTTTATCCCTCAAGGTTCTGTATTTTCACCTCTTTCACCTTTCGGAAAAGTTCGGACGCAAAGATGAAGTTATTCAGGCGCTCATTGGTAGAAGTGAAAATATCCTCTTTGCTGCCTTCCCACTCTTTATGCCCCTCGTAGATGTAGATGATTTTCTCTCCGATATCCATCACAGAGTTCATGTCGTGGGTATTGATAAGGGTAGTCATGTTATATTCGCGGGTGATGTCCTGTATCAGTTCGTCGATGACGAGTGATGTTTTGGGGTCCAGGCCGGAGTTCGGTTCGTCGCAAAACAGATATTGCGGGTTCAGGGCAATGGCACGGGCGATGGCTACACGCTTTTGCATACCGCCACTGATTTCACCGGGGAACTTATCTTTGGCTTCGGTCAGGTTTACGCGCTCCAGGCAGAACATGGCACGGCGCGTACGGTCGCGCAACGTATCGTTGCTGAACATATTTAGCGGGAACATAACGTTGTCCAGCACCGTCATGGAGTCGAACAGTGCTGCACTCTGGAAAAGCATTCCCATTTCCCGGCGCAAAGCTTTCTTCTCTTTCTTGCTCATCGTAAGGAAGTTGCGGTGATCGTATAGCAGCTCGCCTTTTTCCGGTGTCAGCAAGCCTACGATACATTTCATCAATACGGTCTTTCCGGAACCGCTTTGCCCGATGATGAGGTTTGTTTTCCCATTCTCGAAGGTGGCATTAATATTTTCCAGTACATCTTTGCCTTCAAATGACTTGCACAGTCCTTTCAGTTCAATCATCCCATTAAAAGTTGAGTTAATATTAAATCGGCAAACAATATCAGTACGCTGCTGCATACTACCGAGTCGGTGGACGCCTTACCAACCTCGATGGAACCACCTTCGACGGTATAGCCGAAGAAAGCCGATACGCTGGCGATAATAAAAGCGAAGAATAACGATTTGATGATGCCGCACCAGATAAACCATTCCACAAACATATATTGCAGACCATATTCCAGGTCGACAGCCGACATGATGCCGCCGAACCAGCAGGTGCAGAAGGCACCGATGATGCCGGCGAATATACTAAACGTTACCATCAACGGAATAGTTGTCACCATTGCTGCAATTTTGGGCAATATCAGGAAATTGGCCGGGTTGATTCCCATGATTTCGAGGGCGTCTATCTGTTGGGTCACCCGCATGGTTCCCAGTTCGGAAGCGATGTTCGAGCCTACCTTTCCCGCCAGTATCAGACACATGATGGAGGATGAGAACTCCAGTAACATGATTTCGCGGGTGACGTATCCCACCGTCCAGCGCGGCATAAAGGGGCTTTCGATATTCAACTTAATCTGTATGGTAATGACGGCTCCGATGAAGAACGAAATCAGTAACACGATACCGATAGAGTTCACCCCGAGCTGCTCCATTTCGTTGATGTATTGGCGGAAGAACATACGCATACGCTCCGGACGGGCAAATACGCGTCCCATAAGCATGATGTATCTTCCTACTGTTCTAAGTGCTTTAATCATGACTCGTAAGTATTTGTGTGCAAATGTACATCATTTCAGCTTATTTTTGCTACATTTGCGGCAAAATAACGCAAGTATGGAAGAAAGCAAAATGGTGCTTCGGACGGAAGATTTGGTGAAAAAGTACGGTAAGCGTACGGTGGTGAGCCATGTTTCCATCAATGTAAAGCAGGGTGAAATTGTAGGATTACTGGGGCCGAACGGTGCCGGTAAGACGACTTCGTTTTATATGACCGTGGGGCTGATTACTCCGAATGAGGGACGTATCTTCCTGGACGACTTGGACATAACGAAGTATCCCGTATATAAGCGTGCGCAGACGGGCATCGGCTATCTGGCCCAGGAAGCATCCGTGTTCCGCCAGATGAGCGTTGAAGACAACATCGCGTCTGTACTGGAGATGACGGACAAGCCTCTGGAATATCAGAAGGATAAATTGGAGAGTCTGATTGCCGAGTTTCGCTTGCAGAAGGTGCGTAAGAATAAAGGTAACCAGTTGTCCGGTGGTGAACGGCGTCGTACGGAAATTGCCCGTTGCCTTGCCATCGACCCGAAGTTCATTATGCTCGACGAACCTTTTGCTGGAGTAGACCCGATTGCGGTGGAAGATATTCAGCAGATTGTGTGGAAGCTGAAAGACCGTAATATCGGCATCCTGATTACCGACCACAATGTGCAGGAGACGCTGAGCATTACCGACCGTGCCTATCTTTTGTTTGAAGGAAAAATCCTGTTTCAAGGCACTCCCGAAGAACTGGCCGAGAATAAGATTGTACGCGAGAAGTATTTAAGTAATAGTTTCGTGCTTCGCCGCAAGGACTTCATGGTATAGAGCACGCAACGACCGATAATAAAAGTAATGACCGAGCGTAAAAAAAGACCGCCCAAAAGCGGTCTTTTTTTATATTTCTCCTTATATGATTAGTATTTCGGAGGTCTTGCTTCTTTCACTACCATCTGGCGGCCGAAGAATTCAGCGCCATCCAGTTCAGAGATAGCTTTAGCTGCAGCAGCACCGTCTTCCATTTCAACGAATGCAATGCCTCTGAAACGTCCGGTTGCGCGGTCTATGATAAATTTGATAGAAGATACCGTACCGTAATCTTCCATAACCTTTTGCAGATCCTCTTCCTTAACGCGGTAGTTAAGGTTTCCAACATAAATGTTCATAATGAAAAATGTAAATAAATAAAATAAATAAAACTCTCTTTGGAAGAACGGCAGAATAATAAAAAGATAACAATGACAGAGAGTTTGCAAATACGTTTTTAGGACGGAAGTGAAAACCATGTAACGGAAATCGAGAAACTAATGCGCCATCATTCCGCAACAAAGGAACACAATAATTTTGGAAATGCAATACTTTTCTACAATTATTTTCACTTATCTTTCCATATTAGGGCCATTAAACTTTGCATTATGGCCTGTTGCGTGTTGCAACCCTACCTTCTGTCTGCATCATTCGTTTCTTCAATAGCTATCTCACCGATGATCGATGCACAAGATGCCATATTGTGCTGTTCAAGATGCCATCTTATGCTACACAAGATGCCATCTTGTGTAGCAATCATCGGTGAGGCCCAGGCGGTAGGTCTACGAGGGGGAAGGAAGGGGAAGACATGAAGGAAATAATTGTCCGTGTTTTTTGATAATTGAAAGATTAACGCTAATTTTGCAGGCTCATTTGAGAATGGAATAAAGTATAAATCAAATAAATAATTGTCAGAATGAACGTTTCATTGCAAAACATTGACAAAGTAAGTGCTCTGCTTACTGTGAAGCTTGAGAAAGCAGACTATCAGGAAAAGGTAGATAAATCATTGAAGAATTTCCGTCAGAAAGCTCAGATCCCCGGTTTCCGTAAGGGTATGGTACCGATGAGTCTGATGAAGAAAATGTACGGTAAGTCGGTAGTTGCGGAAGAGGTGAATAAAATTCTTTCGGAGACTGTATATAAGTATATTCAAGACAACAATCTGAGCATCTTAGGCGAACCGCTGCCCAACGAAGACAAGCAGCCGGAAATCGACTTTGATACGATGGAAGATTTTGAATTCCTGTTCGACATCGCTTTGGCTCCGGAGTTCACTGCTGAAGTTGCCGCTAAAGATAAAGTAGATTACTATACGATTGAGGTTACGGAAGATATGCTGAACAATCAGATAAAAGCCTACACACAACGTAATGGTAAGTACGAACAGACAGACGTATATGCTGACAACGATATAATAAAAGGCTTGCTCGCCGAGCTGGACGGAGAAGGCAATACGAAAGAAGGCGGTATCCAGGTGGAAAAAGCTTCCATGATGCCGACTTATATGAAGAATGACGAGCAGAAAGCTATTTTTGCCAATGCAAAAGTAAACGATGTGCTTGTGTTCAATCCTTATACGGCATGGGACGGTAACGTAGCCGAACTGGCTTCTCTGTTGAAGATTGAGAAAGAGGCTGCTGCCGAAATGAAGTCTAACTTCAGCTTCCAGGTAGAAGAAATCTCTCACTTCGTTGAAGGCGAACTGACTCAGGAAATCTTCGACCAGGTATTCGGCAAGGATGTTGTCAAGAGCGAAGAGGAATTCCGTGCTAAAGTAAAAGAGGCGATTGCCAACCAGTTTGTTGCCGACAGTGATTATAAGTTCTTAATCGATGTTCGCAAGATGCTGATGGAAAAGGTTGGTAAACTGGAATTCCCGGATGCATTGCTGAAGCGCATCATGCGTCTGAACAATCCGGATAAGGATGAGAAGTTTGTAGAAGACAACTACGATAAGAGCATCGAAGAGCTGACATGGCACTTGATTAAGGAAGAGTTGGTGAAGGCTAACGACATCAAGGTAGAGCAGGACGATGTCATCAATATGGCTAAAGAAGCTACCCGTGCACAGTTTGCATAATATGGCATGATGAGCATACCCGATGATATTCTGGAGAACTATGCCAAAGAAATGCTGAAAAAGAAAGACAGCGTAGACGATTTGGTGAACCGTGTTGTTGAAGCCAAGTTGGCTGCAGCTTTGAAGACTCAGGTGAAATTGAACAACAAAACCATTTCAGCAGAGGACTTTAACAAGATGTTTGAATAAAATAGTGCCGGGAAACGGTTGATTTTTATAAAGAAACACAGAGTTTGACAAACTATAACTCTGTGTTTTTTTTGTGTCTCTGTGTTCTTTTTCGTTTCTTTGCATTCACATTAAATTTAAAAAACAGCAAGAAAATGGATGATTTTAGAAAATACGCTACCAAGCATTTAGGTATGAATAGCTTGGTGTTGGATGATGTGATTAAATCACAGGCCGGGTATTTAAATCCCTATATCCTGGAAGAACGTCAACTCAATGTAACACAGTTGGACGTATTCTCCCGACTGATGATGGACCGCATCATATTTCTCGGTACACAGGTCGACGACTATACCGCCAATACATTGCAGGCGCAGTTGTTGTATCTGGACTCTGTAGACCCGGGCAAGGATATTTCCATCTATATCAACTCGCCGGGCGGCTCGGTATATGCCGGATTGGGCATCTATGACACGATGCAGTTCATCAGCAGCGATGTCGCTACTATCTGTACCGGTATGGCTGCCAGCATGGCGGCAGTGCTGCTGGTTGCCGGAGCCGAAGGCAAGCGTTCTGCATTGACGCATTCCCGTGTGATGATACACCAGCCGATGGGCGGTGCGCAAGGACAAGCCTCGGACATCGAGATTACCGCACGCGAAATTCAGAAGTTGAAGAAAGAACTTTATACTATTATTGCCGACCACTCGCACACTCCTTTCGATAAGGTATGGGCAGACTCGGACCGTGACTATTGGATGAATGCACAAGAAGCCAAAGATTACGGTATGATAGACCAAGTGTATACTAAAAAATAAATATGGCAGACTCAAAACGAACCAAAAATAGATGTAGTTTTTGCGGACGTTCGGAGGATGAAGTCGGGTTCCTTATAACGGGAATGAACGGCTACATCTGTGATAGCTGTGCTACCCAGGCTTATGAGATTACTCAGGAAGCCCTGGGCACACAGAAGAACGGAGCGACAAAGCTAAATCTGGAAGAACTTCCCAAACCACAGGAGATTAAGAGCTTTCTCGACCAGTACGTGATAGGGCAAGACGATGCCAAGCGTTTTCTGTCCGTATCGGTATATAACCATTATAAACGTCTGCTGCAAAAGAGCAGCGACGATGATGTGGAAATTGAAAAGTCCAATATCATCATGGTGGGCAGTACCGGAACCGGCAAAACACTGTTGGCGCGTACAACCGCTAAACTCCTCCATGTGCCTTTCACCATTGTAGACGCAACGGTGCTGACCGAAGCCGGCTATGTGGGCGAAGATATAGAAAGTATCTTGACCCGCCTTCTGCAAGTGGCCGATTATAACGTGCCCGAAGCCGAACAAGGCATTGTGTTTATTGACGAGATAGACAAGATAGCCCGCAAGGGAGACAACCCTTCCATCACCCGCGACGTAAGTGGCGAAGGTGTGCAGCAAGGATTGCTGAAGTTGCTGGAAGGGTCTGTTGTCAACGTTCCCCCACAGGGCGGACGTAAGCACCCCGATCAGAAGATGATCCCGGTGAATACCAAGAACATACTATTTATCTGCGGTGGCGCTTTCGACGGTATCGAAAAGAAAATTGCGCAACGCCTGAACACCCATGTGGTGGGATATAGCGCTGTGCGCAACACGGCTACTATCGACAAGAGCAACCTGATGCAGTACATCGCTCCGCAGGATTTGAAGTCATTCGGCCTGATACCCGAAATTATCGGTCGTCTGCCGGTGCTGACCTATCTGAACACGTTGGACCGTACGGCACTGCGTGCCATACTGACGGAACCGAAGAACTCCATTATCAAGCAGTATATCAAATTGTTTGACATGGACAACGTGAAGCTGACCTTCGAAGATAGTGTGTTCGAGTACATTGTAGACAAAGCTATTGAGTATAAATTGGGAGCTCGCGGACTGCGTTCCATTGTAGAAACTATCATGATGGATGCGATGTTCGAAATTCCATCAGAACACAAAGATAGCTTCGTGGTAACTTTGAGTTATGCCCAGCGGCAGCTCGAAAAAGCGAACATGGCAAGGCTTCAAAGTGCTTAAAATCAAAAGGTAATACAAACAAAGCCGACTTTTTTACTTTTTATTGAAAAATATTCGGTGGATTATGCTTGAAATTTAAGAAGTTGTCTATAACTTTGTTAGAGTTCTTATAATAAACAACCTAATGAATCATGGCAGGGAAGAGGATGAATTTGACAGATCAACTGAAGAAGTACTTCGGGTTCGGCACCTTTAGAGGAAATCAGGAAGCAATTATACAGAATCTGTTGGAAGGCAACGATACGTTTGTATTGATGCCCACCGGAGGAGGAAAATCATTGTGCTACCAGTTGCCTTCTTTATTAATGGAGGGTACGGCAATCGTGATTTCTCCTTTGATTGCCCTGATGAAGAACCAGGTCGACGTGATGCGCAACTTCAGCGAGGAAGACGGGATAGCCCATTTCATCAACTCTTCTCTTAATAAAAGTGCGATAGATCAGGTCAAGTCCGACATTATGGGCGGCAAGACGAAGTTGCTGTATGTAGCTCCCGAATCGCTGACCAAAGATGAAAACGTGGAGTTTCTGAAAACGGTGAAGATTTCCTTCTATGCCGTAGACGAGGCCCATTGTATTTCTGAATGGGGACATGACTTCCGACTGGAATATCGCCGCATCCGCCCTATTATCAACGAAATTGGAAAAGCTCCGCTGATAGCGTTGACTGCGACTGCTACGCCGAAAGTGCAGCATGACATCCAGAAAAACCTGGCTATGGTGGATGCACAAGTGTTTAAGTCGTCGTTCAATCGTCCAAACCTTTATTATGAGGTACGTCCGAAGACTGTTAATGTAGACAAGGATATTATCAAGTTCATCAAGAATAATCCGGAGAAATCGGGCATCATCTATTGCCTGAGCCGGAAGAAGGTGGAAGAACTTGCTGAAATCCTGCAGGCGAACGGCATTAATGCCCGCGCCTATCATGCCGGAATGGACTCGGCTACACGAACGCAAAACCAGGATGATTTCCTGATGGAGAAAATAGATGTGATTGTAGCTACCATTGCTTTCGGTATGGGTATTGACAAGCCGGATGTGCGTTACGTAATTCACTATGATATTCCGAAGAGCCTCGAAGGATATTATCAGGAAACCGGACGTGCAGGAAGAGACGGTGGAGAAGGGCAGTGTATTACTTTCTATACAAACAAAGACTTGCAAAAGCTTGAAAAGTTCATGCAAGGCAAACCTATTGCAGAGCAGGAGATAGGCAAGCAGCTTCTGCTGGAAACCGCTGCGTATGCCGAATCATCCGTATGCCGCCGAAAGACATTATTACACTATTTCGGAGAGGAGTATATGGAGGATAATTGTGAAAATTGTGACAACTGTTTAAATCCGAAAAAACAAGTGGAAGCTCAGGAATTATTGTGTACCGTGATAGAAGCTATTTTCGCGGCGAAAGAAAATTTTAAAGCAGACTATATTATGGATGTCATACAAGGAAGGGAAACTTCGGAGGTGCAGGCTCATCTGCACGAAGGCCTCGAAGCATTCGGTTCCGGTATGGGAGAAGAAGACAAAACTTGGAACGCTGTTATTCGCCAGGCATTGATTGCCGGCTATTTGAGCAAGGAAGTTGAAAACTATGGCTTGCTGAAGGTTACTGAGGAAGGAAAGAAATTCCTGAAACATCCTAAGTCCTTTAAGATAACGGAAGATAATGACTTCGAGGAGGTGGAAGAAGAAGCTCCGGCACGTGGTGGTGGCGCTTGTGCGGTAGACCCTGTACTCTACTCCATGCTGAAAGACCTGCGAAAGAAATTGTCTAAGAAGTTGGAAGTGCCTCCTTATGTAATTTTCCAGGATCCCTCTTTGGAGGCGATGGCCACCATCTATCCGGTGACTCTGGATGAGTTGCAGAATATCCCGGGCGTGGGAGCCGGAAAGGCAAAGCGCTATGGTGAGGAATTCTGCAAGTTGATTAAGCGTCATTGCGAAGAAAATGAAATAGAGCGTCCCGAAGACCTTCGTGTTCGCACGGTTGCCAATAAATCCAAACTGAAGGTTTCTATCATTCAGGCTATCGACCGCAAGGTTGCGTTGGATGACATAGCCTTGTCCAAAGGAATTGAGTTTGAAGAACTGCTGGATGAAATCGAAGCAATTGTATATTCGGGAACCAAACTGAATATCGACTACTTCCTGGAGGACATTATGGACGAAGACCATCTGCTGGACATCTATGATTACTTCAAAGAGTCCATCACCGACAAGATTGATGATGCATTGGACGAGTTGGGTGATGATTTCACAGAAGAGGAAGTGCGTCTGGTACGTGTCAAGTTTATCTCTGAAATGGCCAATTAATCTCCTCCGCTGTTGGTTTAAAAAAGAAAAAAAATATTGCGTGCAAATATACGGAATGGAATAAAAAGCGTATATTTGCACGCAATAAATTTTAAACGCATAGTCCTATGTCATTTATTGCTGATAAAATCGTAATGGATGGATTGACTTACGATGACGTTTTGTTAATCCCCGCTTATTCCGAAGTACTTCCTAAAACTGTCGAACTCACGACAAAGTTCTCACGCAACATCGAGTTAAAAATTCCGTTTGTAACAGCCGCTATGGATACGGTTACCGAGTCGAAAATGGCTATTGCCATCGCACGTGAAGGTGGTATCGGTGTAATCCATAAGAATATGTCTATCGAGGAGCAAGCCCGTCAAGTTGCCATTGTGAAGCGTGCGGAAAACGGCATGATTTACGACCCGGTGACTATTAAGAGAGACTCTACCGTAGGCGACGCTTTGGCTTTGATGGCCGAATATAGAATTGGTGGTATTCCGGTGGTAGATGACGAAAGATATTTGGTAGGTATTGTTACCAACCGCGACCTTCGTTTCCAGAGAGATATGGATAAGCATATCGATGAAGTCATGACGAAAGAAAATATCGTTACGACCAATCAGACTACAGACTTGGAAGCTGCTGCACAGATATTGCAGGAACATAAGATTGAGAAACTGCCGGTAGTAGATAAAGAGGGTAAGCTGGTAGGTTTGATTACCTATAAAGATATAACGAAGGCGAAAGATAAGCCGATGGCGTGCAAGGATGCCAAAGGACGTCTGCGTGTGGCGGCCGGTGTCGGTGTAACTGCTGATACGCTCGACCGTATGCAGGCTTTGGTAGATGCCGGTGCGGATGCTATTGTGATTGATACGGCTCACGGTCATTCTCTTTCTGTGGTTGAGAAGCTGAAGGAAGCAAAGAAGCGTTTTCCGGGCATTGATATTGTAGTCGGTAATATTGCTACCGGCGAGGCTGCAAAGGCTTTGGTTGCTGCCGGGGCAGACGGGGTGAAGGTCGGTATCGGTCCGGGTTCCATCTGTACTACCCGTGTAGTTGCCGGTGTCGGTGTGCCTCAATTGTCTGCTGTATACGACGTAGCAAAGGCTTTGAAAGGCACAGGCATTCCTTTGATTGCCGACGGTGGTTTGCGCTATTCCGGTGATGTTGTGAAGGCTTTGGCTGCCGGTGGATACAGCGTGATGATTGGTTCATTGGTTGCCGGAACGGAAGAATCTCCGGGTGATACGATTATCTTCAATGGTCGTAAGTTCAAGTCTTATCGGGGTATGGGGTCTTTGGAAGCTATGGAGAATGGTTCGAAAGACCGTTATTTCCAAAGCGGTACCAGCGATGTGAAGAAATTGGTTCCGGAAGGTATTGCAGCTCGTGTTCCTTATAAAGGAACTTTGTACGAGGTTATTTACCAGTTGACCGGTGGCCTGCGTGCAGGTATGGGATACTGCGGTGCTGCCAATATCGAGAAGTTGCACGATGCCAAGTTTACCCGCATCACCAACGCCGGTGTATTGGAGAGCCATCCGCACGATGTTGCCATCACCAGTGAGGCTCCGAATTATAGCCGTCCTAAATAAGAATGTTTACTAAGATAGAAATTGTGCCCGGAAAGAACTATTATGCTTTTCTGGCATTATTTTATTCCACGCAACCATTTGATGCGAAATAAGTCCGAAATAATTGATTAGAATGATGATGCTTATGGTAAGAAACGTGTTGACTCTGTTATTTCTTTTGCTGGCTTGCTCTATTCAGGCTCAGCAAGAACCGGTGTTGATGCGTATCAATGGCAAGGAAATACTTCGCTCCGAATTTGAATATAGCTATAATAAGTACAAGGAGCAGCCGGGCATTGGGCAAACCACGCCGAAAGGATATGTAGATTACTTTGTGGATGGTAAATTGGTAGTGGCGGCAGCCGAAGCGGCCGGTTTGGATACGGTTCGCGCTTTCCGGGAAGAACTGGAAGATTATCGCAGCGGACTAATCAAATCTTATCTGACTGATGATACGGCAGCGGAACACGCAGCCCGTCAGTGGTATGACAAAATGAAATCCCGTCATTGGGCGGGGCAAGCTCGTGTTAGTCATATATTTAAGTATCTCCCTCAAAATGTATCCGCTAATACTCTGCATGAGGTAGAGGCGCGTATGAATTCTATTTATGAAGAATTTCAGAACGACCGCACCGGTACGACTTTTAATACATATGTGAAGAACTTTTCCGATGAGAAAGAACCCTTCTGGTTGAGTAGGTTGCAAATGCCCGTGGAATTTGAGGAAGTGGTATCCGGGCTTCCGGTAGGAGAAGTTTCCCGGCCTTTCTTCACTCCGCAAGGCCTCCATATCGTAAAGGTTCTTGAGCGGAAAGAGCTCCCGTCTTTTGAAGAAATGAAGGATGAAATACTTCGCCGCCAGACGCGCCGCCATGGTATGGATAAAGGGACCGAGGCACAGGTCGAGGCGTTGAAGAAAGAATATCACTATACTCCCGATAATGCAGGGCTGAATGAACTTATTTCATCGGGACATACGAACCGCACCTTGTTTTCGTTAGACGGTAAGAACTATACCGGCAAGGATTTCGCTCGCTTTGCCGCGGCACATCCTGAAGGTATGCGCCGGCAGTTGGCAGATTTCATTATGAAATCCGTTTTGGATTATGAGAATGACCGTCTGGAACAGAAGCATCCTGATTTCCGCTATTTGATGCAAGAACATAGGGAGCGCTTGTTGTCGGGCCGGATAACTGATAAGGAAATTGTAGAACGGGCACTGTCGGATACGCTGGGAGTGAAGGCTTACTTTGACAAACACCGTTCGGATTATCATTGGGAAGAGCAACGGTATAAAGGCGTTGTCTTGCATGGTGATACGAAACGTTCTGTCAAGCAAGCCCGCAAGTTCTTGAAAAGCCTGCCGGAAGAGGAGTGGAAGGATGCAATTCGCCTGACCTTTAATGCCGGAGAACATCCCCGGATACAGGCCGAGCTGGGCGTGTTTGCTCCGGGCGACAATGTGTATGTAGATGATTTAGTCTTTAAAAAGGGGGATGCCATTCCTCCTGCGTCATTCCCTTTTACTGCTGTTTTGGGAGAAAAGGTGAAAGGTCCCGATGACTATCGTGAGGCGGGCGATGTGCTTGTAGCCGACTATCGGAGCTATCTGGAAAAGCAATGGATTGTCCGTTTGCGCGCATCCGGTAAGGTTGAAATTAACCAAGAGGTTTTAAAAACCGTTAATAATCACTGATGCAACCAATTAAAGCACTATCTTCATGCCTTAAAATGTAGTAAATATCAATTGGTAATGCGAACAACCTGTTTGGGTCTTTTAATTCTTCTCCTCTGTGGGGCGTGCAAAGAGCAACACGACCATAAAGGTAAGACACCGTTGGTGGAACTGGACGGTAATTTCCTTTACCGTGAAGATTTAGAGACAGTGCTTCCCGATGGTCTGTCCAAAGATGACAGTTTGTTGTTTGCCGAGCACTATATTCAGAACTGGGCGGAAGATATTTTGTTGTACGAGAAAGCCCAGAGCAATATCCCCAACAGCGGTGAAATAGATAAACTTGTGGAAAACTACCGCAAGGCTCTGATTATGCATGCTTATCAGCAGGCCTTGATTGACCAGCGCCTTTCGGAAGAAATCTCCGAGACAGAACTGAATGATTACTATACGCAGCATCAGGAATTGTTCAAGGTAGACCGTCCGCTGATGAAAGGACTGTTTATCAAGGTGCCTCTGACGGCTCCCCAACTGAATGATGTACGCCGTTGGTACAAGACGGAAAACCGCGAAGCTGTGGAGCATCTGGAAAAATACAGTTTGCAGAATGCAGTGAAGTATGAGTATTTCTACGACAAGTGGGTGCAAATGGCCGATATATTGGACCTGATGCCCCTGAAAATGCCCGATGTGGGACAGTATCTGGACAAGAACCGACATGTGGAACTGAAGGACACGGCTTTTTATTATTTTCTGAATGTGGGCGATTTCCGTGGGACAGGGGCGCAGGAACCCTATGAGTTTGCACGGGCGAAAGTGAAAGATATGATGCTGAACATGAAGCAGGTAGAGTTCATGAAACAAGTGAAAAACGACATGTACCAGCAAGCAGAGAAAAGAGACAAGATCAAGTATTATTAGATTAAGATACCAAGAATGAGAAAGTGTATGAACTTTAAGTTTGTAGTTTTATTTGCCTTGACGCTGTTGACCGGTTCTGCCGTTTATGCACAAGACAATGTGATTGACGAGGTGGTTTGGGTAGTAGGCGACGAGGCTATATTGAAGTCCGAAGTGGAAGAGGCACGTATGAGTGCTTTGTATGAAGGACGTAAGTTCGACCGTGATCCCTACTGCGTGATACCGGAAGAAATAGCCGTGCAAAAGTTGTACTTGCATCAGGCGGCACTCGATAGTATCGAAGTCTCCGAGAGCGAGGTAATTCAGCGAGTAGACTACATGACGAATATGTATATTGCCAACATCGGTTCTCGCGAGAAGATGGAAGAATACTTTAACAAGACTTCCAGCCAGATACGTGAAATTTTGCGCGATAATGCCCGCGAAGGTTTGAAGGTGCAGAAGATGCAGCAGAAGTTGGTGGGAGAAATCAAAGTGACTCCGGCCGAAGTGCGCCGTTACTTCAAGAACCTGCCGCAGGATAGTATTCCCTACATCCCCACGCAAGTAGAGGTGCAGATTATCACCCAGCAACCGAAAGTTCCTTTGGATGAGGTGGAGAATGTAAAGAAGCGTTTGCGCGAATTTACCGATCGTATCAACAAAGGTGAAACCAGTTTCTCTACACTTGCACGTATATATTCCGAAGACCGTAACTCCGCCATTAACGGTGGTGAAATGCCGTTTACCGGACGTGGTTACTTAGACCCGGCTTTTGTCAACGTTGCTTTCAACCTGCAAGACCCCAATAAAGTTTCCAAGATTGTGGAGTCGGAGTTCGGTTTCCATATCATCCAACTGATAGAAAAGCGTGGTGACCGTATCAAGGTGCGTCACATCTTGCTGAAACCCCATATCCCCGAAGAGTCGTTGACAGCCGGTATGGCACGTCTTGATTCTATTGCCGACGATATTCGTAGCGGTAAGTTTACTTTTGAGGAAGCTGCTTCCGTTCTTTCGCAGGATAAGGATACGCGTAACAATCACGGTTTGCTGCCGAACCCCAACGACAATACTTCCAAGTTTGAAATGCAGGAGTTGCCGCCTGAGATTGCTAAGGTGGTTGATAAGATGAAAGTAGGAGAAATCTCCGAAGCATTTACCATGATCCCGCAGAAAACCGGTAAGGAAGAATGTGTCATCGTGAAGCTGAAAAGCCGTACGAACGGACATAAGGCAACAGTGGCCGATGACTACCAAAACCTGAAGAATATCGTTTTGGAGAAACGCCGTGACGAAATGCTGGACAAGTGGATACGTGAGAAGCAGAAACATACATACGTCCGCATCAACGAAAATTGGAGAAACTGTACATTTAAGTATCCGGGATGGATAAAAGACTGATACTTGCTATTATATGCGTGTTCGGTATCTGCCTGTTGAGTGCGCAGAACAAGCCTAAAGACCCTGCAAAGAAAAAGACGCGCGTAGACTTGCTTCATGCTGACGAGGCACAAGCCGACAAAGAATTACGTCCGGACGTGCAGGTGTTGATTGGCTCGGTCAGGTTGAAGCATGACAGTATGTACATGTTTTGCGACAGCGCATTGATTTACGAGAAAATCAATTCGGTGGAAGCCTTTGGCAATGTCCGCATGGAGCAGGGCGATACTCTGTTTATTTATGGCGATTACCTTTACTACGACGGTATGTCGCAGCTTGCCATGCTGCGCGAGAATGTCCGTATGATAAACCGTAATACAGTACTGACTACGGACAGCCTGAACTACGACCGCCTTTATAACCTGGGCTACTATTTTGACGGTGGCAAACTCACCGACGAAGAGAACGTATTGACCTCTGAATGGGGAGAATACAGCCCGGCAACCAAATTGGCAGTCTTCAACCATAATGTGGAGTTGGTGAACCTGAAATTCGTCTTGACTTCGGACACCTTGAAATACAGTACGGACTCTAAGATTGCCACCATATTAGGCCCTTCGGATATTGTCAGTGATGCGAACAAGATTTATTCGGAACGGGGGATTTATAATACTGTCACGGAACAGGCCGAACTGTTGGACCGTTCTGTCCTTACGAACGAAGGCAAAAAACTCACCGGCGACAGCTTGTTCTACGACCGCCAGTTGGGTTATGGCGAAGCCTTCGACAACGTGCAGATGAACGACACGGTAAACAAAAACATGCTTACCGGAGATTATTGCTTCTATAACGAACTTACCGGCAGTGCACTTGCCACCCGCCGTGCTGTTGCCATCGATTACTCGCAGGGCGACAGCCTCTTTATGCATGGCGACACGTTACGACTGATTACCTACTTCCTGAACATGGACTCCATGTATCGCGAAATGCGCGTGTATCATAAGGTGCGTGCCTATCGCAGTGATGTACAAGCTGTCTGCGACTCACTGGTATATAATTCCAAAGACTCTTGCATGACGATGTACACCGACCCCATTCTGTGGCACGGTCCCCAGCAATTACTTGGTGAAGAAATCAAGGTGTATATGAATGATAGCACCATCGACTGGGCACATATCATCAATCAGGCTTTGGCAGTGGAGCAAAAAGACTCCATTCACTATAACCAGGTGACGGGTAAGGAAATGAAGACTTTCTTTATAGCCGGAGAAATGCGTCGGGTAGACGTCAACGGCAATGTACTGATAATCTTCTATCCCGAAGAAAAGGACAGTACCATGATTGGCCTTAACTATGCCGAAGGCAGTTTCCTACGTATCTACCTGAAAGACCGTCGTATGGAGGAAGCGGCACTAATCGGGAAATCCAACGCTGTTCTGTATCCTATGGACCAGATACCTCCCGACAAGATGCGTCTCCCTTCTTTTGTGTGGTTTGACTATATCCGTCCGCGCGATAAAAATGACATCTTTGAATGGCGAGGTAAAAAAGCAGGCGAAACATTGCAAAAAAGTGACCGGAAACCCTTAACTTCGCCAAGAGATATGCATATTAAACGAACTAAAAAATAACGCTATGGGAATGTTTACAGTGAGGAAGCCTCGCGGCTTTCACCATTCATATATCTATGTGGATGAGCGAAAGGAGAAGTTGGCGAAGATGGAAGAAGATGCCAAGCGTGAACTCGGCATGTTGCCCGAGAAGAAGTTTTCTCCCGAAGACATACGGGGAAAGTTTGTTGAAGGTACTACTCACCTGAAACGACGTAAAGAAAGCGGGCGTAAGCCTGTTCATGTAGGAATTATCCTGATTATCGTAGCTGTTTTGATTTATTTATGGTATGCTATCAGCAACGGGATTATTTAATCTAATTACGAATTACAAATTACAAATTGCACATGTGGTGTAATCCTGTATTTTGTAATTCGTCCTTTGTAATTTATACTTTGTAATTTGTAATTATCATGAGCGATATCATTCATTTGCTGCCCGATTCGGTTGCCAATCAGATTGCTGCCGGAGAGGTAATTCAGCGTCCGGCCTCTGTCATTAAAGAATTGGTGGAAAATGCAATTGATGCCGAAGCCCGGGAAATACATGTTTTGGTAACCGATGCGGGGAAGACCTGCATTCAGGTGATTGACGACGGAAAGGGAATGTCCGAAACGGATGCCCGTCTTTCCTTTGAGCGTCATGCTACATCCAAGATACGCGAAGCTGCCGATTTGTTTGCTCTGCGCACAATGGGTTTTCGTGGCGAAGCGTTGGCCTCCATTGCTGCGGTAGCGGAAGTGGAACTGAAAACCCGTCCGGCTAATGAAGAACTGGGTACGCGTTTGGTGATTGCCGGTTCCAAAGTAGAGAGTCAGGAAGCCGTTTCCTGTCCTAAAGGGAGCAACTTTTCCGTTAAGAACCTGTTCTTCAATATTCCGGCCCGTCGTAAATTCCTGAAAGCAAATTCTACGGAACTAAGCAATATCCTCACCGAGTTTGAGCGCATTGCTCTGGTGCATCCCGATGTTGTTTTCTATCTGTATAGCAATGATACCGAATTGTTCAATCTTCCCGTGATGCCCCTGCGTCAGCGCATTCTTTCCGTATTCGGCAAGAAACTGAACCAGCAGTTGCTGTCCGTAGAGGTAGATACGACCATGATAAAGATTTCCGGTTTCGTAGCCAAGCCGGAGACTGCCCGCAAGAAAGGAGCGCATCAATACTTCTTTGTGAACGGACGATATATGCGCCATCCTTATTTCCATAAAGCGGTGATGGATGCCTACGAGCAGTTGATACCTGCCGGAGAGCAAATCTCTTATTTTATTTATTTTGAAGTAGAGCCTGCTAATATAGATGTGAATATCCATCCCACAAAGACGGAGATTAAGTTTGAGAACGAGCAGGCCATTTGGCAGATACTCTCGGCTGCGGTCAAGGAGTCTTTGGGCAAGTTCAATGCGGTGCCCTCCATTGATTTCGATACGGAAGGTATGCCCGATATTCCGGCTTTTGAGCAAAGCCGTCCGATAGAGCTGCCGAAGGTACATTACAATGCGGACTTCAATCCGTTCAAGAGTTCTTCCTCTTCTTCTTACGGAGGCGGAGATTACTCCCGTAAAAGCGTGGAGTGGGAGGGACTGTATGCCGGTTTGGAGAAAGCCAGCAAGATGAACGAGCCCATTGAAGAAGAACCTTTCGACCTCCGGGAGACATCCCCGGTAACGGAGCCATCCTCTACTGCTACTTCATCCCTATATACCGGTACCACCTCTGCTGTAGAGAAGGGCGCCCAGCATTTCCAGTTCAAAGGGCGTTTTATTTTGACTTCCGTCAAGTCCGGACTTATGTTGATTGACCAGCACCGTGCACATATACGTGTCTTGTTCGACCGCTATATGAGTCAGATTCGTCAGAAACAAGGTGTATCCCAGGGAGTGCTTTTCCCTGAAATAATCCAGTTGCCCGCTTCCGAAGCGGCTGTATTGGAAAGCTTGTCGGATGACTTGTCGGCAGTGGGTTTCGACCTTAGTCCGTTGGGGGGCGGCAGTTATGCCATTAACGGTATCCCTTCGGGAATAGAAGGACTGAACCCGGTGGAATTGGTTCGTAATATGGTACATACCGCAATGGAAAAGGGCAATGATGTCAAAGAAGAAGTTCAGACTATTCTGGCATTGACTCTGGCACGTGCAGCCGCCATTGTCTACGGACAAGTATTAAGCCCTGATGAAATGTCTAGCTTGGTAGACAATCTGTTTGCTTGTTCTACCCCTAATTACACTCCTGACGGGCGTACTGTTCTTGCTACAATTAAAGAAGAAGAGGTAGAAAAGTTGTTTTCCAAGTAAGATTTTCATTTACTTTTTTCTCCTTTTTTCAAAAAAAAAGCTCTTTTTCTAAAACCTTTTACTTTCGTTGGTGTTAATTAATCAGTTTGAATGACAAAGATTTTAATTAACCAACTTAACTATTTAGGTATATGAAAAAGATTCTAATGTTACTGGTTGTAACCAGCGTATCTTCTGTTGCCATGGCGCAACAAAACTCTCAAATTGTAGAACAGGTGGATATTATCCAGGTACAGGATAAGTATCAAGTAATTACCAATCCATTTTGGAGCAACTGGTTCTTCTCTGTTGGCGGTGGTGCTTCCGTCTTGCTTGGCGATAATGACGGAGCAGGTAGCTTCGGTAAGCGTATCAGTCCGACATTGAACATCGCAGTAGGTAAATGGTTTACTCCCGGACTCGGATTGCGTTTGCAGTATAGCGGTCTTTAGGCAAAAGGTTTTACTTATGACAAAGGAGCCGATTATGTAAAAGGTGGCCCGATGGGCGACGGATACTATAAGCAACGTTTCGACTACATGAACTTCCACGGTGACGTGATGTTCAACCTGAATGCTCTCTTTGGCGGATACAATCCGGACCGTGTATATGAAATTATTCCTTATTTAGGTGCCGGTATTACCCACAATTATACGAAACCTCACCGCGAGGCACTGGCTGTAAATGCCGGTGTTATCAACCGCTTCCGTATTTCAGATGCAGTAGACATTAACCTCGAACTTAGCGCAATGGGTGCCGAAGATAAATTCGATGGTACGATTGCTGGAAAACATGGTTACGATGGTGTACTTAGTGCAACACTCGGATTGACTTACCGCTTCCCGAAACGTGGATTTGCCCGCCCGATGCCGCAGTTGGTTTCTGCTGTCGAACTGGCTGCCATGCAACAACAGATAGCACAGATGGCTGCTGCCAACCAACAGTTGCAATCAGCTCTGACTGCTGCTCAAAACAGACCGGTAGAAGTTGCCGAAACCGAGGTTGTAGTTGCCGATCCGGATATTGCACCACGTACTGTATTCTTCAAGATTGGTTCAGCCGAAGTATCTCCGCGTGAAGTGATGAACTTGTCTTACCTGGCAGAACAGATGAAACAATTCCCGAATGCTACTTACACAGTTAACGGTTATGCCGACTCTGCAACGGGTACTCCTGCATTCAACAAGGAGTTGAGTTTGAAGCGTGCACAGGCAGTTGTCAATACATTGGTGAAAGAATATGACATCTCTGCCGACCGCCTGAAGGTTTCTGCCGACGGTGGTGTCGATAAGTTCGGTCAACCTATCTTAAACCGTGTAGTATTAGTGAAATCTGCTAATTAATACAGATAGATAATTCTAGAGATCCCCCAAGAGTGTGAAGTTCCCACAGCTCTTGGGGGATTTTATGTGTCAGGAGCTCTTTTTCTTTCCGAAATGCAGTGTCGAAGTATTCGAGATAGGACGGATTATCAACTCCGGAAACGTTCCTTCCGGATAAATAATCATTTCTTCTCCTTTCTTCAGGTCTACCAGATAAGTATTGGCCTCCAGACGCTTCGAGGTCAGTGTGCGTTTACCTTTAAATACCGGTTGCGCAATATCCGTAACCACCACACAAGGCTCGCCCGCCAGACTTTTCACTTGTATAAATTCTGTCTTCCCTGCTTTCCGGCTTGCCGTGACTTCAAATGCTCCTTCCGTCAATAGCTTGTCGTAGGCCACGTCTTGCCAGGCATCGGGCACGGCAGGGAAAATCCGTATCTTTCCGCCCCAGCTTTGCAACAGCATATCGTGTATGGACTGTGCACCCGACAACGGTGTTTCAATGACCGGACCGGATTCTTTATATAACGTATTCACACTTAGGAACGTCCGAACAACTTATCCAGATAGGCCAACGCATCATTTCCCTTGTCCAGAGCCGCAGAGATGGAAGATACACCAGTCAGTGAATAGCCCTGATGAGCTCCGGTCTTGCTTTGCCAGAAGTGCAGGGACTTTTCGATGAGGCTGACATCCTCCGGCTGCTCCTTATTGACGAGGTACAAGGGATAGATGGACAGCAGATGCGAATAATGGCGGTGTGAAAACGCATAAGGTGTATCTCTACCGATAAAGAACCCGTTTTCATCCATCGGATATGGGGTCAGGTCTTGCAGCACCATCTTCCATTCGGGCAGTTTCGGGTCGTCTATATTCAGGTGTTCGGCAGCTTGTATCAGGGTTTGGCACCCCCATCGCAGCAGGGCGAGGTCGTAATTGCAGTCTTCCGCACTGCCATATTCGGGTGAGTAGGTAGTGGGCAGATGCAGTTTCCCGTCATCCTCCCGGCGGAGGAAGTGGAGGTAGTAGTTTACGGCACCTTTCAGCAGCGGGAAAAGCTTTTCGCGCAGCAATGTGTCGTCCATCTTATGTCGGTATATCAGCCAAAGGTTATGACATGCCCATGTAAGATTACCGGTTTCAACCGTCCTCTTCTCTCCCGGAACACCTGCCGGCTCCGAGGCACACTGGAAGTTGGTGGTGCGTCCCATGCCTAAAGCATCGTTGCGATAAGGTTCGGCAATGTTTTTACGAAGTTGGTCGACGTTGTTGTAGAGAGCATTTTCCAAAGAAGCAGCCAAGTCCAGGCGGTTGGCGGCATTCAGCGGCCAGTAAGTCAACTGTACATTCAGGTTCCACCACGCATTGGGCCAGGGAGTCACCGTAAGCCACGGACCCGTACAGTCTATCAACGCTCTGTCGGCTCGTGTGGCGGAGGCCAGCTTATACATTTGTATCCAGTAGAAACTTTCTTTCACTCCGTCGGGCAAAGTGATAAAGCTGGCGGGGTAGTAAGCATTCCACCACTCGCGGTGGCTTTTCTGTATTTTCTTGTATCCGGTGCGAACAGCATCGTCCACCTTTTTCCGGCAAATTTCACGGGCATTGGCTCCCGGATAAGTATGGGTGAGGTTCACCCACAAGGTTCGTTCTCCATTTTGCAAAGTCTCTTTCCATCCTATTGCCGTTTCGCCACCTGCCTGTAGTTTCTGATACGACATTCCTTCCCACGGTGTGCCCGTTATTTCCGGAGCAGGATTGCGTGGATAATCATCCGGAACTTTAATCCAGTTTCCTTTGCTCTTGGCAAACAAATATCGCGGGCTTTCCGAAGGAGCCGGCACCCATTCCCACCGGAAGTCGCTTTCATCGCCCTCGGTGGTTACTTTGGTGACAATCACCATCCGGTCGCTATGGACGAAGCTATGCAGATGTATTTTGCCGGACGTCGTCGTGATGTCCGCAGTCGTTTCCGCATTCCATAAGTCCAGATGTATCTTTCCGTCAATAATCTTTCCTTTAGGATGAAGTGCGAAATGCCCTGTCAGCAACCGTCCTATACTGAATAAGTCGTTGTTTCCTTCCCGATGGTCATGCACGGCGCAGTTTCCCGTTTCCAGTCGGATATAGTTCTCGCCGGGTTCTTTATAAATCATCAGTCCCAGTATTCCGTTGCCCATATAGGCTGATTCATACCAATATTCGGGAAGAGTTTCCCAACCACATCCTGCTTGCCGATGAATTCTTTCCAGTCTATGTCCAGTCTGACTTTATCTTTTACAGGAGTGGAGGCGATTCCTGTTGTTGTGCCCAGGAAAACCAAACAAAGAATGGCGGCTACGCCAAATTTCTTGCTCATGTCTTATCAAGTATTTTTATAAATTTAAGGGTGGCAGGATTTTGCCTCCTGCCAGGGCTTGCAATTATTCTCCGCTGAACTTCTTCACCTGTTCCGCAATTAGTTCCGCATCGTCGAAGTAGTTAATCTTCATAGCTCTGCGTACCTCGTCCAGCGTGGCGGCAGCCGTTTCACGCGCTGCTTCGCAACCTTTCTTCAGCATGTCGTAGATGGCGGGGATGTCTTTCTCGAACTCCTTGCGGCGGTTGCGGATAGGCTCCAGCGTCTCCTGCATTACTTCGTTGAGGAATTTCTTCACTTTCATATCTCCCAGACCGCCACGCTGATAGTGCGCTTTCAGTTCTGCCAGATTGGGATACTCGGGCAGATAACGTTCAAAATGCTCCTGGCAGCAGAAAGCATTCAGATACGTAAATACGGTATTTCCCTCTATCTTTCCGGGGTCTTGCACGCGCAGATGGTCGGGGTCGGTGTACATGCTCTTCACTTTCTTCTGCACTTCGTCTGCCGTGTCGGAGAGGTAGATGCAGTTGCCCAGCGATTTGCTCATCTTGGCCTTTCCGTCCGTTCCCGGCAGACGCAGGCATACGGCATTTTCCGGCAACAGGATTTCCGGTTCAACGAGCGTTTCGCCGTAGATATAGTTGAAGCGGCGTACAATTTCGCGCGCTTGTTCCAGCATCGGCTCCTGGTCTTCGCCTACGGGAACGGTCGTTGCCTTGAAAGCAGTAATATCTGCAGCCTGACTGATGGGGTAGGTGAAGAAACCTACCGGGATGCTCGTTTCGAAGTTGCGCATTTGTATCTCGGTCTTCACCGTCGGATTGCGTTGCAGGCGGCTCACTGTCACCAGGTCCATATAGTAGAAGGAGAGCTCGCACAGTTCCGGTATTTGTGACTGGATGAAGATGGTGCTCTTCGTCGGGTCCAGTCCGCAAGCCAGGTAGTCCAGGGCTACTTCAATAACGTTCTGGCGTACCTTTTCGGGATTATCCATATTGTCCGTCAGCGCTTGTGCGTCTGCGATGAAGATGAATATCTTGTCATACAATCCGGAGTTTTGCAATTCCACTCTGCGTCTCAGCGACCCTACGTAATGTCCGATGTGCAGGCGTCCTGTGGAACGGTCACCAGTGAGGATGATTTTTTCTTTTGCCATATCTGTATTTATTCTTTTAATTGTTTTCCTTTTTCTGTTAAACGATATTTTTGTACCCCCCCAATTATAACCTGCGCATGTTACGCGATATGGCGGCTGTGCCTGGG
>JAJQAY010000019.1 GCA_021203515.1 Bacteroides sp. | reverse complement strand
TAAAGATACAACTTTTATTTGAATTATGCAAGATTAAAACAGGCAATTCCGTTTATTAATAGCATAACAACAGGAAAGAAAGAGAAAATGTTCAGCCTTTTCAGGCAATACTTAATAGCTGCACCTCAAATATCAAGGTAGAGTATGCCGGAATAGGACCACTGGTGCGCGTGCCATATCCCACAGTATAAGGGATATATATAATCCAATGATCTCCCACATGCATTTGTTGCAAAGCAATCTGCCAACCTTCGATGACTTCATTCAGGCGAAAGGCCTCCGGACAATTCCGCTTCCATGAGTTGTCAAACTCGCGTCCGTTGATAAGCGTGCCTTTGTAATGTACAGACACGATACTGTTAAGGCGGGGCGTATTACTCCCCTGCCCCGCTTCCAACACACGGTAAAGCACTCCTGCAGGCAGTTCCTTTACATCAGGCTCTTGTTGCAATGCTTCCAGGAATTGCTCATTCTTTTGCTTGTATTCTTCTTTTCGGCTCATAATCTTAAAGTAATTGGTGTATAGCTTTCCTTGCGCGCGTCATTTCTTTGTCCGTCAGCACCGGATGCTTTTTCGTCCCGCCCCTCTCTATCGTCTTCACAATCTTGAAGCCACTCCATTTCAATATTTCCTTCAAGGCTTTTACAATGCCTCGTGTCTGATTGTACAGGATGTTGAAGGGATAGGGAGTGGTGCAGGTGCTTATTATCATCGCCTTCTTCCCCTTATGAAGCGGAAGAGGCATCCCCCAGGAGTTTTCGCCCATCATGCCGTATACCATGCGGTCAAAGAGCACTTTCAGTTCGCCCGGCACATTGCCCCAATAACAAGGCGCACCGACAATCAGCGCATCCGCCTCCCGGATATGTTGCAGCACCCGTTGCGCATCGTCTTCGGGCAGGCAGCACTTCAGCGTATCACGACATTTCATGCAACCGATGCACGGATGTATCTTTAAGTCGGAAACTCGGATACTGACTGTTTCAGCCCCGCAACTCTCGGCCTCTTGCTTCATCGCCTCCAGCATTTTCGAGATATTCCCCTGCCTGCGGGGACTGCCATTTAGAATTAATATCTTCTTCATAGGTCATATCGCTTTGAGGGGGATAAAGTTCGCAAAAATTTCTATAACTATTTAAAGGAATGCACAAAAGCAATAAAAAACGGGAGTGTTCCGGTAACATAACACCCCCGTTCGTCCTAATGTCTAATTGATTTCTTCTTAATCCAGCTTATGGATTACCAGTCCTGAACGCAACTTCGGTTCAAACCAAGTGGTCTTGGGCGGCATGATATTACCGGTATCGGCAATGTCCATCAACTGCTTCATGCTGACCGGATAGAGGGCCAAAGCAACTTTCATTTCACCGCTATCCACGCGCTTCTTCAATTCTCCCAAACCACGGATACCGCCTACGAAGTCGATACGTTTGTCCGAGCGAAGGTCTTTGATGCCGAGGACTTCATCTAAAATCAAGTTGGAAGAGATGGTTACGTCCAGCACGCCAATCGGGTCGTTATCGTTGTATGTGCCCGGTTTGGCAGTCAGGCTATACCACTTGCCCTCCAAGTAAAGGGAGAAGTTATGCAGGCCTGCTGGTTTATAAATCTCGGCACCCTTCTCTTCTACCATGAAGTTCTTGCTGACAGCAGCCAGGAATTGTTCGGGTGTCAAGCCGTTCAGGTCTTTCACAACCCGGTTATAGTCGATAATCGTCAACTGATTGGCAGGGAAGCATACGGCCATGAAGTAGTTGTATTCTTCATCGCCCTTATGGTTGGGATTTTGCTTTGCCTTCTCAGCGCCAACCAAGGCAGCAGCTGCACTGCGATGATGTCCGTCGGCAATATAAAGAGCCGGCATCTTGGCAAACTCTTTCGTGATGGCGTCTACATCTTCCTGCTTGTCGATAATCCAGAAGGTATGGCCGAAGCCGTCACCGGGAGCAATAAAGTCATATGCTGGCTTTTGAGCAGTATAGCGGGCAATGATAGTATCCAGCGTAGCGTTATCGGGATAAGCAAAGAACACCGGTTCGATGTTGGCATTGTTCACACGAACATGCTTCATGCGGTCTTCCTCCTTGTCGCGACGGGTCAACTCGTGCTTCTTGATGACACCGTTCATATAGTCGGGAACGTAAGCGCCTACCACAAGCCCGTACTGGGTCTTACCGTTCATGGTCTGGGCATAGACATAATAATTCTCTTTCTCGTCCTGCACCAGCCAGCCTTTATCCTGAAACATTTGGAAGTTCTCGGCAGCTTTCTGATAAACACACTCATTGTGCTCGTCCGTACCGACGGGAAAATCTATTTCAGGCTTAATGATATGATATAAGGATTTCTCATTTCCTGCTGCTTCTTCGCGCGCCTCGGCTGAGTTCAGCACGTCATAGGGACGTGAAGCGACTTGCTCTACCAAGTCCTGCGGAGGACGAACGCCTTTAAAAGGTTTTATTATTGCCATGGGTATTAGAATTGAATTATATAAATCAGGCACGGATTACACGGAATTCACGGATATGTTACTATCTCTATAAAATCCGTGTAATCCGTGCCTAAAAGATTATTTATTTACGCGGAACTTCTCGCAACCGTCTTTCAGGAAGCCTACAATCTGTTGGGCGGCCGCAATACCTGCATTGATATTGGCTTCAGCAGTCTGTGCACCCATCTTCTTCGGTGTAGAGAAATAACGTCCGACAAACTTGGCTGCAAACTCATCGTTGGCAGCAGGCATGATGTCGGTCATGTACTTTAGGTCGGCACGTTCTTCCATCAATTTAATCAGTTCGGCTTCGTTGATTACTTCCTTGCGTGCAGTGTTCACCAACAGACCGCCTTTCGGCATCTTATTTACCAAAGCATAGTTGATGGAGTTCTTCGTCTCGGCCGTTGCCGGGATATGCAAAGAAACAACATCGCAGGTTGAATAAAGTTCATCAACAGAAGCAACAGCCTTCACACCGCCTTTCTCAATCACTTCCTTCGGACAGAAAGCATCGTAAGCATAGATGTCCATACCGAAACCTTTGGCAACACGGGCTACATTGCGGCCAACGTTACCGTAAGCATGGATGCCCAGCTTCTTACCTTTCAGTTCCGTGCCGGAAGTACCGTTGTACATATTGCGAACAGCCATCACCATCAGTCCGAAAACCAGTTCGGCTACGGCATTGGAGTTCTGTCCCGGAGTATTCATCACACATACGTTGTGGGTAGTAGCAGCAGCAAGGTCTACATTATCTACACCTGCACCTGCACGTACCACGATTTTCAGTTCTTTGGCTGCCTCCAGCACTTCGGCATCAATGATGTCGCTACGGATAATAATAGCATTGGCATCCTTCACAGCATCCAGCAATTTTGCCTTCTCGCCATATTTCTCCAGCGATATAAGTTCGTAACCTGCTGCTTCAATTTCCTTGCGAATACCGTCTACTGCAACTTTTGCAAACGGTTTGTCTGTTGCAACTAATACTTTCATAATTCAAATGGTATTAAAAGAATTCACCACAGAGTCACACAGAGTTTCACAGAGTTTTTCTTCTAATTTTTATCTCTGTGGGACTCTGTGCCCTCTGTGGTGAATAAATATTATTAATGAAGTTTCTCAAATTCCTGCATGCAGTCTATCAAAGCCTGTACGCTTTCTTTCGGCATGGCGTTGTAGCAAGATGCACGGAAGCCACCTACCGAACGGTGTCCCTTGATGCCCACCATACCTCTCTCGGTAGCAAACTTCAAGAAGTCGGCTTCTAGATCTTTGTATTCGGGAGC
Source organism: Bacteroides sp. (assembly GCA_021203515.1). Classification (GTDB taxonomy): domain Bacteria; phylum Bacteroidota; class Bacteroidia; order Bacteroidales; family Bacteroidaceae; genus Bacteroides. The sequence continues at coordinate 27,495 of JAJQAY010000019.1, read as the reverse complement.
CATCACGAAGCAGATGTTCATACGTGAACGGTCTTCTTTGGCAGCCGTACCTACGAACAACTTGTTACGGTCGATTTCGGCATACAGCATATCTGCCTTCTCGGTAGCGCGACGTTCCATTTCCTTCACACCGCCTTGTGACTTAATCCAGCGCAATGTTTGCAAGGCAGCATAGATAGGTACAACGGGAGGAGTATTGAACATAGAACCGCTGTCGATATGTGTCTGATAGTTCAGCATTGTCGGAATATAGCGGAATACCTTGCCAAGAGCGTCATTCTTCACGATGACAAACGTTACGCCGGAAGGAGCCAAATTCTTCTGTGCACCACCATAGATACAAATATACTTGGAGACATCGATAGGACGGGAGAAAATATCGGAAGACATATCGGCAACCATCGGAACATTCACATTGAGGTCGCTCTTCAATTCCGTACCGTAAATCGTATTATTAGTAGTAATGTGGAAATAATCGACATCAGCCGGAACCGTATAATCCTTCGGAATATATGTATAATTAGCTTCAGCAGAGGAGGCAACTTCTACGACTTCGCCAAAAGCTTTCGCTTCTTTCATGGCTTTCTTTGCCCATACACCGGTGTTCAGATAAGCAGCTTTCTTTTCGAGGAAGTTGAAAGGCACCATACAGAATTCCAGGCTGGCGCCTCCACCCAAGAACAGCACCGAATAACCTTCGGGGATATTGAGTAATTCTTTGAACAATGCTACAGCTTCGTCCACTACGGGTTGGAAGTCTTTAGCACGGTGGCTTATCTCCATCAGAGAGAGACCGGATCCATTGAAATCTAAGATAGCCTTCGCTGTATCCTCAATCACCTCGCGCGGAAGGATGGAAGGTCCTGCATTGAAATTATGCTTTTTCATTTGAAGTTTGTTTTGGTTATACAATTTCGTTCATTTAATGTCTTTCGACATGGCGAAATTACGGAATTATTTCCGTATTACCAATCTTTCCCTGTGAAATTCCTCTTTTTATCCGCATTTACCTTTCGTTTTATTGGTATATACAATAAATATACACCATTTTGTTATGTATAGTTACCAAGAAATGTACAAATAAGTAAATTGAAAGTAAGAAGGCGCAATAACTTACTGCTACTAATAAAAAGTGAAACAAAACCGTATAATTATTACTTTGCTTCTTCTATTACGGTCTTCATCCCCTTAATTTTCTCACCGCGAATGAGCGTAAGGAGTTGGGCTACCTTGCTGCGACGGACGGCTACAAAGGCATAATGCTCCTTCACGTCTACCTGCCCGACATCCTCGCGTGCCAACCCACCTTTCTTATAGAGGAAACCTACAATATCAATCTTATTCAGTTTATCTTTTTTCCCTTTACCTATATATATAGTAGTCCAACGAGGCTTGGCAGGTTTCGGAGTTTGCTCCGGCAGTTCAAACGTGGGCGTATCTTCGGGGGTATAGTCCGGCAAGGTCTCTTCCCGGTGGAGAAGAAGGAACGAAGAACCGCGTGCCTCCCAACGGGCCGTACGTCCGTTGCGATGCGTGAAGGCTTCTTCATTGACCAGCAGATGGTAGTACACGATATTGTCAATGCCGGGAATGTCTAACCCACGTGCCGCCAGGTCGGTAGATACCAGAACGGGGCAACTGCCGTTACGGAATTTATAGAGCGCTCGCTCGCGGTCGGGCTGTTCCATGCCTCCGTGGAAAGCGTCACAAGGAAACTTCTTGGATTTCAGATAGGCGGCCACGCGCTCCACACTTTCACGGTAATTGACGAACACTAGTGTGGAATGGTCTCCTAGCGTGCAGAGGAGTCGATAGAGGGTTTCCAACTTATCTTTCTCCGGAGATAGTACTTTTTGCAGGTTCAGGCGTTCGGATACGGGTTCCGCAGTCAGGAAGTTCAGCTTTAGAAGTCTGGAGTTGACCTTTACGAGCGTAGTATTGACCTCTGTAGGCGTAGAGTTGACCTCCACATTTCCCCCTCCTACTCCGGCAAATTGGGGGATTTCTTCGGCATCGGTAGCCGAAAGCAATACACGCTTCTTCAGTGACGGCAGTTGTCCGATTACTTCGGACATCTCATCATGGAAACCAAACTCAAGGCGTTTATCAAATTCGTCGATAACCAAAGTCGTAACCGTGCCGGCATCAAAATTCTGCTTCTTCAAATGGTCGTTCATTCGTCCCGGCGTACCGATGATGACGGAAGGATTGATACCTTTCATCGTCCGATGCTCCTCCATTGCCGGACGACCGCCATAACAGCTCATTGCCTTGAAGGAAATATTCATCGCCTTGAACACCGTTTCAATCTGCAAAGCAAGTTCACGCGAAGGCACCAGCACCACAGCCTGCACACCCTATACATCCGGCTTCAAAGCCTGCACCAGCGGCAACAAGAAAGCCAATGTCTTGCCCGAACCGGTGGGTGAAAGCAGTACTAAATCTTTATCCGATTGATAAGCTTCCCGCGTTGCCTCCTGCATCGGAGTGAGTTGCTCTATTTTTAAATTGCGAAGTATGTCTGATAATTCCATAATTTTCTTTGATTTGAAGGCAAAGGTAAGAAAAGAATGATGTAGAAGCAAAGTAAGATATTCAAATCGTCCTGGGAAACAAAATAAATCATCCTGCGAGACAAAATAATTCACCTAACGAGATAAAAAAATCATCCCATGAGATAATGTAATTCGTCTCATGGGATGATTTTAATATAGCTTGCCTATTAATAAAGCTTCATTTTTTATCCACCGAAGTTATCGAACATCAGGTTCTGAGCCGGAACGCCGAGATCGTCGAGCATCTTCTCAACGGCTTTCGACATCGGACCGGGGCCACACATGTAGTATTCGATGTCTTCGGGAGCTTCGTGGTCTTTCAAGTAAGTCTCGTAGATTACGTTGTGAACGAAGCCCGGAGTGTACTTCACGCCCGCTGCATCGGCTGCAGGGTCGGGACGGTCCAGTGCGAGGTGGAACTTGAAGTTGGGGAAGTCTTTCTCAATCTGCAGGAAGTCTTCGAGATAGAACACTTCGTTCAGCGCACGGGCACCATAGAAGTAGTTCATCACGCGGTCGGTAGTATGCAGCGTCTTCGTCATGTGCATGATTTGTGCACGCAACGGAGCCATACCGGCACCACCGCCTACCCACATCATCTCGCGCTTGGAGTCGAATATCGGGTGGAAGTCTCCGTAAGGGCCACTCATGATTACCTTATCACCCGGTTTCAGCGTGAAGATATAAGAAGAAGCGATACCCGGCATTACATCCATAAAGCCCGAACCTTGTTCTTTCGGCTTGAACGGCGGAGTAGCGATACGCACTGTCAACATGATACGGTCGCCCTCGGCAGGATAGTTGGCCATAGAGTAAGCACGAATAGCCTCCTCGTCGTTTCTACACTTCAGGCCCAGCAAATCGAATTTCTCCCATGCGGGCAGATACTCTTCGCCAATCAGGCTCTTGTCAATGTCTTTATCATAATCCATCGAGTATTTAGGTATCTTAATCTGTGCATACGAGCCCGGAACGAAGTCCATGTGTTCGCCCTTGGGCAGCGCCACGATAAACTCCTTGATGAACGTAGCCACGTTCTTGTTGGAGATAACTTCGCATTCCCATTCTTTCACACCGAGTACGGACTCGTCAATCTTGATGCCCATGTCACCTTTCACCTTCACCTGGCATCCCAGACGCCAGTGGTCTTGGATTTGTTTGCGGCTGAAGTGAGGGGTTTCAGAAGGGAGGATTTCGCCACCGCCTTCCAGCACCTGGCATTTGCACTGTCCGCAAGAACCCTTACCACCGCAAGCGGAGGAAAGGAACACACCGTTTACAGACAGCGTATTCAGCAGCGTGGAGCCGGAAGCTACGTCCAGTTCTCTTTCGCCATTGATAGTCAGTTTCACATTACCTGAGGGTACCAGGAAGTTCTTGGCAACCAGCAGGATAACGACAAGCAGCAGAACAACCACGAGGAATACTCCAATGCTTGCTAATATCATATTCATATCCATTGTTTAATTCCCTTCTTATTAGATGTTCAAACCAGAGAAACACATAAATGCCATTGCCATCAAGCCTACGGTGATGAACGTGATGCCCAAGCCTTTCAGTGGAGCAGGCACGTCGGAGTAAGCCATCTTCTCGCGGATAGCAGCCAGGCCGACAATAGCCAGCAACCAGCCGATACCGGAACCGAGTGCGTAAGAGATAGCATCCCAGATGTCACCGATGTACTTCGGGTCGCTCTCGCCCACGTTGATGCGTTGCTGCATAAAGAGCGAAGCACCCATGATGGCACAGTTCACGGCAATCAGCGGCAGGAAGATACCCAGTGAAGCGTAGAGCGAAGGGCTGAAACGTTCCACAATCATTTCTACCAACTGCACGATAGCAGCGATTACGGCAATGAAAAGAATAAAACTCAAGAAACTGAGGTCGACGCCTTCAATGATAGCATTGGGGTCCAGCACCTTGGTTTGCAATAAATAGTTGGCCGGAAGCGTAACCACCAACACGAAAGTTACGGCGATACCCAGTCCCACGGCTGTCTTCACATTCTTCGATACGGCCAAATAGGAGCACATACCGAGGAAGAACGCGAATATCATGTTGTCCACAAAAATGGAGCGGACGAATAAACTTAATAAATGTTCCATGTTCTTTCTGTTTACTTAGTGATTACTTTTCTTGCAGCCCTTTGTGGCGGGCGCGTTGATACCAAATGATGCAAGCGCAGATAATCAGTGCCATAGGCGGCATCAACATCAAACCGTTGTTCACATGACCTATTTTCTGCAGAGGTTCGTAGTTCAGAATATTGAAACCGAGTAGCATACCGGAACCCAACAGTTCACGGAAGAAAGCCACGATAATCAAAATCTTGGCATATCCCAAACCATTGCCCACACCATCAAGGAAGGACTCCCAGGGACCATTCTGCATGGCAAATGCTTCCAAGCGTCCCATCAGGATACAGTTCGTGATAATCAAACCTACATATACGGAAAGCTGTACGCTCACATCGTAAGCAAAAGCCTTCAAAATCTCACTTACTATCGTTACCAACGCGGCTACCACCACCAACTGAACGATGATACGGATACGGTTAGGGATAGTCTTGCGCAACAGTGAAATCACTACATTGGAGAATGCCGTAATCACCGTTACCGAAAGTCCCATCACGATGGCAGGCTCCAACTTGGCGGTAACAGCCAATGCCGAACAGATACCAAGCACCTGTACGGTTACAGGGTTGTTCAGTTCCAGCGGAGTAGAGAATACTTCTTTATTCTTCTTAGAAAACAATGCTCCCATATTCTTATTCCTCCTCATTATTATTAGTTAAAAAACTCTTGTAGTTGCTCAGACAGGCTTTCAGCATGGCGTCCACACCTACAGAGGTGATTGTACCGCCGGAGATGCCGTCCACCTGATAGTCGGGCTTCTCTACTTTACCGTTCTTCACAACACCAAGTGCAATCTTGCCGTTTTCCAATGTCTTCTTGCCCGGGAACTCTCCCTGGAAGTGAGCGCTTGCAATTTCAGCACCCAGACCCGGAGTTTCGCTGGCGTGAGAGAAGTAAACACCGTAAACGGTATCCTTGTCACTATCCAGTGCCACATATCCCCAGATAGCGCCCCAAAGACCGGCACCGTACACAGGGAATACATATTTGGTTTGTCCGTCCACATCGGCAACAAATACATGCAGACGTTGGTTTTCTTTAGCTTCTTTTTCGTAAGCGGTAGCAAACGCACCGGTATTCTCTGTCAGCGTACCGTCTACGTTCATCAGCATATCACCCTTTACATATTTATTATATTCCGCTTCGGCATCCTTCACGTCCTTGATGTTGAGGGCGGCAAGGATTTGTTTCTTCGTGTCGAGCTCCACGTTCTTGTTCTGCGTAGTGCGCAGGGAAGAGCTCACGAATGCCAGCAGGAATGCTACGATAACAATCATTACCGAAGCATAAATGATAGTATAACTATTACTATTGGTATTCATTTCTTTTCCGGTATTTAATTGTTAGACTTAGCAGTTACACGTTTCTCGCGACGGCTGATGTTGCCCTGCACCACGCAGTAGTCAATCAGCGGAGCGAAGATATTCATCAACAGGATGGCAAGCATCATACCTTCGGGATAACCGGGGTTCAGCACACGGATGATGATAGCCATTGCGCCAATCAGGAAGCCGAAGATGTACTTGCCTGTCTCCGTGCGGGCCGAAGTTACAGGGTCGGTAGCCATGAACACCGCACCGAAGCAGAAACCGCCCAACACGAGGTGTTCGTACCAAGGCATCTGAGCCATCGGAGTGGCCGGACCGATTGCATTGAAAATGAATGCCATGAATGCACCTCCTACAAATACGGAGAACATCGTCTTCCAACTTGCGATGCCCGTCCACAACAGCAGAATGGCACCGAGAGCAATAGCAATAACACTGGTTTCACCGATGGAACCTGGTATCAATCCCGTCACCATGTCCCACGAGAAATCGGGAGCGGCCCCCGTAGTAGCGGCGACACCCAACGGAGTAGCCACCGTCAGTCCGTCCACCTGCTGTCCCAGCCCGAAGATTGAGTCGCCCGACACCCAAACGGCATCACCGGACATCTTCGTAGGATAAGCGAAGAACAGGAATGCACGGGTAATCAGGGCAACGTTGAACACGTTCATACCCGTACCGCCGAATACTTCCTTTGCAAAAATCACGGAGAATGCAGTAGCCACCGCCAATATCCACAGCGGGCAGTCCACCGGCACAATCATCGGAATAAGGATACCGGAAACCAGGAAACCTTCCTGAATTTCTTCCTTCTTCCACTGAGCTACTACGAACTCGATGCCGAGACCTACTACATAGGATACAATCAGTTTGGGCAATATAGCCAGAAAACCATAGGCAAACATTTCGATGAAACTGCCGGTAGCACCGGTGTGCGTGAAATGCTGGTAACCTACGTTATACATACCGAACAGCAATGCCGGTATCAACGCAATAACCACCATCGACATGATGCGTTTGCTGTCGATAGAGTCGTGAATATGCGTTCCCGATTTCGAAGTGGTGTTGGGCACGAACAGGAATGTTTCGAAGCCGTCGAACACCGAACGAAATGCGTGGAATTTACCGCCCTCTTCAAAGTTCGGCTTTATCTTATCGAGATAATTTCTTAACGCTTTCATTTTTAATCTTTAATTCTTAATTTTTAATTGAATTACGCCATTTCAGCACGAAGCATATCGAGTCCGGCACGTACGATGCGCTGCACTTCCACTTTGGAAGAACATACGAATTCGCAAAGAGCGAAGTCTTCGGGAGCCACTTCGTAGATGCCCAAAGCTTCCATGCGGTCGATGTCGCCTGCGATGATTGCTTTCAACAGATATTCGGGGAAGATGTCCATCGGGAATACGCGGTCGTACTCATTGGACATAATCATGTGACGTTCGCCGCCCTTGATACGGGCATCCATCACATATTCCTTCTTGCCCATCAACCAACTGAAATAGGAGCGGTTGACGCTGAACTGATTGAAACGCGGCATAATCCAACCCAGCATTTCGTGGATTTCGTCTCCTTCGGGGATTACCGTCAACTGGCTATCGAAAGCACCGAGGAAACCATTGGGAGAAACCTTCTTACCAGTCAGCACATTGCCGCTGATGTAGCGGAGGTCTTTATCGGCAGTCACATTGCCTTGGAAAACGTTCGTGAGCAATGCACCAACTTTCAGTTTGCAGTATGCGGGCTTCAACACTTCGGAACCCGTCACGGCTACTGCACGCGTCAAGTCTACGCGACCGGTGTTCATCAAACGTCCGATGAAGAGTACGGCTTCTGCACCGATAGTCCACACCGTCTCGCCCTTCACTACGGGAGAGATATGATTGATTTGTACACCTACGTTACCTGCCGGATGAGGTCCGTCGAATGCGGTGATGGTAACATTCTTAGCCTGCACGAGAGCAGCAGATTTTTGTTTTACACTAATACCCAGATACGTCTTTGCCATTTTGGACAAAGCATCGAGTCCTGTCTGGAAGTTTGCTTCTTCACCTTTCAGGGCGAACTCGAAATCGGGAGCCAGCGGGTTGCTGTCGAAAGCAGAGATAAAGATTGCTTTCGGCATCACCGTCGGGTCGGCGATTACGTCGTACGGACGTTGGCGGATAAATGCGAACATACCGGCCTGCAGCAAGGCTTCTTTCACTTGCTGGCCGTTCATCTTGGACGGGTCCATCTTGCCGAATTCCTCGTAGTCTTGCTCGGTGGCAGCCTCCACAACGATGTTCAGCACCTTACGGCGTGCACCACGTTCTACGCTAGTCACTACGCCGCTTACGGGCGAAACAAATTTCAATTCAGGATGATTCTTGTCGATAAACAAGGGTCCCCCGGCCATCACATATTCCTGCTCTTTGACCACTACTTTCGGAGTAATGCCCGTAAAATCATCGGTGACTAACGAATAAAATCCCGGTTCTTTTACAGACACAAACCCTTCGGCAGCTTTGCCTTTCAGGTTAATGTCAAGGCCCTTACGTAACTTAATTACATTTGCCATGCGTTTATATAAAATAATGGTTTCATTAATTTGCCCGCAAAAGTAACAAAAAAGAATGTGAATAAAGAGGAAAAAAGAAAGGAATTACGGATAAATTTCCGTAATCCCTTTCGTTAACGAACACGATAAGAATTTCAGATTTATGATTTCAGATTTATGACTGTGCTATCATGCCGCATGATAAATCTGAAATCTGAAATCATAAATCATTCATTCCTCCTCTGCAAACATCGGATCCCATGCCGGCAAACGGATAGGCTTCTGCTTAAACAGCTCCATAACCTTGGCAGGAACATACTTCGTTTCCACCACCAGACGGAACATATATTCATTGAACCATTCGTCGGTCATAATCAAGTGCCCTTGATAACCACTTGCAGGCCCCCAACTATTTTCAACCATCCACTTCACGGGTTTTCCGTCTTTTCCGAGGTCGACAGCCATCAGCGTCATGGCGTGTGAAGAGCCACTGGAGAAGGCCTGAATGCGTTGTTTCTTATCCATACCGAAAGTGGTTCCCATCAAAGACTCGTAATCATAGTTTTTCACATCGAGCAGGCCGCGTTCAGAGTTCAGGAACTTGCCCACGTCGCAAGAGAAATACATCATTGTGCTGTCTTTCAAAGACGTGATTGCCATTTCCTTAATGTCTTCTACGGGCAGGTTGACGTAAGTCCAGTTCCTGCCGTCGTAGCGATGGCGGTCATAGTCTATTTCGTAGCATTTATAATATTCACGGCTAGGGTCGTTCATCAGCATCACGTAGTTGCTCAGCAACTGCTTGTCGCCATACTTTTCGAGGAAAGACATCGGGGTGTGATGTTCTGTCTCTACAGGATTTCCTTTGGCATCGGTACGGACATAATCGAACTCCGTGGGCGGAACACCCAGGTTCAGCACCAACATGCGATAGATAGTGCCGAGCATATTCGTTTTCTCTTTTTCCAGCGTAGCGGGTTTGGCGCCTTGGGCAACCAGTTCGCGCAGTTGGAGACCGTATTCTTTCAGCTTCAAAGAAATCAGATTGGCCATACGGGAGGTATTGTCGCTGCTGTTGGTCTCCGGCATGGCCTGCTTGGGAACCAGTCCGTACTTGGAAACGACGTCCGCTACACCGGTAAACGTACCGCCGTCGCTCAGCGGATGTTGGAAAAGCCATTCTACGGTTTTATCATTCATCGGACTTTTGGCGGTGTCGAGTATGCCCTGCAAGAAGAGATTGGATTTCTCCAGTTGGTCCCAAAAGAACGGATATATTTCTGAAAATTCAAATGATTGAAAACCGTTGACAGCTATTGCCTTGGCACGCATCACGTTCAGACCGGTAAACAGCCAGCAACGCCCGGACGGCTTCTGGTCGGTGATGCCTTGGAGTTTACTTTTATGGAAAAATGCGTATCCATCCCCGTCAGGTTCTCCTGATTGAGCGCCAACTTACGGATGTCGTTATTGCCGATGGCATTGCGCAAGGCTTTGTCTGAGGAAGTACCTTGATAACTTTGTTGGATTTGTTCCAGCATAGAGGAGCTAATTCCTCCTTTACCGTCTTGCGCCTGCACGGAAAGCAGCAAGCCGCTGAGAACAATTACTGAAAAGAGTCGTTTCTTCATTTCGGATTACATGTTAGTTTGTTACAGCAAACAAAAGTAGCGACTTTCGATGGAATTACCCTCTTTTTTAGAATTATTATCATTCTTGTCGAAAACTTATTCAGATAAAATAGTTTCCTTTACACCCACATTCGCGCAAAATATGAAAATATATACTCAGCATACTTATCCTGACGCTGTCGGTGACAGACATTTCGGCTCAGGAACAAATAACTACAATGCTCAACGATACTACCCCTGCATTGTCTAAAAAAGAATCGCATAGACAGAAGGTAACTCGTAGAAACTTCCATTACAACATCTTGGGTGGCCCCAGCTATACGCCCGACTTTGGTGCGTTGATAGGCGGAAGTGCATTGATGACTTTCCGCATGAACCCGAGCGACAGCACACAGTTGCGCTCCGTGGTACCCATGTCTATCGCCTATATATTTAAAGGTGGTGTCAATCTGATGGTAAAACCTCAACTTTTCTTTAAAGGCGACCGTTTCCGCATCTTCGGTAAATTTGTTATAAGAATACGGAAGACAACTTCTATGGCATTGGCTATGATACCAATAAAAACTATATCCGTAGCGACAGTACCAGCAAATACCGTTACAGCGGTGTGCAAATCAATCCGTGGTTCCTGTTCCGGCTGGGCAACAGCAACGTCTTTGCCGGCCCGCAAGTAGATATCAACTACGACCGGATAACAAACCCCGCCAAATTCCTGGTGGACGAGACATCCTATAAAGCTGCCGGCGGCACTGCCGACGGATACAAGAACTTCAACTCCGGACTGGGTTTTCTGTTGACTTATGACAGTCGCGACATTCCTGCCAACGCTTATAAAGGCATCTATCTGGACTTCCTGGGCATGATGTACAGCAAGGCTTTCGGAAGCGACCAGAACTTTTACCGCCTCGAACTGAACTATCGTCAATACAAATCCGTCGGCTATCGTAAAGTTTTTGCCTGGACGGCACAGAGCAAAAACGTATTCGGTGATGTACCCCTGACACAATATGTCCTGACCGGCACTCCTTTCGACCTGCGAGGATACTACATGGGACAATACCGTGACAAATCCTCCCGCGTCGTTATGGCCGAATACCGCCAAATGATTAATACCGACCGCAGCACATGGATAAAACGGATGTTACATCATGTAGGCTTCGTGGCATGGACGGGATGCGGTTTCATGGGACCGACAATAGGTAAGATTGAAGGCGTGCTCCCCAATTATGGTTTAGGACTTCGCATCGAAGTACAGCCCCGCATGAACGTACGTTTGGACTTAGGAAAGAATACCGTCAACAAGCAAAATTTGTTTTATTTCAATATGACGGAAGCGTTTTGATTTCAGATTTCAGATTTCAGATTTACCATGCGGCGTAACAGCGCAGCCTAATTCTGAAATCTGAAATCATAATTCTAAAATCATAATTCCCCTTTTTCTTGCGTCCTCAAAAGATTATACATATTTTTGGGCAATGATTTCTGCTTTCGAAATAGAAATTAACGAATCTGACACAGAATGAGAGCCTGTGAATTTATCTTTTGGATAAGCCTGTTTATTGTATTTTATACATATCTCGGATATGGAATTTTCCTTTATATCCTAGTCAAGATTAAGGAATGTTTCCGCAAACCTTTCTGTGCGGCAATGCCCGCTGATAGCGAGCTTCCCGAACTGACACTGTTTATTGCCGCCTACAATGAGGAAGATGTAGTAGACGAGAAAATGCGTAACTGCCTCGCGCTGGACTATCCTGCTGAAAAGCTCCGCATCCTCTGGGTGACGGACGGCAGCAACGACCATACCAATGAACGTCTTTCGCACTGGCCGCAAGCCACCGTGCTCCACCAACCCGAACGCCAAGGCAAAACAGCCGCCTTGAACCGGGGCATCGGTTTCGTAACTACCCCGCTCGTAGTATTCACCGATGCCAATACGCACCTCAACCGTGAAGCCCTGCGGGAAATCGTACATGCGTTTGCCAATCCCCTAGTAGGTTGCGTGGCGGGCGAAAAGCGCATCGCCGTGCAAACGGAAGACACTGCCGCTTCAGGCGGTAAAGGGTTATACTGGAAATACGAATCTACCCTCAAAAAACTGGACTCCCGTCTCTATTCGGCAGTAGGCACAGCAGGAGAACTGTTTGCCATCCGGCGTGAATTGTTCGAAGAAATGCCGACAGACACCCTGCTCGACGACTTCATCCTCTCCCTGCGCATCGTCATGCGTGGATATACCATCGCTTATTGTGCCAACGCTTATGCCGTAGAAAGCGACTCGGCAGACATGCGCGAAGAAGAAAAACGCAAAGTGTGTATTGCAGCCAGCGGACTTCAATCCATAGGACGCCTGCGTCCGCTGCTCAATCCGTTCCGCTACGGCATCTTCAGTTTCCAATATGTCTCCCACCGTGTGCTGAGGTGGTCCATCACCCCCATCCTGCTGTTTCTGCTGCTTCCCCTCAATACGGTACTCATTTTCATGACACAGTCTCCGTTGATGTATGCCGTCATCTGGCTGTTGCAAGCGCTGTTCTACCTGATGGGAAGCTGGGGATACTACCTGTCGACAAAGCATATCAAGAATAAGATACTCTTCATTCCCTATTATTTCCTCTTCATGAACATCAACGTCATCCGGGGATTTAATTACTTGCGCAAGCGAAAAGGAAGTGCCAGCGGCGCATGGGAGAAAGCGCGAAGAGCCTAGCATACAAACCGGCTAAGAATATGAAAAACATCCTGAAAAATGCCGAGAACGCCGAAAAGCTGCTGAAGTTGACATCGGATACGATGATTTTGCTGGACAAGGACGGCACTTGTGTAGACATTGCCGTGCACAACGTAGACTTGTGGTTTTTGAAAGAAGACAAGTTGCTGGGAAAGAATATACTCCGGATGCTTCCCACCGTAACTTACAATCAAGTCTATCCGAAATTCCAAAAAGTATGGAAACGCAAAGTACGCTCCACACGGAATTATGAACTCGTCATCGGCAATAAAACCTATTTCTTCAAGTGTATCATGTATCCCTATGAAGACATGATACTATGCCAATATCACGACATCACGGAGCGAAGCCAACGAAAACTGGAACTGGAAAAGAGAAACCATGAACTTAACGAAATACAAAAGCCGCCCTTATCGGAAGGTGGAGGTATGACTCTGCCAACACGTGCTTCTACTACGCAAGACATACGGGAGTCATGTGTACCGAAGAGGAACAGAAAATCCTTCTGGATGCCTACATGATGCACCTCCTTCCCGAAGACCGCAAGGTATTCGGCGAATGGTTGGAACGAAATTTGAAAGGTGACATCGAAGATAGCATAGACTATCGCATCCGGTTTCAAGACCAAGTCTTTTATATCCGTCTGAAAACCTTTGAAAGGGAAAGACAGAAAGACGGAAGCACCATTCTGGAAGGATACATATAAAACATCACAGACATACAACGACAGCGCAACGATATCAATCTGCTGACGCATGCCATCAACAACTCTGCCGAAGATATATTTGCCGCACGCAAAGACGGCACGCTGGTATTTGCCGACCGCCGTTTCAGGCAACATCACGGCATTGAGATTACCGACGATATTACCCAGATAAAAAGCTACGAAATAAACTCCAATATAAAGAGTGAACAGGAGTGGCAGAAAAGGGTATCCTCCATCAGGAAAGAAAAAGAAAACAACTATTTTCTTGTCTATAATCCCCTGCCTCTTTATCCTGAAGTACTGGCTATGGAAGGAAATGTCTATTGGGTGACCAGCGACAAAGGAGAAGAAACTATCTGGTCGTTTTCGCGGGACATCTCACAGCGCATTCAGCAAGAACAGCAAATTTAACGTTTCAGCCAGGTGTTGGACAAAACCATCGAAAACCTGCCGGCAGGTATCGTAGTGAAAGACATTGAAAACGGGTTTAAATACCTGTATCGCAATCGCGAATCCTATAATCGGAATATTCCAATGACAGAGGCAATGGGCAAAGACGACTTCGACTTCTACTCCTTCGAAATAGCACAGGAAAAGAGAAGACAAGATATAGAGGTAGCCGAAAGCGGCATTGAGCAGCACTGGATTACCGAAGAACGCGACCAAAACGGAAAAGCCATATACCTGGACAAGAGGAAAATGAAAATCGAAAGCAATGACTTCCCTCCTATCCTGCTGAGTATCGAATGGGACATCACCGAACAGGAACGGATGAAGCGGGAGTTGCTCGTTGCCAAAGAAAAAGCGGAAACCTCCGACCAACTGAAATCGGCTTTCCTGGCCAACATGAGCCACGAAATACGTACACCGCTGAATGCCATCGTGGGATTTTCCAGAATTATCGTTGAAAGTACCGATGCCGAGGAACGGAAAAGCTACTACGACATCGTGGAAGCCAACAACGACAGGCTGCTGCAACTCATCAACGAGATACTCGACCTCTCCAAAATCGAAGCAGGCATGGTGGAATTTACAATCAATCCCGTACGCCTGCATCCCCTCTGCAAGGAGCTATACGATGCACTCAAATTCCGTTGCCCGATGAATGTAGAATTGATTTACGAACCTTCGGACGAAGATGTTGTCATTGAAGGGGACAAGAACCGCATCTTCCAAGTGGTATCCAATCTTATAGGCAATGCTTTAAGTTTACTACAAGTGGCAGTGTCAGCTACGGGTACTGTCGCAAAGGCAACGAAATAGAGTTCCACGTCAGCGACACCGGCATCGGCATCGAAGCAGATAAATTGGGAAAAGTATTCGAGCGGTTCGTCAAAGTAAACAACTTTGCACAAGGCACCGGATTGGGATTGTCTATCTGCAAAACTATCATCGAACGGCTGGATGGACACATCTCCGTCAGTTCGGACTTTGGAAAGGGGACGACCTTTACGTTCACCCTGCCACTGCCCGCATCAAAAGCACAGGAAAAAACAGCGGAAAGCGGTATTCCTCTCAAAGAAGGAGCCACGGTTGCAAACAAGTGCGAAAAGCAGGATAAGCCGCAAAACGAGGATAAAAGCAAACAAACTGAAAAGACCATATTGATTGCAGAAGATACGGATAGCAATTATATTCTTACCAAAGCCATTCTGGGAAATTTGTATCACCTGGAACGCGTCAAGGATGGCATGGAGGCCGTAACCATGTATGAAGAGTTGCATCCCGACTTAATCTTGATGGATATGAAAATGCCTAACCTCGGCGGACTGGATGCTACCAAAATCATCCGTGAGATTTCAAAGGATATACCCATCATCGCCCTCACCGCTTACGCCTACGAAAACGACAAACAAGCCGCACTGGCTGCGGGATGCAATGACTTCCTGACAAAACCATATACGCAAGAGACTCTGAAAGAAAGAATAAGGAAATTCCTGAAAGAAGAGTCACACCCGGAATGAGCAGCCGTCCCGTGAGGGAAAAGAAATCATCCCATGAGAAGAGAGTCGCTCGTCTCATGGGATGAAATTATTTGTTTCGTAAGATGAAGTTAAATATTCAGTGGGAACACTGCATTTCTCCACAGAAGTTACGCAAAGATGTCGCTCCGCTGGATGTATGCTATCACGTCACCTTTGTTCAGGATAGCTCCTTGCTGGGCACATACCTCGACGATGCGTCCCGTAAATCCGGTCATCACCTTCTCGTATTCGCCCCACGGAGTAGACAGGTAGCAGAACACCTCATCGTGCTGATACTTGCGACCGACAAACGGTGCGGTGGACGGCCCCTCTACAGAGACTTCCCAAAGCACCTGTCCCTTGGAAGGGGCAATAATCGGGTCGGCCTTGGCACGTTTCAGTTTCTTGATTTCTTCTTCCGAATATCCGCCCTTCATCATTGCTGCATCTTTGGCACGCTGCAACTCCTCCTGGAAGCGCTTCTTGGCAACACCGGACTTATAGTCGCGATACTGACGGTCGTGCATGGCCAGTTCGAAGAGCTCCTCATCGTCTTCTCCATATTCCCAACCGTTTTCATCCATCTCTTTCCGGTACTCGTCCAGCGCATCCGGATAATTCAGTTGCGGGTCGGTGTCTACAAATTCATAGCCCTTGGACTTGGCCAGTTCCACGATTTCGGGAGCCAAAGCACCGGGTAGGCGTCCGCTCTTGCCCACAATCATGTCCCACGTATGGTTGTCAATCATCGTCCAGCGCTCCTCACCTTTCACAAGCTGCATGAGATTCATCAGTGCCACGTTCTTTACATATTGGCTGAAAGGCGTTACCAGGGGAGGATAACCCAGTTTGGACCATACGTATTCCACTTCGTCGAAAAGCATCACCAGCAGGTCGTCGATGCTGAGTTGCGGTTCGTTCTTGCTTTTCAATATTATATTCAGTCCGGAGTGCACCCCCTTCAAATCTGCCATCATGGAGCCCATCATGCCGCCGGGAAGCCCGCACTTCAGCAGCAGGGAAGACATATGTTTGTTGGTGGGGTCCATAAAATAACCGAGGAAGTCGTCGATGAACTCCTGCGTCATGGCACGAGCCTTCATATAGGCTTTCATATTGATTTCGGGCACTACGAAACCTTTGTCCTTCAGCATGGCCTGCACGGAGATTACGTCGGGATGCACCTTGCCCACGACATCGGCTCCATTGCCACGTCGATAATATCGGCACCGTTCTCGCAGACTTTAAGGATGGAAGCCATCGAAAGCCCCGGCCCGCTATGGCCGTGATACTGTATCAGTACATCGGGATGTTTTTCTTTGATAGCCTGCGTCAGCCGTCCCAGCATTCCCGGACGTCCGATGCCTGCCATATCCTTCAGGCAGATTTCGGGTGCTCCGGCTTCGATAAGTTGGTCGGCAATGCCTGCATAATACTCCACCGTATGCACGGGCGAATGGGTGATGCAGAGCGTGGCTTGCGGTATCATTCCCGCTTCGAGGGCATAACGGATGGAAGGAATGATGTTCCTCGTTTCGTTCAGTCCGCAAAAGATACGGGTGATGTCCACGCCTTGCACATGTTTCACTTTATACATCAGGCGGCGCACGTCTGCCGGAACAGGATACATGCGCAATGCATTCAGCCCGCGGTCGAGTATGTGGGTCTGTATGCCCGCCTCCCTGAGAGGCTGGGTAAAGACACGTACAGCTTTGTTGGGATTTCGCCATAGAGGAGGTTTACTTGTTCGAAGGCTCCCCCGTTAGTTTCCACACGGGCAAAACAGCCCATTTCGACAATCAGCGGAGCAATGCGCACAAGTTGGTCTACTCTCGGTTGGTATTTACCGGACGACTGCCACATGTCGCGGTAAACAAGACTGAACTTAATCTCCTTTTTCATCATAGTAAGTAATTAGATGGTTTCTTTACGGTTAACTTAACATATGCAAATATAGAAGTTTACCCTGACATAAAGTCAAAATAAAAGGAGATTTTTCACCTAAAAATACATGTTTAATATCATATTGCCAGAAGAACAAGAAAAAACGCTGCCATACGCAGGCGAGGCTTCAATCCGCTTTTCTCAAACAGTCGCCTCTTGCCCGCGCCTGACAGCGCCTACGCCCATATATGTACCCGCAACAATGCCCAAAGACTGTGCTGTAAAAGCGCTACGCACTAATTCGTACCTAACCAGTAACAATTTACGTGTTGCGCCTCCCGACTCATTCGTTGCGACGTAGAGCGTAGGAAGTGCGCCCAAAGGCATCTTCAGTTTGGCGGGGGGGGGAAATCAGGCAAAATCTCTCAGTTCTTCCTGCAATTTCTGTCTGGTAAAGAAGATGCGGCTTTTCACCGTTCCTAGCGGCAAGCCGAGGCGTTCGGCTATCTCACGGTACTTGAAGCCGGAGACGTGCATGGAGAAGGGTACTTTGTAATCACGGGGGAGGGAATTTACGATGCGGTGCATTTCTTTCAGGTCGTAAGACCCTTCGGTACTGGCAAAACCGGAGTCTTGCGGCATACTTAAATGGTAGAGGTTGTCCGTTTGGTCTACAAAAGTCTGTTCACGGACAATCTTCCGGTAATTATTAATAAAAATGTTACGCATAATGGTGTACATCCACCCCTTGAAGTTGGTATCAGGTTCAAATTTATCCTCATTATCTAAGGCTTTTAGAGACGTCTCCTGCAACAAATCATTCGCTTCTTCCCGATCGGCCGTCAATTTGTATGCAAAGCGAAGCAGTTCTTCTTGCACAGCAAGCAAATCCTTTCTAAAACTGTAAGTATTCATACTTTGCTCAATTTTTATGGTTAATATAAGTTTAGGTTTACATTTGCAAGTATAGAGAAGATATGAGGCTCCAAGGAACGAGATGTAGTTATTTAATAGGGGTGAAAACTATCATATGACAGTTTCCACCCCTTTTTTGTCAGTTTGCAGGCCCTATCAGGCGTGATCTTCGTCGGCGCCCGAAAGGATAGGTAAACAAATATTGTACTTCACGGCCAGGATACGGGTAACAAATACAGATATGCCGCCCACGACCTGGCAGCCATACGACTGCATACCGGCAATATCGCATACCCAATAAATTGCACCACCTACCACACACGCCATCGCATAAATCTCCTTACGAAATATAAGCGGAATTTCGTTGATAAACACATCGCGGATTACACCGCCGGCTGCTCCCGTGATGCTGCCCATGATGATAGCCACCCAAAACGGATAGCCCAACGACAGACTCTTGCCCACACCCACCACCGTGAACAGGGCCAGGCCGATGCTGTCGAAGATAAAGAACGTATTGTGCAGATGGATGAGGTGCTTTCCGAAAAAGATGACCCACAGAAGAGCCATTCCGGTACAGATTAAATAAATAGGATCCGTCATCCAGCCGGGAGTGACGTCGAGCAAAACATCGCGTATCGTACCGCCGCCGATAGCCGTGACGAAGCCTACCACGTAGGCACCAAACCAATCGAAGCGCTTGGCCGAAGCCAGACGTATCCCACTAATAGCAAAAGCGAACGTACCGATAAAATCAAGTATCTGAACAAATGTTGGCATTGTCTCTTATGAAATTAAGAATTAAAAATTAAAAATTAAAGCGGCTTCACGGAGAAAGCCGCAAAATTATTCGGCAAAGTAACAAATTATTTCCTTAAGAAAACGTATTTTTTGTCTCATCAATTTGCACCACCGATTAACAAAATTAAGAATGAAAATAACCATCGTATCGGGCGCACGTCCCAACTTCATGAAAATAGTTCCCCTCTGCCGCGCCATCGACGCTGCCAGAGAAGCGGGAAAAGATATTTCGTACCGCATCGTCTACACCGGTCCGCAGGATGATGCCACACTGGATGTTTCTCTCTTCTCCGACCTTGCCATGAGACGACCTGATGCCTATCTGGGCATCGGCGGCCGCGACCACTCGCAGGTGGCCGCCGCCATCATGCCGGCTTTCGAGAAGGAACTCGACGAGCATCCGGCACAAGTGGTGTTGGTGGTAGACGATATGACCGCCACCATGAGCTGCGCCATCGTAGCCAAGAAGCGCGGTCTGAAAGTGGCCCATGTCATTGCAGGCACACGCTCGTTCGACATGAATATGCCGCGCGAAGTGAACCGCACGATTGTAGATGCCATCTCCGACTACCTCTTCACTGCCGGCATGGTGGCCAACCGCAACCTGAACCAGGAAGGAATGATACCGGAATACATCCACTACGTAGGTAATATCCTGATTGACACCATCCACTACAACCGCCACCGCCTGTTGCAGCCGCTATGGTTCTCTTCCCTCGGACTGCGCAAGGGAAATTATCTGCTGCTCACGCTCAACCGCTACGACCTGCTGGAAAAGAAGGCCGTGCTGCACTCCCTCATCCAGACGTTGGTGCAGAAAGCAGACGGAATGCCCATCGTCGCCCCTGCATCCCTATGTAGAGAAGGCTTTGAAATCACTGGAACTCGACATGCCCAACCTGCACATCCTGCCACCGCAAAGCTATCTGCATTTCGGCTTCCTCATTAATCAGGCGAAAGGTATCGTGACGGACTCCGGCAACATCGCCGAAGAAGCAACCTTCCTCGATGTGCCCTGCATCACCCTCAACACCTATGCCGAGCATCCCGAAACCTGGCGCATAGGCACAAACGAGCTGGTAGGCGAAAACTCTTTCGCCCTCTCCGCCGCCCTCGACAATCTGCTGCACGGCGAGTGGAAACATGTCACCCTGCCCGACCGTTGGGACGGACGCACGGCAGAGCGCATTGTGCAGACGCTACTCAACGGAGAAGCTGCGTCAAAACAATAGTAGCCTTAACAAAGGAGGCTTGTTACTCTAACAAAGCAGGCTTGCTACTCTGACAAAGCCTTTTTGTTACCCTAACAAAACCTCTTTGTCCCTTTTATCATTTTACCATCTTTCTTTAAAATATATTTGCTTCTTGGTTTACAGTAATTTGCTAACTTTGCCCCCTGATTATGAAACATATGAAGCTATTATATACCATTACCATTTTTCTTCTGCTCTTATTATTCGCCTCTACAGGCGTATCGGCACAGATGAAAGGCGTCATTACAGATTCTCTTACCAACGAACCGTTGATGTATATTACCGTTCAATATGAGGGAAAAGGTGTAGGTGGCATCTCCAATGCTAAAGGCGAATATCAGGTGGAAACGCGCAAAGGTTGGAATGAACTGACCTTTTCCGCCATCGGATACGTCACTAAGAAAGTGAAATTCGCTCCGGGCACCAAAGTGCTCAACGCGAAGCTGGCTTCGGCCGACGTAATTCTGTCCGAAGTCGTAGTGAAACCGCAGAAGGAGAAATACTCCCGCAAGAATAATCCTGCCGTGGATTTCATGCGGAAAGTTATCGAGAACAAGAAGGCACTGAAACTGGAAGAGAACGACTACTACCAACATCAGAAGTACGAGAAGATGAAGATGTCCATGAACGACGTCACGCCGGAGAAAATGGAGAAAGGCATCTACAAGAAGTTCTCCTTCTTCAAAGACCAGGTAGAAGTATCGCCCAAGACCAATAAGATGATTCTCCCCATCTCCATCAAAGAGACTGTCTCGAAAACCATCTACCGCAAAAGCCCCAAAAGCGAAAAGACGATTATCGAAGGTATGAACTCCAGCGGTATCGAAGAGTTTTTCAATACGGGCGACATGCTGGGCACCATCCTGACTGATGTTTTCTCGGACGTGAACATCTACGATGACAACGTCCGCCTGCTGCAACGCCGCTTCGTCAGCCCCATCGGACGGGGAGCTATCAGCTTCTACAAATACTATCTCATGGACACGCTGATGGTAGACAAACAAGAATGCGTGCACCTCACTTTCGTGCCTCAGAACTCGCAGGATTTTGGCTTCACGGGACATCTGTACGTGGTGAAAGACTCTACCTACGCCGTGAAGAAGTGCGTCATGAACCTGCCCAAGAAGACAGACGTCAACTTTGTGGAGAACCTCGACATCGTGCAGCAGTTCGAACAGCTTGCGGACGGCAACTGGGTGCTGACCGATGACGACATGACCGTGGAACTCAGTTTTGTCAAAGGCACGCAGGGGCTGGAGGTGCAACGCACCACCAAGTACACCAACTATAAATTCGACGACATAGAACCGCGCCTGTTCCGCCTGAAAGGAAACGTCATTAAAGAGGCGAACATGCTCTTCAAGAGTGATGAATGCTGGGCGGGAGTACGCCAAGTACCGCTCACCAAGAAGGAGAGTAACATGGACGTATTCATGAACCGCATTGAGCAGATACCGGGCTTCAAGTATGTCATCTTCGGAGCGAAAGCCCTGATTGAGAACTTCGTGGAGACGAGCAGCCGGAAGCATCCCAGCAAGTTCGACTTCGGACCCATCAACACCACCATTACCAGCAACTACGTGAACGGCACCCGTTTCCGTCTAAGCGGTATGACTACCGGTAACTTCGATCCGCATTGGAGTTTCAGCGGCTACGGAGCTTATGGTACGAAGGACAAGAAATGGTTCTACTCCGGACAGGCGGCCTACTCCTTTAATAAACGCGACTATGTGTTGTGGGAGTTCCCCAAGCACTACCTCGCCTTCCAGTACACCTACGATGTCATGTCTCCGATGGATAAATATCTGGCAACGGATAAAGACAACTTGTTCGTCGGCTGGAAGTGGACTACGGTAGACCAGATGTCCTACATACGAGACGCTACCTTGACCTACGAACTGGAAGCCAATACCAGCTTCTCCGTCAAGGCAATGGCACATCACCGCAACGACCAGCCTGCAAGCATGTTGCAATATTGGAAGAATAACGGAAACGTTCCCGGCGAATGGGACCAAAACAGCACGTTGGTGTACGACATCACCACTACGGAACTGGGCGTGACGTTGCGATACGCTCCCGGTGAGACGTTTGTCAACACCAAGCAACGCCGCGTGCCCGTATCGTTGGACGCCCCCATGTTCACCCTCTCCCACACCACCGGTTTCAAGGGTGTGCTGGGAGGAGAATACAACTTCAACCTGACGGAAGCCGGCATCCGCAAGCGTTTCTGGTTCGGTTCGTGGGGTAAATTGGACGTCACAGCCCGTGGCGGCGCACAATGGAACACCGTCCCCTTCCCCTTGCTGAACCTGCCGATGGCAAACCTCTCATACATCACTCAAAACAACGAGTCGTTCAACCTCATCAACAACATGGAGTTCCTGAACGACCGATATGCATCCCTCAACCTCAGCTACGACATGAACGGCAAGCTGTTCAACCGCATTCCCCTCCTCAAAAAACTAAAGTGGAGAGAAATGTTCCGTATCCGTGGTCTGTGGGGTACTCTGACGGATAAGAATAACCCATACAAAAGCAGTAACCCCGATTTGTTCCTGTTCCCCATGCGCGACGGTGCCCCCACCAGTCACGTCATGAGCAACACCCCTTACGTTGAAGCCAGCGTAGGTATCTACAACATCTTCAAGTTGCTGCACATCGAGTATGTCCGTCGTCTCACTTATACCGATATTCCGGGGGTGAAGAAGGGAGGCATACGGTTTATGATATTAATGATTTTTTGAGTGATTGGTGATTGGTGATTAGTGATTTGTTACGAATATGAAAAACAGTATATTAAAAGAAGAAACGATAAACTTTGCAATACGCATTGCGAGCCTATATAAATTCTTAAATGAAAAAAAACAAGAAAGGGTAATGTCAAAGCAGATATTACGGAGTGGCACATCCATAGGAGCAAACATTAGAGAAGGATTATTTGCCGAGTCTCCC
This sequence comes from Bacteroides sp., assembly GCA_021203515.1. Taxonomy (GTDB): domain Bacteria; phylum Bacteroidota; class Bacteroidia; order Bacteroidales; family Bacteroidaceae; genus Bacteroides. The sequence goes on along the minus strand of JAJQAY010000019.1, from coordinate 4,098 downwards.
GCAGACTTTATACACAAATATTCAATTGCTCAGAAAGAATGTTTCGAAACATTATATTGGCTTGAAGTATTAAGTAGGACAAGCTATATCACATCTGAACAATATAGTTCGTTGAATATAGATTGTACGAGTCTCATAAAAATGATAACCGCTTCCATAATCACATACAAAAAACGTAAATCATCAACCCTAATAAGCAAATCACTAATCACTAATAACTAATCACTATCATGCCTCCACTAGCAGAGCGGCTTCGGCCCAAGACATTGGATGATTATATCGGTCAGAAACACTTGGTGGGACCGGGTGCAGTGCTGCGCAAGATGATTGACGCGGGACGCATCTCTTCGTTCATCCTATGGGGACCTCCGGGAGTGGGAAAGACAACGTTGGCACAGATTATCGCCAACAAGCTGGAGACACCGTTCTATACGCTCAGTGCCGTGACCAGCGGCGTAAAGGATGTGCGCGATGTGATAGAGCATGCCAAGAGCAACCGCTTCTTCTCTCAGTCAAGCCCCATCATGTTCATTGACGAAATCCACCGTTTCAGCAAGTCTCAGCAAGACTCGTTGCTGGGAGCTGTGGAGCAGGGCACCGTGACGCTGATAGGCGCCACAACAGAGAACCCTTCGTTCGAAGTCATCCGCCCGTTGCTCTCCCGCTGCCAGCTCTACGTACTGAAGTCGTTGGAGAAGGACGACCTGCTGGAACTGCTGCAACGTGCCATCGCCACCGACATCGTACTGAAAGAGAGAAAGATTGAGGTGAAAGAAACCACCGCCATCCTTCGCTACAGCGGAGGAGACGCACGGAAGTTGCTCAATATCCTCGAACTCGTAGTAGAGTCCGAAGCGGAAGACCCCGTTGTCATCACCGACGAAATGGTGACCGAACGCCTGCAACAAAATCCGCTTGCCTACGACAAAGACGGCGAAATGCACTACGACATCATCTCCGCCTTCATCAAATCCATTCGCGGCAGCGACCCCGACGGTGCCATCTACTGGCTGGCCCGCATGGTGGAAGGTGGCGAAGCCCCTGCTTTCATCGCCCGCCGACTCGTCATTTCCGCCTCGGAAGATATCGGACTGGCCAATCCCAATGCCCTGCTCCTTGCCAATGCCTGTTTTGAAACACTGATGAAAGTGGGCTGGCCCGAAGGATGCATCCCGCTGGCAGAAGCCACCATCTACCTCGCCACCAGTCCCAAGAGCAACTCGGCCTATATGGCTATCAACAACGCCCTGGAGTTGGTGAAGCAGACCGGCAACCTGCCCGTACCCCTGCACCTGCGCAATGCTCCCACCAAGCTGATGAAAGAACTCGGCTACAGTGACAACTATAAATATGCCCACGACTATCCCGGCAACTTTGTCCGCCAGCAATTCCTGCCCGACGAGCTGAAAGACCGCCGCATCTGGGAGCCGCAAAACAATGCCGCCGAGCAGAAGCATAAAGAACGGATGCAGGCGTTGTGGGGAGAAGGGAAAAAATATAAGTTATGAGTTATAAGTTATGAGTTATTTGCTTGTGTTTTTCCTTTCGGCATGATGGCGCAGCCCCATTACAAACAAATAACTCATAACTTATAACTTATAACTCAAAATAATAACTTATAACTCGATTATGAAAATAGTAGCATTAGACGGCTATGCTGCCAACCCCGGAGACCTCTCCTGGGATGAACTGAAAGCCTTGGGCGAGTGTGCCATTTACGAGCGTACCGCCCCCTCTGAAGTACTGGAACGCGCTGCCGGCGCAGAAATCCTGCTGACCAACAAAGTTGTGCTAAATGCCGAAACCATAGCGGCATTGCCCGAACTGAAATACATCGGTGTGCTTGCCACCGGATACAATATCATCGACGTAGCTGCCGCCAAAGAACGGGGAATTATCGTAACCAACATCCCGGCCTACAGTATCGCTTCCGTCGCACAAATGGTCTTTGCCCATATCCTAAACATCACCCAGCAAGTGCAGCACTACACCAACGAAGTGCGCCGGGGACGTTGGAGCAGCAATCCCGACTTCTGCTTCTGGGACAGACCGCTCATCGAACTGCGTGGCAAGAAAATAGGTATCGTAGGACTGGGACAGACCGGCTACACCACTGCCCGCATCGCCATCGGCTTCGGCATGGAAGTATGTGCACATACCTCCAAATCTCCCTTCCAGCTTGCTCCCGAAATCAAGAAGCTGGAACTCGACGAACTGTTTGCCACCTGCGACATCGTCAGCCTGCACTGTCCCCTCACCGACTTCACTCGTGAGCTGGTGAACGCCGCCCGCCTGAAACTGATGAAGCCCACCGCCATCCTCATCAACACCGGACGCGGCCCACTCATCAACGAGCAAGACCTTGCCGATGCCCTGAACAACGGCACTATCCTTGCCGCCGGCCTCGATGTCCTGTCACAAGAGCCACCACGTGCCGACAATCCTCTGCTCGCCGCCAAGAACTGTTACATCACCCCGCACATTGCCTGGGCAACCGCCGCCGCCCGCGAGCGCCTTATGCAGATTATGCTTGAAAACGTGAAAGCCTATCTGGGTGGAAAGCCTATCAATAATGTAGCCAAATAAACATTCATGGGAAAATCCGCCATAAAGGGCCTCTTTCATATTATACTGATAACCGCCACCATTGTGTTGGCGGTTGTCACTATCATAGCGTCACGCTCCGGTTACTATGCCCCGGCCGAGTCGGTCATCATGCCCCTGTTGGGGCTTGCCCTGCCGGTGCTGCTGCTCTGCAACCTGATAGTAGCCGTCTGCTGGGCATTCGCCGCAAAAAATGGGTATGGATTTCACTCATCGCCATCGCCTTCAACTGGGGATGCCTGACGTCTGTCATTCAATTTAATTCTAAAGAAAAGATACCTGCCGATACATCAGGCTATCTGACCGTAGCCACCTACAATATCCACAGCTTCGGTGACGAAATCACCGGCTATTCCTGTAAGGAGATAGCCAGATATATGCAACAGCAGCACGTCGATGTACTATGTTTCCAAGAGTTCGGCGACAATAAGTATTTCCCGATGGACAGCATCCGCCGCGTACTTTCCCACTGGAAATACGCCCTTATCCCTGCCGAAGACAAAAAGCGGGGCATACTGCCTATCGCTGTATTCAGCCGCTACCCGCTGACGAACGAACGCTTCATCACCTACCCCAACAGTGCCAACTGTAGCATGATGTGCAACATCGTTTTAGGAAGAGATACGATTTGCCTGCTCAACAATCACCTGCAAACCACCAGCGTCAGCCAAAACCGCAAGAAATGGACACGCGAACTTGCCACCGACAATACCCGTCGCGAAGCCGAGGCCGTGCAGGAAGCTGCGGAAACCCTTCACGAGAACTTCGTGAAACGTGCTGCCCAGACCGATAGCATCTGCCGCCTTGCCATCGCCAGCCGCCATCCCGTATTGGTGTGCGGCGACTTCAACTCCCTCCCGTCATCCTACACCTACTACCAACTCTCAGAACTCCTGCAAGACGGCTTCAAGAGTGGCGGACGCGGTTACATGTACACCTATCGCTACGCCAAACGCATGTTCCGCATCGACTACGCTTTCCATTCTCCGGAATTGAAGTGCGTCAATTACTTCTCTCCCAATCTGGATTTATGCAGCGATCATAATCCGGTGGTGTTTACGGTGAAGTACTAAAAACAAATAAAAAAAAGGATAAGCAGAAAATTTATCTGTTCATCCCCTTTTTATTATTCTATAAAAGCGCTCAAAGCTCTATAAATTTTCAATTACCTCTCGTGTCAAGTGGGTACTCTGCGCAATTACATCTATTGAAATTCCTTGCGCTTTCAAATTTCGTGCAATCGTGATAGTGGCTTCCTCACGACCTTCTTCGCGTCCTTCTTCGCGTCCTTCCAATTTAGCAGCATCCATTACACACAAATTGGTGCGATAAGCATCTACGCTATTTTCATAACGTTCTCTATCCTCTTTAGAGAGAGAAGATACATCGGCAATGTCTTCCAATTTCTTGAAGACTGCCTGCGTGCCTTAAACGGCATTCGTTCAGTGTCTCCATATTCTTCAATATATATATATATATATATATATATATATA